>CAYODU010000001.1:0-9793 GCA_964402905.1 uncultured archaeon
CATTAAAATACATTCTTGATGAAAGATTTATTCTTCCAGAGAGATTAACTGTAATGCTCTGGTTATCCATTATCTGTGATAAAGGAGTAGTTGCTACAGAAACATAAACTATTTTTGATTGTCCTTTTGGGACAGTTATCTGATTCTGTGAAAAAGAAACATTTATTCCGTATGGAATAGCTGTAGCTGTCAGAGAAAAGTTTTCATCAAAGTCACCAGTATTAATAACTTCAAATTCAAATATTTCTGAGTCACACCAAAAAATGTCTTTTGCTTGTGTTCTAACTGTAATAGTAGATGAACTCTCACCCAAAACATTCAAACATATTTGTTCATCATCAATAAATCCGATATCAGTATCAAATGCTGTTAAAGGAACTTCTTCCCCACTTATTGTTAAAAAGTTTGGACCAGCTGGAGCATTAGCAGGTACAAAAACAGAAAAGTCAATACTTTTTTCTTGTGAGTAACGCAAGCCAATCTGATTGTAAGCTAATTCATTTGGCATTCCTGTTAAATATAGTAAAACATTTTTTTCGTTTGCTGAACAATAACCACAACCCTCATTAAGTCTTTTCACACTAAAAGAACCTTCAAAAATCTGTCCTCTTGAAACATCATAACACACACTTGGTGCGCCAATAATAAAATTTCTTTTTTGTATATCAGAACAATCAACTACTTCCACTTCAAGTTTTTTCTCAATGTGATAATTAGTTGCATCTCCCCCAAGCATAATACTATAATAACCAAGAGAAGCATTTCTTGCATTAATTGTTAAATCAACATTTTTTGTTTGCCCACTATTAAGAGTAACACTGTTTCTACCAAAGTAAGGAAGAATCATTTCGTTTTCCGCAAGCAAATTAATTGTTTTTGTTTGTGTTGAAGTATTTCTAACTTCAACTGGGAAAGTTCTTTTTTCGCCTTGACAAACTTTTCCATCAAATTCTGTTAATCTAAATCCATCAAAATTATTACATGCACCAATATCATAATCAAATGTCAGAGAAAGATTTTGATCTGTATCCGAAACTATTACACTATAATGAGAAAAGTCTGATTGACAAGTATTTGCACTTAGTGGGATAAGAGTTGTTTGTCCTTTTCCCAAACAAAAATTATTTTTCCCAAGTGAAACATTAAAGCTTCCTATGTAATCCAAATCAAAGTTAAAGCACTGTGATTCACTAGTATCGTTCTTTAGTGTTAATTGTGTTGTGTAAGAAGTACAGGATTCCAGACAAATTCCTTTTGTTTCAGAGTAGAACGCATAGTGTCCTTTATTATTGTCAAAACAATTAGTGTTTATTGTCATTTGTTTTTGTGCAGTTAGCCCTTCCGAATCAATCGCAATTACTGTAAGAACGTTTTGTGCAGCCAAGTTACTTATATTATTGCATGAAAGATAGTAATTATCTTCAATAAAACAATTTACTGCACTAGAATTACTTTGGGAGAGATTGAAATCCAAATCATTTTTATCTTCTAAATCATAAACATATTCTTTCAAGTCAATGAATTTGAATTGTTCATAATTAAGACAAAGTGTTGGCAAATTCTTTATCCAATAAGGCGGAGTATTCTTCAAAAATATTTTGAACGCATCATCATCAAAAAGATTATAGTCATCAGTTGCTCTTACAACTAATTCTGAGTAATTATCTGAACAAGAATTAACTGTGCAAGAAACAAAATATTTATCTGTTATAGAACAGCTAAGCAGTGCTGCATTTGACTGTGAAAGTAACTGGTAATTTAAGTCATTTACATTTTCATCAACAGAATACTTTCTCAAATCAATAAAATTATTCAAATCTGCCGCACAAGATTCTGTTTTATCCGGAACGCTTAGTATTGGCGGATTATTTATTACTGTTACATTAAAGTTTACTTCACCATTGTTATCACATATATCAGTTGCTTTTATTTTTACATTTGTATTTCCCAAAAGAGTTGATGCATTACATATTAAGTATCTATTATTATCTAGACTACAAGAAATATTATTGTTTGAAAGCGAAAAACTTATTTTTTGGCTTGATAAACTGTTATCATAATCACGCATATAATCCCACAAATCAATTGTGAATGAAGAGCTATAGTGAATTGTTTTGTCTTGAATTGTTTGAAAGAATGGAGCTAAATTATTTTCACAACTTGGATTTCCGCTTGGAGAACAATCAATAATTACTGCTACTACTCCGTGACTATCATGTCCCTCAATTTTTACTGCATTGTTTTGTGAAAGATTAACTATTTTTGTTGGTAACTTCTGGGAATCAATTCCACAAAAAGTACAACTTCCACTAGAACTATTACAATAATTATCTTTTGTTGTTCCAATTAATGTTCCATTAATGTAAATAGAAGTGGTTTCATTTGTTTGTCCCTGATCATGCATCGCAGTTACTTTTACTGTTGCAGAACAAAAGTGTTCTCCAGTTGTATTTGAATTAAAATAATATGTTGTGGGTTGGGCACCCAAAGAATAACTTATTGCTGTCCCATTGTGAACTATCAAAGCAGGATTTGCCCCCGGAATACCTTGACAATAATCTTTTATTGAACAATTAAATGTGTTTGAGCAGTTAAGGGAATACGTGGTTGCATTAGCGAAGACAGTTATGGCTAGCAGAACAAAAATTATTCCAAGTAGTTTACACATATGGTTTATTTTTGCACCGTTATCCATTCTAAACGCCTCTTGCAACTCTTGCAACAAAAGCTATTAGCAGAACTACTGCCACTAAAACTAATACAAACAGCACTGTCCATTCTAGCGGAGTAAATGCAATTGTTTCACCAAAAAGCGATTCTGCACCCGCAAAAGAACCTAAAAATATTCCAAATAGTCCACTTAGATCAGCCGGAGCATTTCCACCATAAAATTTTATACTTAATTCTCTTTCCTCTAAATCAGTTCCCAAGTAAACTTCTAGTTTTGATGAAATTTCTGTGTAATTTGAAAAGTTGTTTTTTATTATTATTTTTGCGGTTACTGTTTCATTTGGAGAAATGCTACTCGGAGCATAAATAGTTGTTGTTGATGGGACAAATAGATTAATCGAAAGAGCTTTTTGCTCTAACGAGTTATTGGTTATATCCACTAAAACCGTTGCTTCATTAAAAACTTCTACATTCGTAGGTACGCTTAACGGGAAAGCACTTGTTACTGATAAAGCCAAAATAAGAATAGTTAACGCCGTTAATAGCTTGTATATTTTTAACAAAACCAACACCCCTCGTTAACTTAGTAATGGAACTAAGTTATCGTATATATTGGTGCTTCAATAGTTTATAAATATAACGTTTTCACTAGAAGCGGGGATTATTGGATTTGTACTGAATAAATGATAAATTCATTGAAAAACCAAGTATCTGGCACAATCCTTATCTTCAATTTAGTACTAGGATTAATTGAATAATCAATAGTTGCTTCCAAACCCTCTTTCACTCTTTGACCATCAGAAGAAGTAAAGAATTCCGTTGAATCTTCAACGAATTTTAAAGTCTCACCATTTAGACATTTTACTGAGAACCAAGAATTATTTCCCCACATCTCATTAGACCACTCAAAGTAACAAAAAGGCTCTTTGTCAACAACACTTACTTTTGTAGATTTTATTTTTGTAATACCATTTTTTAGTTGTACAACTCCGTATATGTTACTTCCCAAAGGAAATGCTTCAGTAGATTCTTGGTTACTTAAAGAAATTGCATAATGATTAGAAAATGCCGTAGATCCAGCAATGTATACGTTTCCCAAATCAAAACCATAATTACTAATTTCTGAATCAGGTATTAAATAAAGAGAAATTGCTTTTTCCCCACAACCAGCTGAAGCAGAAAATTGTTTATCAACAGAAAAGGCAATTATGCTTGGTGAAACAACTTTCTGTGAATCAACTTTTGTTATATCTGTCCCAGAAGATTCTCCAACCCCTTGCACAGTACACTGCCCCAAAGCGTTATCTGAAGCAACAGTCTGATTCATAACATTCATATTAAGTATTTTCAAATAATAAGCAACTGACTTCCCTGATTCAACTACTACTGGAGCAACACTATTAGGAATATAATTAGCCACTGCTTCATAATTATCAGCATAAACAAAAAGTACTGCACTGAAAAGAATAACCAAGAGAACAATGGATGCAATAATCTTCTTCATAATAAATCAACTGCTTTACAAATATTTAAACCTATCTTGAATAAGAAAAACTAATTAGGCACTTGTTTTGCATAAACTGAAATATCCTCATACTTTTTTGGAATCCCGCCCAAAGTCCATCCACTCATTGTAGATTCTAAATAACAATAATCTTTTCCATCAATATAATATCTATAACCAGGATAGCTCTTTGCACAATTAACTGCCAATGCAATGTGGCCCGAATCAGGAGAAGGCTCTAAATCAATCAGCTGTAAATCATATTTTTGTATAGCTAAAAGATTTGCAAGTAAAGTTGCTTTGTCTTCACAATCACCTTTGGAATTAACAAGCAATTCAATTGGATACTGAATATAATCAAGACAATTAAATTGCTTAGAATCATACTCATAAGTTATTACCCCTTGAACAAAAGAAGCAAAGAAACCCACGGTTTCATAATAATCATAACCCTCGTCCTTTGCAGCACTAGCAAGTCCGTTTGAAATATCTTTCAAAATCGGATTATCTAAATCAATAATACTAGAAAGAAAATCTAAGTACTCTTGATTATTTGCTGGAGAATTTCTTTTCATTTCATTGCTATACTTAAAAGCCATTGATTTTGATATAGAATACTTCCAATTCCATTTAGTTCCCTTAAAAAACCAAGAAACGTTTCGAGTTATATAAGTTTCAGGTTCCACAACTGAAGCACTATCATCATAATCCAATGCACTATAATCTTCTAAAACAACTTCACCATTTGAAGTATCTTCAATAAAATAAGAATCATCAATTAATTTTTTTTTTTAACTGCAGTAATCTCGAAGTAACCGCCTTCAGAGTCAGAAATAGATAAAATATATTTTCCCCCATCAACAAGAATTCCTTTAGGCATTACAATAGTAATTTTGTCTCCAGAAACAGAAATGCTTGTAGCACTAATAACTTTGCCATCGTTTTTCTTTAAGGTCATTTTATTAATAAGAGAAGCATTATCCAAAGAAGGATCGTTTAATTGTTCTTTGAAAAAAGCAAGTAAATCTTGAGAAGTGCCACTAACCTTGAAAGAAATTGTTAGAGTGTCACTATCAGTGCCCTCTTCAATAACTCCGGTCATACCTGTAAACTTTAGTGTTTCTGTGTAAAATCCATTCTTTGCAATACACTCAACAACATTTTTTTTCGAAGAACTAATTTCACTAACTTGACTTTCAGAAAAATTTTGTACTTTATCAGGATCAATTAAATCTCTTAAAGTTAAATTATATTTTGTTGCTACAGTTGACAATGCCCCATACTCATTATTGCAAGTATTACTTAACATATTGTAAGTGTATATTTTCTTAGTGGTTTTATAGTCTTGATATTCACCATAAGTCCCATCACCTTCTTTATCATTAGGATGAAGTTTATAGAAAACGCTCGGCCAAACTTGTTCAGCAGCCCCATTACCCAAAGTTATTCTTTGGAAAGTCAAATAATCCCCGACAGGATATAAAGATGCATAAATTTTATTAGAAAAATCAGCTTCTTCGCTTTCCACAACATCAAGACAAGTAAAATCTACTCCAGTAACTTCGTGAATCTTTTGAACTGACTCGGGTTTATCTTTTGAATAAACAGCTGCTTGACAAGCATGATATTCTAAACTAGTTTTCCAATCATAAATATCTGCAGCCAAACTAGATAAATCGAAAAAATTAACTACCCCATAACCAACTGAACCAGTAATGTTAGCTGCTTTTGAAGTTTCCCCAACTTTTTTATTTCCAACATCATAACCCGATGTAAACAATTTATCTCCACCAGTTAAAATTATTTTGTAAGTATCATCAATGCAAGTCCGCATAGGAGTAAAATCACTAAATAATTTCAGCGAAGGATTTCCTGAATTATCAGTATAATAAACCGTTAAATCTGGAGCTAACCCGGCAAAAGTTTCTTGCCCAATAACCCACTCACAATAACCCCAAACAACACCCCTAACTGTACCAACCCCTAATTGAATTGGAACAGTAAAAGCTTTTCCTAAAAAACGCAAAATACTTTTTAATGCCCCTAATTTTGAACTAACTTTTAGTGCAGGGGTTGTTCCTCTAAGTGTTCGAACAGATTTTCCTGCAGTAACCAAAGCATCAAGTGCTCTATACCCACTTCCTGTATTTGCTAATGCTTCAACACTGTGAACAATTTTTCCTCCAGCCCCTGGAGTAGAAACTAATCTAAAATAATTTTTTCCCTTTCCAGCAGCTTCCATAATTTTATTCAATGCATTAATTTCATCTTTTACTCTTGTAAGATTTTTTGCAGCTGTCGCAGCAGATGTTGAATTTGCTCCTTCAATCGCTTTACTTAAAGACTTTAATTTTGCTGAACCCTTCACCAACCTATTCAACAAAAATATATCAGATTTAGCCAATCCTTTTGAAGCAGTTATTAAATCTCTTGCAGCACTTCCTTTCAAAAAAAACTGGTCACCTGCAGAAACCAATTCTAATGCAGCAGCATCAAACTTTCTTACATGATTAACTACTTTAAATATTTTTTCCGTACCTTTAGTAATTTCAATCCCTTGCGCAGCTCCAATTTCTAGAGTATATCCCGCACTTGTCAAACCACCCTTAAGAGCATTCATTTTTGCAGTAATTCCTACTATTTGCTTATTAGTCAAAGCAAAAGAACCTTTTAACCAAGAAGGATTTGAAGAAACTTGAGCAGTTTTAAGAGCAGACCGATAAGTACTAATAACAGATATTCTTTCAGACTCAAGTTTCATAAGCTCATAAATTGAAGGAGGAACATCAAAAAGTGTTGGACTAATTTTAATACCCGCTGCAGCTAATCTGGACAAAACCCCTGCTCCCTCACCCGCATAAACCCTATTACCAACATCGGCTTCATCATAAGAATGTAGATAATAAGTTTCTCCGCCATAAGTCACTTCATTCGGGAATGGAGCTGTTTCAGCAAAAGAAAAAGAAATTAATAAAATTAAAATTAAAACAAAAAGAACTTTCTTCATTCAACAACACCAACTAAAGAATCAAGTTCTTCATTAATTTCAATTGATTGTTCATCCTCTAAAAAACCGGCACACACATAGTCTTTTTCAATAAGAATATCCATGAAAGCCTGTCTCTGTCTTTCAACATTAGAGTAATCAATTTTTACTCCAAAATATTGTTCTCTTTGCGAAATAGAATTTATATCATAATCAACAGAGTAAACTAAATCAATCAAGGAATCATATTCTTCTCCTGAAAGATTACAGTAATCCAAATAATCCAAATCAACAAGATCAACTGTTTGTTCAAAAATAATTTTTTTACTTGAATCAATTTCTAATAAATCATCAACATATTTTTTTTCGTCACCTGACAAAGTATTTGAAAATGAAACTAAACCATCCCTTAAATCATCAGGAAAATAACTTGATAAAGAACTAATAGAATAAGAAAAATCTTCTTTAGAATAATCATTATCGGCTAACAAAGAAGCAAATTTTTGGGAATTGCTAGATGGAGGCAAAATCAAAAAAATAGCAGCAATAACAATTACAATAACAATAATAATAATCAAATTTCGCCAGCGCTTATCCATAAATTCAACCCAACACTAAAATCATATTCACAAGAGATATAAATAGGTTTCTTTCTTGCAAACTTAGCTTGGTTTTATCAAAAATAACAAAAGATAAGAATATTAACAACTTAAACTAATTTACTAGTGGTGTTATTTTTGCCTGAAAAAAGATTTGTAAGAAAAGAGATAAGTGGAAACATAGTTAATAAGGGTTTTAGACCAGGGTTAGAAACTTTCAAAGCAAGAGGGGCTAGAGTTGGAGCAAATCCTGAAACAGTCCGCTGGCAAGTTGAGAGATTATACAAGGGGATGGGAAGGATGAATTATTCGAAAGCTTCCCCAGGAAGATTACTAAATATAACAAAACTTTTGCTTTCCATAGATGAACTTTCCACAAAAAAATTTGGTCCAAAAAAACAACCAGCCCTTTATGAAGGCCCTTTATATGATGGAGTACCCACGGGGTTACAACAAGACTTACGAAATATTGTTGGAAGAGTAGCAAAAAGAGAAGCCCAAGGAAAAGCAATAACTATAACTGATGGAGAAATAAATTATTTAAGAAAAAATCTCCCAAATGTAATAAGAAGGCTAGAATCTTTCCTGCAACAACCATAATTTCTATTTTTAAAGGAAAAACAAGTAACAAAGAAACAATTCTGTTTGATTAAAAAAGTTTATTAACATTAAGAACATATTTTTCTTATGCCTAATCGTGTTGCTGGAGAAACAAATCTAATTAATGCACAAAAAGCATTAAGGGATAGAAGAAGAAATGAATTAGGACAAAAAGTAGCAGCATTAAGAGAAATAAAAGCCGGATTAAGAAATGTTGGAAAAGCTTATGATGCACTAACCCAATCAAGAAAAGAACTTGTTCTTAGAAGAGATGCCCACATTAAAGCAAGGAATCATCTTGCAGCAGATTCTCTTAGCGCACAAATAAGGCGAATAAATGACCAGATAAATCTTCACCGCGAAATACAAAAACTTCTTATAGAAACAGCAAAAACGCATAATATAAGTATTATTTAGAAACACACCAAAAAAAACACAACTTTCCAGAAGATTTTTCGACAAAAAGCAAAGTCAAGAAACACTATTAAATACCTTTTATAGGAAATACTATTTGTTGAAGTGAAAAAATGGCTAGAGTAGAAGAAAACAAGCTTATCTTAAGCAAAGAAGAAAATGATTTACTCAAAAAGTTTAAGGAACTAGAACTAATTCCTAACCAAGAAGGAATATTTTTACTAATAGACAAAGAAATCGCTGTTAAAAAAGAAGGGAAACAAGTTTGTGTAAATGTTCCTTTGATAGAAGAACAAGAACAAGTAATCGGCTTAATAAAAAAATCTCGTTTAAATGAACTTGTTGAAGGAAAGTTCGAAGAAAAATTAAACGAAAAACAAAAAAAAGCATTGCTAGAACTCGTTGTACAAGAAAAAGTATTTGTATTCAAGTTAAATGACACTTACAAAAAAGGTGTTTACAGAGTAAAAGAAGAAACACTAGAAGAGAAAAAAAGATTGAAAAAAGATTCTGAAGAATTTAACGCAGAAAAAAAATCTCCAGTTGATTATACTCTAGAAAAAGATGGTTTTTTGTCTACAACAAACACAGAAAAAGCAAAGTCGCTTTCATATGAATTTAAAGAAAAAATAGAGGAAGGCGAACTAAAAGGCATAAAGAATTTTGAAGGAACATACTATCTAATAGAAACAAATTTACTCGGTGCATACTCACAAAAAATAAATCAAGCGTTAATAGAAAAAGAACTCAGTCTTCCAGAGTTAGCAAAGCAAGTTAATATTTCAGAAGAACTAACAAAAATAATTTGTGAATTCCTAAAAGAAGAAGGCGAAATAATAGAGAAAAGAAAAGGCAAGTACCAGTACATCAAATAACACTTTCACCCCCAATAACAACAAATATAAATACTCTTTAAACTCAATTTAATTACACAGAATGAGTTAAGAAAAACTCATTATTTTGCAAAGCAAAAAAAGTGGAGTAATTTTTTAGTGCAGGTCTTTTACAAAGTAAAAGAAG
>CAYODU010000001.1:9893-42524 GCA_964402905.1 uncultured archaeon
TGCAGGCGTAACAACGCCTTTCTAGTGCAGGTCTTTTACAAAGTAAAAGAAGTGCAGGCGTAACAACGCCTTTCTAGTGCAGGTCTTTTACAAAGTAAAAGAAGTGCTTTTAGTGCAGGTTTTATTTTACGAAGTAAAATAA
Source organism: uncultured archaeon (assembly GCA_964402905.1). Lineage (GTDB taxonomy): Archaea > Iainarchaeota > Iainarchaeia > Iainarchaeales > JAAZKV01 > JABIDZ01. The sequence continues at coordinate 10,036 of CAYODU010000001.1, forward strand.
AAAGTGCTGGGGTTATAGTGTAGTGGTATCACGGTTCCCTCCAGATTTTTCTGAAAGAAAAATCCAAAAGTGTAAATCTCAAAATTTTTCTTTTTGGGCAACTTACACTTTTTCTTTTCTAAAGAAAAAGGGCAGAGGAACAGATCGGGGTCCAATTCCCCGTGACCCCATCGCCCGCAAAATCGGGCGGCGCTTTGGGCACCTTCGGTAGCCCTGCTAGTTTCTTTTTTGAATGCAATATTTTTTCTTCTAAAGAAAAAAGATTGCGGGTTAAATTCCCCGTAACCCCATAACAAATATTTTTATTCAGACACAACACTAATTAAGTATGGACGAAAAAGTCACTATTATTATTCCAGCATTTAATGAAGAAGAAAATATTATTGAAGTGCTTCGTCCAATTGTAAGATGGAAAAGAGCTGATCCTGTAAATCGACACGTTATTGTAGTGAATGATGGGAGCACAGATAAAACACAAGCTTTTGTTAGAGAATTCAATTCTAGATTTGACAAACCCCAAGTAGATATTATTTACTCCGATTCAAAAACAAAGAAAAATCTTGGAAAAGGAGAGGCATTCGTTCGTGGAGTTTTACGTGCGAACAGATACAAACCAGATATTTTGATGACAATTGATGCTGATACAGAAAATTTGGTTGAAACAAGAATTGACGATTTAATTATAGCACTAAAAAGTCGTCCAGAGATAAACATGGTTTTGGGTAGATGTATTGAACTCGGTTACCCACTACCTAAAGACCTTACTGGAACAAGAGCAATAAGAATGCGTGCACTGGCCCCAATAATAAATAGAAAAAGAAAATGGATTGAGTTACTAAGGGGGTTTGCACTTGAAAGAGCGCTTAATTACTTAATACGAAAAAGATTTCACTCAACAGTTTGTTTCCATCAAGCGCCACCATTTAGATCAACAAATTTTGATGGACAAGAAAAACACTTCTATTCTTATAGTGCAAAATTACTTGACAGACAATTAGTAGCAGATAAAATAGCTGCTGAATTAAGAATAGAACATTTGCTTATCAAAGGACAACGAACAGCGCCAAAAACAGAATTTGAAAAATGTTTAAGTCCCGAAGCTCAGGTAGCACTTCTAAGAAAAAGAGTTAGGCGCGCAAAAAGATGGTTATCAGTCGAAAAAAAAACAAAACCCCATTTGAGATAAAAAGGATATTAAAATTAATCACTTATAGATTTTATCGTGGTGATCAAAGTCTTCAATAAAAACAGTTTCTTCACTTTCATTAATTCTAAATGTAAGAACAAAGCTTTTGTCTATGTGAACCCGACACAAACCAAACATTTTTCCCCTTAACTTTTTATAATTTGACGGATTCAAAACAATTTCTTGAATTTTTTTCATTACAATTGAATATCTTTCTTTGTCTTTTATAGATAATTTATTTAATTTTTTTCTTAAATTTTTATTAAATTGTAGGGAATACATTACTTTCCATCCCTTATGTATTTGTCAAGTTCTTCAACCGAATTAAATTTTACATAGTTGCCTTCTTTCATTATTTTTTTCATTTTAGCAATGTACTCGGGTTTTAGTTCCGGTTCTTTTTCTTCAATATATTTTTTTGCAAGAATCTGTATGGCTTGCCCTTTATCCTTCAGATCATACTTTGCTTTAATCACATTTAGAACACGGTTAGTATCTTTATCTATTGTGACTAGTGCTTGTACCAATTTCTCACCTCCAATTAGTTTAACTAAGTAAGACTTAGTTAAGCTAGTTAATAAGCTTTGTTGAATAAATGATTTTTTTGAAAAATATAAACTTAACCAAAAAGTCAGCAATTAACGAAAGCAAAGTGTGTTAAATGAAAGTGTGTTTTTTGTTACACAAAAAAACAAGGATTTCTTATTAATAAAAAAAGAAGCTATTAATTCACAAGGTGTTTTGTATCGTTCAATAATGATTTTGCTGTTTTTAATTCAGAAAAACTTTTAATGCATGAAAAAGCGCTAAAAACAAGCTTTAAATTGATTCTCTTTCTTCACATTAATATAAATAATGCGATACTAATGAAGGATACAACAAAGAGCGGTGAGTTAAATTGATTAAAGAGAAAAAGTTTACAAAGGAAATGGAATTAACTATTTTTGATGAATGGAAAAAGGACCGCGAATATAATTTTAATGAGAGCACAAAGAAAAAAGTTTATTCCATTGATACTCCCCCCCCATACATTAATTCTCCTGTACACATCGGACACGCATCAACATACACAATAATGGATTTTATCGCAAGGTTCAGAAGAATGATTGGATACGAAGTACTATTTCCTCTTGGATTAGACCAAAATGGTTTACCCATAGAAATCAGTGCAGAGAAAAAATACAAAGTTAATTTTACTAAACTAAAAAGAGAAGAAGCCATTGCTTATTGTAGAAGATTACTCAATGAAACTACTGCCGAGAGTGTTGACAGCTTTTTCAAATGCGGGATAAGATTCAGTTCTTGGGAAGAAGGAAAAAAAATAGGCGATATTTACCAGACAGATAGTCCCGAGTACCGCACACTAACACAATCCACATTTATTGACTTGTGGAAAAAAGGGCTTATTTATGAAGCAAACAAAGTTGTTAACTGGGATACAAAACTACAAACAACTGTTGCTGATGCAGAAATAATTTATGAAGATAGACCCGGTTTTTTCCATGACATTGTATTCAAAGTTAAGGAAAGCAAAGAAGAAGTAATAATTGGAACTACAAGACCAGAATTAATTTGTACTTGCGGAATGGTAATATTTAATCCAAAAGATAAGAGGTACTCGCATCTTGAAGGAAAAACACTTATTACTCCTTATTTTAATAAAGAAATTTTGTGCAAATCACATCCATCTGCAGAGATTGATAAGGGAACAGGAATAATGATGATGTGTTCTTACGGAGACCTGACAGATATAAGGTTTTTTATTGAACAAGGAATAGAAGCAAAAGTTGCAATTAATAAAGACGGGACAATGAATGAGAATGCTGGCGATTTAGAAGGACTAAGTATTATTGAAGCAAGAAAAAAAATTATTGAAGCACTAAAAGAAAAAGATTTACTTAAAAAAATTACTCCCACAGAAGCACATAGAACACCAATTAGCGAGAGAAGCAAAACTGCTATTGAATTTATTGAAATGCCAGAATTTTATTTGAAGCAATTAGATTACAAAGAAAAAATGGTAGAGATTGCACACAAAATAAATATTTTTTCTCCAAAATCAAGACAAATTCTTCTGGATTGGATTGATTCAGTTTCAATTGACTGGCCCATATCAAGGAGACGATACTACGCAACAGAAGTACCTATGTGGAAGTGCAAGAAATGTGGAGAATATGTTTTAGCAGAAAAAGGAAAGTATGTTCAGCCATGGAAAGACAAATACAAAGGAAAGTGTTCTTGTGGTAGCACAGAATTTGTTGGAGAAGAAAGAGTTCTTGATACTTGGTTTGACTCAAGTATTTCTCCACTATATATTCTTGGATACGAAAGAGAACCCAATTTTTTTAAGAAAAATAGCAAGTGCTCTCTTCGCCCACAAGGAAAAGAAATTGTTAGAACCTGGCTCTATTACACGCTACTAAAAGATTATTTGTTAACAGGAAAAATTATTTTCGAAGATGTTTGGATACACCACCACATAGTTGATGAAAAAGGTTACAAGTTCAGCAAAAGCAAAGGTAATGGAATTGATCCACACGAAATACTAGAAAAATTTGGTGCAAGCCCATTTAGGATTTGGTGCGCAACAGAAGGAAATCTTGACAGCACTGATTTTAGATGCTCTTTTGAAAGAATACAAAACGCAGGAAAACTACTTGACAAGCTTTGGAATGTAAGCAAATTTGTTTCCATGTTTGAGATAACAAAAGCACAAGAAAAAGATGTTGAGTTAATGGAAATAGATAAATGGATTTTGAGTGAAGCAAACAAAATTGTTGGTGAGGCACACGAAGGCTACATGAAATATGATTTTCATAATCCAACCACAAGAGCAATTAATTTTATCCGCGACGAATTTGCTTCGCACTACATTGAAATTGTTAAGAGAAGAGCATACAACAATGATGAGAAAACAAAGTTCACTGAGAAAGAAAGGAACGCTGCAGTAAAAACTCTGCGAGACGTATTGAAAATAATGCTTGAGGTTCTAGCACCAGTTAATGCGGCAATGAATTACTATTTGTACAAAGAACTATTTGGTGCGGATGTACACAAACAAAATTGGCCAAAAGAAGAGAAAATAAAATCGACAATTAATTCAATTGATTTAATGGAATTTAATTCAGCTGTTTGGAAAGGAAAAAAAGACAATAACCTTTCACTGAAAGATGAAATCAAAAAAGTTATTGCTCCAATGAGTCTAAAAGCAGTTGAAAAAGAAATTGTTGCAACACACAACATAAAAGAAATCTCTTTTGGAAAAGAAACTAAAATTACTGTTAAATAAAGAAAAAACGTTACAGCCCCCCACCTTTAAAAAAAACAAAAAGCCATTAAATAAGTCAGTTTTATATACTACTTTTCCTTTTCTTATAGTGAATAAGATGAGTAAAAAAAATGTTGTTTTTCTGGGCGTGAGCCTTTTCTTCGTGATTTTATTAGCTTTAAGCACTTTTGCGCTTTCGCCAAATCAAGCAACTGATTTTGTTACAAAAACAAATAATTTTCTTATTGATGGAGAACAAGCAGTTATACTTTCCCCACAATCAATGATAAGCTACAACAAAAACAGTTATTGGATAGTAGCAATTTTCAATGGAAGTTCTCCAAGCCTTTATATTCCAATAAATAACAAAGAAGAAAAAGTTGCTTCTGGAGCAATAGAAGTGAGAGAACTAATAAAAACCGAGATTATTTTAAGCCAAATGAATGAACTAAAAAATAGTTTGCCAATAGGAAACTGGCCTTTTTCTCATCCGACAAAAACATTTTTCTATGATTTAGAAAGAGCTTTTTCTGATTTGGTGCCAAGCGTAGTTACAGCTCAAACAGAAATGGAAAGCATTTCGGGAACAGAATCAATCGTAGCAACAATAAAAGAAATTAAGAGTGATCTTGATGCACTCGCAAGCGAAAGCGAAGCACTTGCACTAAAAATAGAAGAAGCGCGTTTATTTGAAGAAAATTATTTTATTTCACCAGACACAAACAAAACATCTAAATACGAAAAATATTACAGTGATTACTTCACTAACATTGAAGAATACAAAAGCAACTATAATTCAATTGACTCAAAGATAAGTGTATTAAAACAAGCAATAGCGGTTTTCCCAAGCACCGAAATGACTTCTAATCAAAAAGATTTTTTCATTAAAGCACTTACTCTTCCAAATGAAACAGCAAAACTTCCATCATTTTTTTCTCAAACCGACCAAATAAAAACAGCCGCAGAAAGTCGCTTTAATTCAGCAAAAAACATTGAGAATCTTGTACTCAATCTGGAAACAAGGCAAATGATGAATGATGCATGGCAATCAATTTATGGCTACGATGATAAAATCTTTAAAGCAAACAATAATTTCAGTTCACTTTCAGGAGCAGTAGAAACAATTTTATCTGATGAATTTGTTGAGCTCTGGGAAGACCAGGATTCCGTTACCGCTCTAAAAACAAACTGGGCACAAGCCAAATCAAAGTATGATAATGCTGTTTATGACAAGGCAAAGAACTTTGCTGTAAGCGCAGAAAAGAATGTTTTAAGCATACTTGATAAAGGGATTGTGGAAAAAGAAGATACAAACACACAAGACTTAATAATTGTATTAATAATAATATTAGTCGTAGTTATAATAGGTGTTTTTGTTTTCGAAAAGTTTTTTCATAAAAAAGGCCTAACGGAAGATGAAGAATATGATGACGAAAAATTCAAATAAAACAGTTTTCTTCTTAATAGCAATAATTTTTATCTTATTTTTTGCAGGAAATGTTTTCTCCGGAGTACTTGTAAGCACGTCTGTTGATAAAGAAGAAATAATGAAGAATGAAGTCGCATACTTTACAATAAAAATATTTAATGACACTAATAGTACAGTAAACAATCTGGCTCTGAGAATGGAAGGAACAAACGGAATTATTTTTCTCGAAAACAATTCAGCGGTTCTATTAAAAGAAATTGAATCAATAAATTCACTCGAAGGAAAAGAAATCAAACTGCGTTTCAAGGTAAATGAAGTTCACAAAGAAACAGCAGAACTATTTGTTTACTATGGACAAGAAAAAGAACAAAAATATGTTTCCGGAACATTTGTGAATACAAAAGAAAAACCTGTGTTGATTAAGACCAGCGCAGAAAAAAAGCAAACTGATTCGGGACAAGAAATATTTGTTAATTTTGAAATACACAATCTCTCAAAAGAATCAATCTACGGGGTGGCTGCAGATGTTAGTGCCCCTGCGGGTTTTGAAATAAAAACAAGTCCTTTTTTCACTGAAGAATTACCAAATAATGATTCACTAGAAAAAGAATTTGAAATTCTGGCCCCCATTGCTGCCGAAGGAGTACAAACAATTATTTTCACATATGGTTACTTTGATGTAAACGGCCCACACTATTTTGAAGAAACATTTGATATTTCATTTGAAAGAACAAACAATCTTTTCCTAGCCGTAATTGGATTAATTATTCTAGCAATAGCAATTTTTGTTTACATCAGCCAAAAAGGAAGTAACAAAAAAGAAAAAGTTAAGGGCACAGGAAAATAAATTCGTTAATATCTTTTTAATTTATTTAAAATCAAATACTTATTTCTACTACATCTTTGTTTTGTAATTTGTACTCCGGACCAACGCGTTGCCCATCAAATTTTGTATTTGCCCCCCAAACTTTTGCAAACTTTAATTTCTTCGCAAAATCTTTGTGCAAGTGCATTGCAAGGTCAAATAAAGTAGAACCCTTTGCCAGTGCAAGAGGTTCTTTTTTCTCGGCATCAACTCCGGGTTTTTTTGTGTAAACAAGTATTTTGTCCAGAAGCAAAAATATCTGATCTTTTAAATCAATAATTGAGTGCGCAGTAACTTCTCTTGGATTAACAAAAAGCGCTTTTTTGTAGACAATACTTTCATCAAGTGCTTCAGCAACATCTGACAAAGAGTTTATTTTACCTGAAACAATTACATTAGAATTAGCATAACCAGTACTTTTTAGATAACCAATTAGTTGTTCTTGTGGAAAAGCAAGGTAATCTTTTCCAGAGATTTGTATTCCGGAAAAAGAAGAGTGCTTTACTACAATTGGCGGTCTTGTTCGGTTAAGATAAATGTGGGACTTGTTTAATTCTTCTGCAATAATTTTTTTTTCTTCTTCTTTATCACAAGTAACTATTAGTGCATCAGTTGTTCTGATAATACTAATAATTTCTTTTCCCTGTGCTTTTCCATCACTTGAACCACTTATTATTGCAGGGGCTTCAACCAATTGTACCAGCGCACCCTCATAACTCATCATTGCAGGCACCGGTTGCACAGTAGAAAAAGGGTATTCTGTAACCTCCGCCATTTCTTTTCCAACTAAATTATTCAAAAGCCAACTCTTACCAGAATTAGGCAAACCCACAATCATTATCTGCCCGACACCATCTTTTCTTATATACATTGTGGGTGCAGAACCCTTCTTTGACTGCTGGCTTTTTTGTCGCTCAATACTTGATTTTAGTGCAGAGATTTTTCTATTAATTTCAGACCTTAAATTCTCTGCTCCCTTGTGACTAGGCGCAGTTGACTTCATTTCCTGTAAAGCAACTAGCTTTTCCTGCGGAGTAATAGCAGCATAATACTTCTTTTGCGCCATTGCAAATTCAAGTGAAACGTTTGATGGCATAATATAAAGAGAAAAGAAAATAATTTAAATACGCTAAGTGCAAAAAAAAGCCTTTTTTAGAAACTAATTTCGTCCAAATCAATGCTTTGTTCCCTTGAAATGCTTAAAACAAAGAGTTCTTCAAAGAAAAGCTTTTTTTGTGTTACTACCTCAACAAAAAATCCTTTTTCTTTTAACAAAGAAATTATTTCTTCTTTATTATTTAGAGAAGAAATTAAGAGAAAAGCTTTTCCTTTTGCAGCTAAGTGGGCAGGAAATTGTTGAATGAACTTATCAATTATTTCTCTACCTTTTTTTCCTCCATCTAAATCCCTCCACTTTATTTCTTCGCTTGGAAGATAAGGTGGATTAAAAACAATAAAATCAAATAACTCTTTTTTAAGAGAAGAAAATAAATCGCTTTCAATTAAACGCACTCTTTCTTTTTGTGCGACAGCTATTTTTTGTGTTGCAAGCAAAGCGCTAGGATTAATATCCACTGCAAAAACCTTTTGTGCACCCGCAACAAGCATTGCTTTTGTTTGTATTCCGGAACCACACCCAATATCAAGACACACTTTGTTTTTTAAATTTTCACGCAAAATAATTTCTTCTAACAAAAAAGAATCTTCTTGTGGAGCATATACTTTCATAAAAAAAAAACCTTTTCGAATTATTCTAATCAGATTGTTGCCAGAGCTCGTTAAACTCATCACTGTATTTTTGTGCAAGCACAGCGTTTTTAATAAATAAAAGGTTCTCATCATTTTTTTGGTCTGCATTCTGTGAGTAATTAAAAGAACCTGTTGCAACTGTTTCTGCATCAATTACTGCGAACTTATTGTGCATAGAACCCGAAGCGTTTCTTCTCTTTATTTCTATCCCTGCTTCAATTAGTTTTTCGTCATCACTATACTCGCTGCTGCTTTGAACATAATCAAAAACAACTTTTACTTCTACTCCACGCGCTTTTGCTCTGATTAAAGCATCCGCAATATCATCGTTTGTAAAAGAGTAAATCGCAATGTTAATTGTTTCTTTTGCCAAGTCAATTCTTTCAATAAGATTTTGGGCACAATTGTCTTCTGGACAGAAAAATACTTGTGTGTCACCCTCCAGAAGCGTTACTCCGGAAAAAGTATCCGCGTTCAAACCAAAGAAAGAATCATCTTTAACATAGGTTATTGTTGCGACAGAAAAGACTATTACGGCTATAAAGAACCAAAAGCCTATTTTATTCAAAAGAGCCATGAATAAAAAACAGTCAAACCTTTTTTTATTCCTTTCCACAAAAAAACTTATTAACGAAAAAGGTGAGATAAATGTTTTTTGATGCCCACGCACATATGGATATGCTTTCTGAAAAAGAATTAGGGAAAGCTCTTTTCGGTGCAACTGAAAAAAGGGTTGGAAAAATCATTTCTTGTTCCACTTCATTTGAATCAAATAAAAAAAATCTTTTGCTTGCAAAGGAACACAAAGAGATTTCCTGTGCCATTGGTTTATATCCACTTGATCTTGTTGAATTAAATAAAAAAGAGATTGAAAAGTCCTTTTCTTTTTTTGAAAAGCACATTAAAAGAGTAATTGCCATTGGTGAAATTGGTTTGGACTTTAAATTTTGCACAAAAAAAGAAGATAAAGAAAAACAAGAATTCTGGTTTTCGAAATTTATTTCTCTCTCAAAGAAATACAAAAAGCCTTTGATAATTCACTCAAGATTTGCTCAGCGCCAAGTGCTAGAACAATTAGAAAAAGAAAAAGCAGAAAAAGTGTTGTTACATTCTTTCGTCGATTCTTCAAAGTTAATGAAAAAAGCTTCTTCTCTTGAGTACTTTGTTTCAGTTGGAATGGCACTACTACAAAACGAACAAATTCAAAATAAGATTACTGAATTTCCTTTAGAAAAGCTCTTGTTTGAAACTGATTCACCCATGAGATTCAATAACGAAAAGGTTTTTTCCGAAAAAATAAGCGATATTGCTGGGAAAACTGCCGAAATAAAGGGTATTTCCTTAAAGGTAGTTGAAGAGACACAAGAAAAGAATTTCAAGATACTTTTCGACAAAAAGTGAACAAACTGCCTAGAAATCGTTCAAGTAAATGCAGGACTTTAGCCTTCTCCTGCATCAATACAAAAGTTTGCGACCAAGCAAAACAAAAGTTTTGCGGGTCCATTGAAACAACGCTTCAATCGGAGCCCTTGCTAAAGGCTCTGTGTGAGCTTTAAAAACATTACACCTTCGAATTAATTAGTGATAAAATGATTTTCGAAGCGCTTGGTGTAGCAATAGTTTTACTTATAATTGCAAACGTGGCAATTAATCTAAAAAGAAGAAAACAAACAAAAAAGCCTTTTTATTTTAACGCGAATTACTCTGCCACGACGGCTGGAACAGAAGTAGAAGTAATACAAGAACCACGAGAATTCACAAAAGAAACACAAAGTTTTTCACAAGAAACAAAAACAAATTATCTTTCTCCTCAAATAAGAAGCGAAAAAGAATATTTATTGCACGGAGCAGTTAGCGCAGCAAACCAAAAATTAGTTATACTAAATGATAGAATAACAAATGTAGAAAAAGCTGTTTCTTCTTTAATAGAAGAAAAAATTAATTCTCCAAAGCAAATTGAAAAAGAAAGCGATTTTGATTACGAAAAATTTGATTTTCGCATAAAGGTGCTAGAACAAGAACTAGACGAAATAAAAAATCCATCTCCTGTACAAAAAACTTTTTATGGAAAAACAGATGATGAAATGGAAGACAGAATAAAATCTCTTGCATTTAATTCTAAGAAAAAAACTAGTTAGTCGAAAAAAACACAGAAATTGGTTGTGAAATAAATGCTCAATACAAAAAATGTTAATCCTTGTTTTGATTGCAAAGCTCATTGTTGTAGAGAAGTTGCAGTTAGTCTTGGTTCACCGAAAACAAAAAAAGATTGGGACGAAATAAAGTGGCTTGTTTCCCACAAAAATATTAATGTTTACAAAGACAATGAAAATGATTGGCTTGTTGAATTCCAATCAGATTGTAAGTACCTTGATGAAAACAACCGATGCAAAATATATTCTAAGCGCCCAGATATTTGTTCAGGACACAAAAACACAGAATGCATAATACACGGAGAAGAAGAGTATTATAAAATAATTTTCTATGATATTTCGGATGTCGAAAAATATCTTGAGAAAAAGAACTTTGCTTTTATGAAAAAAAAGTAATTGGAAAAAGAATTTGTTTAAACTAAATTTCTTGTTAATCTTTTTATTCTAGACTACATTATTTGATTTGTTTCCTTTCCAGCCTGAAAATTAATCAAATTCTCTGTACGCCCAACTTCTTTTCTAAATTGAGGTACACTAGTTTTTCCACCCAGTTTTCCCTCCAAATCTCTCGTTAGTACCCCCAGGAAAATATCCTTTTCATAAGCCACCAATATATCTTTTTCTGAGTATAATCTTATCCAGTCACGTCTGACCCTAATCTTTTTTTCAATAGCAAGAATTGCCTCTATTGATTCTCGAGAAACAAAACCCATATCAATTAAAACTAATTTGGTTGCAGCAATCCGAGAAGTTCTATTTTTTCTATCAGAACTAAAACCAAATTTTTTTATAGCAGAAACAACTCCCCTAACTGCCCTGTTAAAAGCAGCCGGATTCCTTTCTGCAATCCCTGATTGTTTTCTTTTAATGACACGCATTCTAATAGGATTTCTTTTTCTAAACCTATCATATCCTTCATTCTGATGAAATCTTTCTGTTCGACTACGCGGTAAAGTCATACTAGGATATATCTATAATTAGTATATTAAAATGTTGTTCTAGATAGTTGTGTGAGCCATTACAAATAAATAAGAAGTAAAAGAATTTAAGGCTTTACAATAAGTTATTTAACTCCACAAGTGATTAATTTATTTATGAGAAGAAGACGCGTTTCTTTTGGCAGAACTGCAAGAATTCTTGGAGCAAGTGCACTCATTGGTTCTGGACTGGCAAGAGCACAACACACAAACCGCGTAACACAAGGTAGAACAAATAGTGTTGCAGAAGCCAGGGGGCGACCAAAAATACCATCCATTGATTTTTGTTATTGTAGCCACGAACACAAATCATTTAATTTTAGACAATACTATTCAATTTTAGAAGAAGCAAGAAAGGAAGGTAAGCCCTACAACACTATGTTACTTGAACTAACTAATTTGACTCACGCAGAAAGAGCATTAATTGAAAGAACAACAGATAAGAATGCTGACGCATTAGTGGTTTTGGCTAAAAAGATTGTTGCAAATATGAGGGCAGGAAATAATCCCGAAGAAAACAAAAGACTTTTTCAAGAATTCGAAAAAATGTGCCCACTTAGAAATAATTTTATGTTGGATATTGTATTAGCAGCATATGCAAATGATGTTAGAAGAATAAGAATAATTGAAAGTTATAGTGAAAGAGAGATAGATAACGCTTTAAAGAAAAATAACGGAAAAGATTTTCCCGTAAAAGAATATATAAAAGAACTCGCAAGATACATAAAGTTTAGAAATGAACGAATGGCAGAAACAATTTACCGTTTAAGAAAAGAATCAGAAAGTGACCCCTATTATTTTAGCGCACCTATGCGTTCAATGGTTATTCTTGGGGCAGGACACGGCGGATTTAATCTTGAACAAGGGGTACACCACGAATTCGCTAAAAGAGTAAAAACCACAGGCGGTTCAACAGATCTTGGCGTAATAAAAACATTTACAAGCGAATTAAAACCACGAAATATCCAAGAACTTATTGGAAATGAAGCAATAAGACTCGCACAAAAAACCCCTGCAGAAATAGAAGGCTATGAATTAAGTCCAAGCATGAAACAAATCGAAAAAAGGATGTTAGAAACCCTAAGAATGCAGAAAAAGTAAAAGAAATACTTTTTGCTTGATTAATTTTAAATAATTTTTTCTTCAGAGTAATCCCAAATATTTTTTTGCTTTGATTTTCCACCAAAAAAATAACATATTTCTTTGTAATCACAGTAAATACAATTCTTTGTTTTCTTAGCAGGAAAATCTTTGGTTAATTCGATTTCTTTTATCAATTCAACTACTTTTTCTTCGACTTGCAACAAATCTTTTTCTGTTCGCATGGACTTAACTTCTTTGTTAAATGCAAGCATGTGCCACAAAAGAACAATGTTATTTGCTTCTAGAAAGTTTTGTTTAACCCAACTCGCATACATAGCTAATTGTCTATCACTATCCGCTTCTGATTGTTCTTTCATAGAAATATTTGTTTTATAATCACAAACAAAAAAAGTATTGTCTTTGCGAGCAAGCTTATCAATTCTCACATCATACAAAGAACCATCGCCTAACCTTAACCTACTCTTTGTTTCAACTCCGATAATATCCATTTGTTTAAACGGTTTATACTCATTAAAATAATTTTTTATGTAAGCCCAAGCCAACTTTTTGTAATACTCTTCTGGAAAAACATTTTTTTCATTTTGATCAATAGCATCCGCCGAAAAATGTTTTTTCCATTGTTTTTCAAAAAAACTTTTTAGAGAAAACAAAGAAGGTTCTTCTCCCAAGAGAACTTTTTTATATAATTCTTCTAAAACTTCGTGAACAACTATTCCCACAACAAAAAAAATAACTTTTTTTGTTTTAACTCTCACAAAATCAATGTACTTTAGTTTGTATTTATACTTGCACTCCTCAAAAACAGAGAGCTTGGAATGAGAATAAACAGCCATAAGAAAAACAGTGCAAACAAAGAATATAATAATTACTCAAGTGGTGTGCCGGCTACAAAAAAAGATTTAACGACTATCAAATCCAAGGTAAGATTCTAGAAATATTGTCATGAATGTAATATCTCTTTCAAGACCACTTTTATTGTATGGAGCTTCTCTAAAAATATAAACTGCTGGTCGAGCCACATCCGTTGGTTTACTTCCAAGCCCCTTATCTTGTAGGCCTTTGACCCGCGCCGGCATAGATGCTTTGAATCTAGCATCTTTCAAATAATGTGCGAGCATTAGTTTTCTTCGTAATGGAGTGGACCTTTTTCGTATTACCCCGCTACTTTTTCTCAAAACTTTGTCCGAGAGAGGAATTATGTGAATCTTAAAACCCATCGCATTAGCAATCGCTGCATAGTGCATATGCGCTCCAAGATCTTGTAATAAAATCATTCGACCATTTTTTGCAAGAGCTCTCTTAGCCCCCTCAAAAAAATCTCTTTTTTCTCCACCCACTGCCATGGCATCCAATTCGGGATCAGCTAAATTATTTGTTAAATAACTTGCAAAAATAACATCTTGACTTTTTGGAGTAACTTCAAATAAAGCATCAATTGCACACCCCTCTAGGAGAGTAATATTTCCAGGAAGTGTTTTCAACCCAGCTTTTTTCAAAGCAACCCAAAGCTTGAATTTATTAACCTTAGATGATTTTTCTACCGCAGTAAAATGTCTATTCTTTCCCCTGGCTGAAGAAGCCATTGCTTTCCCTATAATATTAGATGGACTTCCAAAACCTGCTTCAAAGATTCTAAATGGTCTTTTCGTTCTTGAATTTGTCTTAGGCATAAACAATTAACTCTTGAATATAATTTAATCCTTTTCATTTAGTTCTTTTCGCTCTCACACTAATTTAAACTAATTAAGTAGTTCCATCATTAATTTGGGCTCACCATCACCAAACTCATTATCTTTCCAACCAACAATTTTAAATCCGGCTTTCAGATAAAGAACTATTGCTAAGCTATTTTCAGGATGAACCACTAAAGTATATTTTTTCCCAGAGTACTTACCCAAAATAAGATTAAGAATTTGTTTTGAATAACCCTTACCCCGATAATTTTTCAAAACCATTAACTTTGATACATAAAAAGAATCTTCTTTTTCTCTAATACCAACCACGCCAACAATTGTATCTCCAATTTTTGCAAAATAAATATCATCTGTCTTTAAAGTTTGCTTTGCTTCGGCTTCATTCTCAAATGACACACAAAATAATCTGTTCTTGAATTGCTTTTCAATATCCAAGGCTTTCTGCCAATCCGATTCACTCGCTTTAACTAATACAACATCTTTTTTCATAAAGAAATTCTAATATGAAGTATTTAAAAAAACAATTCAAAAAATAAAGCAGTAAGGTAATCCTTGTGGCTGAAAGAGGAGTAGCATTGCTTTTTGTGCTGACATTTTACCCACGCAACGATTAAATTCCTTTACTTCTAAGTTAATTACATGAAGAAAGTCACTATTGTTTTAACTATTCCAAAACCATTATTTTCAAAACTTAATGATGAAACAATAGAGCTATACAAAAAACATGGAAAAGATTGTGAGAGTAAGTACCCAAACGATTGTAAATACAGAGATGTTCCCCACATTACTTTATTAACAATGGGGGCGTGTTACAAAAGCATTAAAAAAATCGAGTCAAAACTAAGAGAAATTGCAAAAAAACACAAACCCCTAAAAATCAAATCAAAAAGAATTGTTTTATTCAATGGAAGAGGGCTAAAACACTTAGTTATTGAAATAAAAAATACTAAACAAATACAAGAACTTCACAATGATATTGTAAAAGAACTAATGCCCATTTCAAAAAACAAAGATGGGTATATCTTAGAACAATACGAACCACATTGCTCAAAAATAATTAATATGCCAAAAACAATTGCAAATAATGTAAAAAAAGATGCTAAAATAAAAGAATTTGAATTTACTGCAAATGAAATTGGAATAAAAGTAAGACAAGAAAACACTTATTGCACTATTGAAAAAAGATTAAAATTAGGTAAAAATAAAAATAATAATTAAATATTTTAACAAAATAGAAAAATGAAAGAGGAAAAATCCTCTTCCACTTCTTTAAATTAGAAATTCACTTCTTCTTTTCTTTCAGTGTTGTTTTACTCACATTTAAAACTATTTTTTATTTGACCAAAGAAACTTTCATTTAGGGCTTTTTGTGAAGTTAGAGAATCAAAACTCAACACTACAGACCTTTCCCCGCAATTAAAAACAATTATTTCCCCAATATAAGTAGTAGTAACTGGACCGCCAGGTTCAATTCCACTTGGCCCAAAATCTGTTGTGTAAGAATAATCAGCTTTTACTGCGCTAAACCCATTAAAAACAAGGTTTGATTTAGAAAAAGAATTAATTGTTGTTGTGTGAGGCAAAGCAACTCTAATTAATTCCTGATATCTTTCATCAATTCTTTTGTTTAAGTCAATTTTTTTATCAGCCCAAACAACATTAACAAATCCACTCTCAAAACAATTCACAGAATGTTCCAAAAAATAATTCAGTTCAAGAGTATTCCCTAAATCAACTGGATGTGGATTATTAACATCCCCAACTGTAGACAAAAACCAGCCAGCAGGACAAGTAAACGAAATTCCTTCGCTAGAAAACAAAGTGGACTCAGGATTGTTTACCAAACCAATTCCGTGCTGAAACCAACCAGACAAATAAAGAATACACAAAACAATAATAACAAGCAAAGCACAAACAAGAATCAATACACTTTTTTGCTCATTATTCATGAAGAAATATTACAAAAAAAGAATTAAAAAGAGAAACCTTTCGGCTTCTCTCTTCTAAAATTAGAACTTTATTTCTTCGCTTGTTTTTCCTTAATCGCAGCTTGTGCTGCTGCTAGTCTTGCGATTGGTACTCTGTATGGAGAGCAACTAACATTAGATAATCCAATTCTGTGGCAGAACTCAACTGAAGCTGGATCTCCGCCGTGTTCTCCGCAAATACCAATATCGATTTGGGGATTAACTCCGCGAGCAAGTTTCACTGCGTGCTGCATTAAAAGTCCAACCCCTAATTGGTCGATTGATTGGAATGGGTCCCTATCATAAATATTTTTTTCTACGTACTTACCCAAAAACTTTCCTGCATCGTCACGAGAAAAACCACAAGTCATTTGTGTTAAATCATTTGTTCCAAATGACATGAACTCTGCTTTGCTAGCTAACAAGTCAGCAGTTAAAGCAGCGCGAGGAACCTCAATCATTGTTCCTATAGTGTAATGGATTTTTCCTTCTGCGCCAGTTTCTGAAGCAACTCTTTTAGTTAGTTCTGATAAAGGAAGATACTCTTTTACATTACCAACTATGGGCACTTCTATTTCTGGTAAAGCTTTTACTCCTTTAGCAGAAACATTTAGTGCTGCATTAAAAATTGCGCGAACCTGCATCTCCATTATTTCCGGGTAAACAACAGCTAATCTACAACCCCTAAAACCAAGCATTGGATTGAATTCGTGCAGAGATTCAATTGTTTCTGTTATTTCTTTTGGAGAAACATTTAATTCAGAAGCAATTTCTTCTATTTCTTTTACTTGATCTGCTTTTGGCAAGAATTCGTGCAAGGGCGGATCCAGCATTCTAATTATTACTGGTAAACCATCCATTGCAGTAAATATTCCTTCAAAGTCCTCTACTTGGAAGGGTTCAATTTTTGCTAAAGCTTTTTTTCTTGTATCAATATCTTTTGCGAGAATCATTTCGCGAACAGCTTTGATTCTAGTAGCTTCAAAGAACATGTGCTCTGTTCTAACAAGTCCAATTCCTTCTGCACCAAATTCGCGAGCTAGTTTTGCATCGTGAGGAGTATCAGCGTTTGTACGAACTTTTAGTGTTCTAAATTCATCAGCCCACTGCATTAATACACCAAATTCTCCTTCCATTGCCGGATCAACAACAGCTACTTCTCCCAAAATTACTTCTCCACTAGAACCATTTAGAGAAATTATTTCTCCTTCTTTTACTATTGTTCCTTTACAAGTAAATTGTGCTTTTTCTTCGCTAACATTTATTTCTTCTGCTCCAGCTACACAACACTTACCCATTCCTCGGGCAACAACTGCTGCGTGAGAAGTC
Organism: uncultured archaeon; assembly: GCA_964402905.1. Lineage (GTDB taxonomy): Archaea > Iainarchaeota > Iainarchaeia > Iainarchaeales > JAAZKV01 > JABIDZ01. The sequence continues at coordinate 27,757 of CAYODU010000001.1, forward strand.
ATTCCACCACGAGCAGTTAGTATTCCAACTGCTGAGTGCATTCCTTCTATATCTTCTGGAGAAGTTTCTACTCTAACTAAAATAACTTTTTCTCCTTCCTCAGCTTTCATTTTTGCTTCTTCTGCAGAAAAAACTACTTTTCCAACAGCAGCTCCTGGAGAAGCTGGCAAAGCTTTTGTCAAAGCAACGTACTTTGCTTTTGGATCAAATTGTTTGTGAAGTAACTGATCTAGTGAAGATGGTTCTACACGAAGAACAGCTTCTTCTTTATTTATTAGTCCTTCTTTTTCCATATCAACAGCTATTTTTACAGCTGCTTTAGCAGTTCGCTTACCATTTCTTGTTTGTAGCATATAGAGTTTCTTATCCTCTATTGTGAATTCAAAGTCCTGCATATCTTTGTAGTGTTCCTCTAGTTTTTTTCTAATCACAACTAGTTCTTCGTGTGCGTGTGGCATCACTTCTTTTAACTTATCAATTTCTAGAGGAGTTCTAATTCCTGCTACAACATCTTCTCCTTGTGCATTCATTAAGAATTCTCCGTAAAACTTATTTTCTCCAGTTGAAGGGTTACGAGTAAAAGCAACTCCTGTGCCCGAGGTTTCCCCTAAGTTACCAAAAACCATTTCTTGTACATTAACAGCTGTTCCCCAATTAGGAGAAATGTGATTTAGTCTTCGATAAATAATTGCTCTCTCAGTCATCCACGAACGAAACACTGCGTCGCGTGCTCTCTTTAATTGTTCTATTGCATCAGTTGGAAAATCTTCTCCTGTTTCTTGTTTGTAAAGAGCTTTTTGTTTTACAACTAATTCTTTTAGCATTTCTGTTGTCATTTCAATATCTAATTTAACATTATTTTTTTCTTTTACTTCTTCAAGGAGTTTCTCAAACTTTGCGTGTTTTACTCCCATTACAACATCACCAAACATAGTAATGAATCTTCTGTAAGAATCAAAAGCAAATCTTTCGTTTCCAGTAACTTGAGCTAGTACTTGCACAACATTATCATTCATTCCTAAATTTAGTACGGTATCCATCATTCCTGGCATTGATGCTGGTGCACCAGAGCGAACACTAACAAGCAAAGGCTTTTTTGAATCATTAAATTTTTTTCCGGTTTTTTCCTCAATTTTTTTCACAGATTCCATCATTTGTTCTTCTAAACCCTGTGGATAATTTTTGTCATTCGCATAAAAATATTTGCAAACATCCGTGGTAATGGTAAAACCATATGGCACGGGCAAACCTGTTTTAGTCATTTCTGCTAAAAGAGAGCCTTTTCCTCCAAGTAATTCCTTCATTGTTTTGTCTCCTTCTTCGAACATGTATACGTATTTTTCGCTCACCATTAATCAACTCCATAGTTTTCTTAAAGAAAAAAAAGAAAAAAAGGTTAATAAAGCTAAGTGTAAATTCTGATTGCATTCTCAAGAAAAGTTTATTTTTTCTTTAAAATTAGTCCTGCTTCTACTAAAACTCCAATACGAACAACTACAATAGTTTTGTTTATTCCCTTTGCCCTAACTTCAGAATCAAATTCATATTTATCCAGCCAAGCATACAAAACATCAGCAGCGGTTTTTAGTATTGGTTGTTCTTTACAAATATCCAATATCATTTTGTCAGCAGGGTGCTTTCTAGCCGGAATTGATTTCACTGCCTCCCTTCGAACAGCAGCAAGCTTAGCATGTTTCTTTGAAGCAGTCTTGCCCATTTGCTTTGCCTTTCTCCTTTCCCCAATACCCAAACAAACTTTTGGAGCTCTCAAAACAGCAGCTCTTGCATCTGCAACCATCTGTCTACGAGTTTTTGGCTTGACAAGAATACCAAAAGAACCTCTTGAATGTTCACCAACATTTCTCCTCACATTACTCGCTCTTCTCATAACAATCACTTATAAAATAATAAACAAATAAAATAATAAACAAACACTACTTTTTAGAAACTGCTTTTCCAACAGGCACAACAACTTTTTTTGCAGGATAAAGCATTGCGGAAAAAATCACTGCGCGATTAAATAATAGTGTTATCACCCAAACAATTGGTATAACTGCAAAGAAAACTACTAAATCTTTTGTGAAAGCTGCATAGAGCACAACAATTATTGGATAGTGAATTAAATACAAAGAATAACTATAATCACTTAACTTGTTAAAAAATGAAGGTAATTTCAAATCAATTTTTGTTGTTAGTAATCTATAAACCAAATATGCAAGGCAAATACCAACAATCAAATCCTCAAAAATATCCGCGTACCAGACAGAGAAAAAATAATTCTTGTATAGAACCCACAAAACAAATAATATTGTTAGCAAATCAAATATTCGCGCAAGAACTTTTCTTGGAAAAGTATTAAAGAAAAGTTTTTTTTGCAAGTACAACTGAGAAATAATTGCTCCGAAAAGCCATATGTTCCAGTAAACGAATACAACTAGAATTGGTTCCAAAGAAAAAACATATGCAATTGTTCCAATTATTCCTACAAGGAGACCGATGAGCAAATGCTTCTGGAAAATTATGTATAATAAATAACAAATTATTATGAGTGCAACTGTAATCAAAGGAATGTTAGAACCAAAGCCAGTATACAAAGCACCGAACAAAAACAATGTAGAGAAAAATGATTGAATAGTTAAAATTAATTTAGCATAGAAATCAGGAAAGATGTAACTCCCAATCAAATCAACCACTAAACTAAAAAGTAGTGCAAAAATATAAGGCAAATAAACTTTGCTTAGTCTCCTCTTCACAAAATCTTTTTTTGAAAGGTTTTTTCTTATCTGAGAAAACGCTACCCAAAAACCCGAGAGAAAAACAAATAATATTACTGCTTGGTGGCCAAAAACAAAGAACTGCATTATTATTGAAAAAATAATTGTTAGGATTGCTCCAGAAGCAATCGCTTCCGAAAGAGTAAATGGAATCAAAAAGAATTTTGCGTGCCCCAAAAAAACCATTAAAGCAGCAAAGCCACGCATCGCATCCAGAAAAACTAATTTTGGTTCAGTGCTTTTAGGCATGAAGAAAATAAGAAACAAGGTTATTTATAAAACTGCCGAAGAAATAATTCTTCGCAAGAATTATATTTTTCCGTGATGACGAGAAACTCTTTTTTTGGGCGCGGTTATTTTGGCTCTGCGTTGCAAAGAATCCAAAACACCCATTTTTCCAGTGGCAATCCTCTTAATCGCATCACTTTTATCTGAAGTAGAAAGCCCCAATTTTGTACCATGCATTAAAACAAAATTAATCTCATCAACTTGCCTAGAAGAAAGAGGTTTTTGATTAGCCTCCCGAGCCCTTTTCCAATTAGCTTTTCCAACCATAAAAAAAGAATTGCATAACCAATATTTATTGTTAACTGAAAAGCAAATACACAGTGAAAAATAAACAGTATTATTTATTTTTTGTGAAAAAAGATAAGAAAAAAGAACGTATTGTCCCCTTAGCATACTTTCTTCTAAAAGAAAGTATTGTTCTCCCAGCATACTTTACTCTAGCTCTTCTGCGCCTTGTTCCAGTACGCTCATTTGTTTTTGCTTTGGCACGAGCAATTCTATTTTGATTAAGGTGTAATCTAAGGGCGGCCCGTTCAGCTTTTTGTTTAACAACAAGACCATGAACATGTTCAAGAGAAGGATTTGAAATAGCCGCACCATGCTCAAACGCATCTATCCTTTCACTAAGCTTTCTTTTGTGAACACGCTTTAATACAGTTATGGGCCCTCTCAAAAATAATCACATAAAATAAATGAATTTCAATGTATAAAAAACTAACCACCAAAAAACAAACAAGAAAAAGCTAGGGAGATAAAAATCTAAAAGTTAATTATAATGAAACCCGCTAATTTAGTTTCATTTTTTTGTGCACCCGGTGTATGAGAGCCAATATCAGATACATCAAATCCAAGATTAACTCCTTTTGCTATAGAGAACACTACTCCAACATCAACAGCATTAGGCATTTCTCTTTGTTGAGTAATACCAAAGTCAATTACTGGGCGAAGTAAAGAACCTTCTTTCAAACCAAGCGATTTTTCAACTTCTCTCAATCTCACTCCATATCTAACAGAATCTGTTGGAGAAACATATCCTTTCGAACCCGCAGCCAAACCCAACTCGACTCCTTTACCAACCCTATAACCAAAACCACCAGAGTAAGAAGATTTTCCCCCAACTTGTCCACGATAATGAAAATCTAGATTTAGTGGACCATGAGAAAGAATTAATCCGAAACGAGTATTCTTCAAAAGCATTTCTTCATTTACCGGAGCAGTTAGTAAACCCAATTTCAAAACAGCATCTTTGGAAAAACTAAATTGTTGGGCAACACCGAAACGAAGTTGTTCAACTTTTGTTCTTGTTCTTAAATAATCAAAAACAAAAACGGGTCCTGAATTTGTCGCACCAAACAAACGCGGATTAAAAGAACCTTTAACTGTATCATAACCATGATTGAAGAATTGAGCACCATCTTGGCGTCTTAAAGCTAAACGCACATTTTGTGTATCTGCCCATGCAGCAGGAGTTAGTGGTGGTTCTTTACTATCAAGGGCTCTTGCTCTCATTGGCGAAAAACCAAGCATTAAAGCAGCAAGAAGTACTGCGCTTTTTCTTATTCGTGGAGAAGGTTTCAATGGATGAATTTGAGAAACTGTTCCCGAGGCAATTCTTCCAGCCCGGGGTTTTCTAACGGACAAAACATTTCGCCCTTTTCTTTTTACCATAATAATATCCGCCTTTCTTTTTGGATAGTCCGTAGACTTTTTCTTTCGCGAAAGAAAAAGGCTTGGATGCACGGGAACGGATTTGAACCGTTGAACGCACTAAGCGACAGGGTCCTAAACCCTGCGGGTTTGACCGCTCCCCAACCCGTGCAATGCTGTTTAATTTAGAAAAGGCTTTGCTTTTCTGTTAAATACTTTTGGCACAAGATAGTTTTTAATATTTGTGCTTGCTTTTTCCTCAAAGCAAGAATTTTTCGCTCTTAATGTGTATTTTACCTTGTCCTGTGTACAAAGAAAACACTATTATCATATATTTTGTCAAGGAAAGTAAACTCAATTGGTTTGTCTCTTTCAACACTTCCAACAGGCTGGGTTTCAATAAAAGTTGCCCTATTGAAAACATAGTCAATATTGTTTTTTTCTAATATTGATTTATCGCCATTTTCAAGGAAATAAAAACTCTCATCAATTAATTGTGCATTAGAGTACTCAACAGCCAAGTCAGCCATTACTTTTCTATGAGAAAAATAAATTGTATAGTGCCCTAGTGCAGGTTCAACCAAAAAGCGTGCTTCTGATGGAGTGTGCTCTGTCAAAAAAGTTGTTGAACTAATGGCATAATCGGGAACAACAAAGTTCAATAAAATACTTGAAGCGAATAGTGTTCCTCCAATAAAAATTATTAATAGTAAGTGACGCGCAACTTTCTCATTTAGAATATTTTTCGGAAGCAAATAAACTCCTGCAATAGAAAACAATATTGTTGTTGCAACATTTACACGATAACTAACAAAAAGTTCTATCAACACAAGAACAAAAACTATTGCAACAAGTTTTTTTGAAAAATTATCAAGCGTTGGTTTTAGTGAAACTAGCGGAAGCATTATTGCAAAGAAAAATATTAATTGTGCAAGCAAATCCACTGCCACACCATACCAAGGCATTCCAAATAAGTAACCCCAAGTCGTGGGCTTTGCTTGAGTTGGTAAACCATACAAAACAAATGTCGGTATAAAAAACACAAGTCCAATTATTCCGGAAAAAATCCAGTACTTTATTAGGTACTTGAATTTTTGATTTATTAGTGCAAAAGAAATTATGATAAAAGTTATTGCTATAGGCGGTTGCACCCACATTGCAGCACCCGCAAAAACAAAAGCATATTTTTTCTTATCAAAAAGCATTATGAGTGAAATGAACATCAAAGCAAGGGCAATTATGTGTCTCTCATTAAAGAAAACATCTCCCAGTAAAAAACCGCCTATAAGCAAAAGCATTACTACGAGTTTTGACTTGTAATTATCAAATCCTATTTTTCTAAAAAACACTATTGCTGAGAGGAAAAGAGATAAATTAGCCAAAAACATTATTATTGCAAAAGCAGATTCGGTTTGCTCTCCAAGTAAATAACTAATACCAGCATTAACAAAAAAGTAACCTGAGAGATAACCATATGGTTTTTCACCAAAGTGAGTATACTCATCAAAAAAAGGAACTATATTTTCCTGGTAAACAGTTTGGGATTGGCGTTCGTAAAAAGAAGTCCAAAAACTTACATTTGTTGGAGTAATGAAATTAAATAAAAGAATTACAATCAAAAATAATCCTAAGAAAAAAGTAAAGCGATCCGGAAGCGATAATTTAATCTCAGGAATAGAAAAGTTCTTCCTAAAAATAACTGCAGCAAGAATTGTTATTATAATAAACAGAGAAATAAAAGATAAATTAGAAAGAATGCCTAGATAATTCAAAACAAAAAATATTATCATTAAGATTACAAAGAAAACCCCTATTGAGAAAACAATATTTTCAATCAAATCTTTTTTTGAAAATACAAATGTAATTAGAACAAAAAACAAAAGAGAAAGTATTACTATTCCGATAAAAGGATTTGATTTTAGCGGAATTACATTATTAATCTGTGATTCTTTTTCTTCTCCAATAAAAGAGAGTTTAATTTTGTTTTCCCCAGCCACAAGAGAAACTGTTTCTGAGTGCTCTCCATCAGGAAAAAAGGTTTCCCTTATTTTTTCACCATTCAAAAATATTTCGAGCGGAACAACCTTATTTGCAGGATTTACTATGAAAAAATTTACATCAGCGGAGTACTCATTTTTTTGTGTGAAAGAAAGTAATTCTATTTTCGGCTGGACTAAATCAATAACTGGTTTTTTTTCCACATGAAAAAAAACACTTCTTGAAAAAGCATCAATTTGGACGAGATTCTCTCCACTTGCAAATAAACTGTTTTCAAGACAAATATCTTTTTCTTTTTCAGCTGGCAAAACGAGTTTTTGGGATTTTACTATTTCGTCATTTATTTTTACTACAAGATTTTTTTGCGTGTTAGAAAGATTTTGTGAGTCAAGATAAAGTGAAAAACAAGCATCTTTACCAGTTATTTCAGTGTCATAGCTCTTCAAGCTCAAAGCAAATTGCGGATTTTCTATTGGAAAAGAGTGCCAACCAAGAGAAACAACAAAAACGATTGATAAAATAATAGCTATTAAAACAAAAAACTTTATTGAAAGAGAAAAAGAACTATTTTTTTCAACAATAGTTTTGCGTTTCTGCTTTTTCATACAATAATTATTGATTGAGAAAGGATTAAATACTTCTTCAATGCTCTTATAATCGGGTGTTGTTATGTCGCTTGCGCGGCTTGAAAGTGATTTGTTAAAAGTTAAGAAAGGACTCGGAGAAGTTAAGCGAGTCAATACTGATTTTGAAAAAGTCATTCAGGAACTCTCTTTTTTAAAACAAAGAGCTTCTGTTGATGAGCAAACAAAAAACAACATTACTGAAGAACTAAAAAGCAAAGAAATAATTGATCTATTTGATGGTATACAAAAAGATTTTGATGAATTGAGAACACAGTTGTCAAAACAAAATCTTGAAAAAGAAAGGCTAACCGATTTCATGGAGTCCCTTAGAACAAAAAAGTCTTTTTCTTTTGATGAATCAACAAAAACAATTATTTTTCTTGGAGAAATATTTGATGCTTTACAACCGCAATACATTTCAATCAAACCACAATACATGGGGACAATTGATCTGGGTGGAATAGCAATTGAACTAGGTTTACACAAAACAGGTTCTGCAGTACTAGTTGAAAAAGAATCTTTCTCCGAGGCACTTACATTAATGATAAGTAGGAAAATGTTTCGCAATATTATTTTTGAAACAGATAATACAAAAGTTATTTTAAAATCAAGCAATGAAGTTGTTGTTGAAAGCGATAATTACCACTTGAAAAAAATAATTAGGTTATCAAAGCAAGAATAATTAATTCTTGTAAATAATTCAAAGAACAAAAAGAAAGCTAATTGTAATCAAATAAATTTTATACTATAAATGCGCTTGCTGTCACACTTGTATCCCATGAAAAGCGCGGACGAACTTTTATCATCCAAATCTTTTCAGTATTATCATCAATTACAAGAGCAAATCCTTTTTGGCGAGGCATCTCTGAAAATAATTTATCTAAATCTGTTGTCATGTAAGTGGGACGAAGTTTTGCAACAGCAGCAATATCTGGTTGCGAAGTCATTCTATGAGAAATAAAAATATCACATTGAGAAATTGCGTCAGGATGAAGTTTTTCAGGACGCTGTGTTGCGAGAATTAAACCAAGTCCAGGTTGTCTTCCAACTCTAACCCACTCAAGCAAAACAGGTAAAGCAATATTTTCTTCATCTTTTGGCATGAACATGTGCGCTTCATCAATCATCAACCACACAAGGGGCATTTTACTTGTTCTTTTATTTTCTTTTATCAATCTTATTTCTTCTTCTTTTCTGTAAATCATTCTTTGCTCAAAAAGTTTTTTTCCAATAAGTGCAACAACAATATCTTTTATTCCTTCAGCACCAATTGTCTGGCGATAAGAAGAAACATCTAAAACAGTTATTTTTCCCGGAGAAGCCAACTGTTCTATTTTTGTCCCATCTTTCTCAATCAATCCCCAGGACTTTGCAAGCTTGAAACGATTTATCAACGCTTGTTTTATTTCACTTGGAGAATCCGAATCACTTTGTATCGCAGAAATCAAATCATCTATTCCATAATAAGTACCAACTTTTTCTTTTACTCTTTGAACTACCCTAGAAATTAGTACTCCTGCGGGATCCATCCAATTTAATTTAAATAGGGCCATCCACTCCGTTTCTTCTAATTCAGAGCACTTCAAAGTAAATGCTCCATCAACAGGCAAACCTTTTTGTTCATAAAAATCTAACTGTCCTTTTGGAACAAAAAAATTCACATTTGTTTTCTCGGATTTTAAATCCCACTTTGCAAGTTCGGGATCATCACCGGCAGGGATTTTTAGTCCCCAAAAAATTCCAACAGTATCAATAGTAATTGTTGAAATACGATTTTTTATTGTGGGATCAAGACGAGCCATTTCTTCCATTAGCACTGCAAGAGAATAACTTTTTCCTCCGCCCCTCTTACCACAAATTAACATTAAGTGCGGACGAGCAACATCCACCAAAACTTTTCTTCCAAGAACCGGACGCTCACCCGAACTCATAACTACTTTTCCAAAGTAAGCTGTTCCATCAGAACCATATTTTTCTAAATCACCTAAGTCTCTTCCAAGCACAGCTGGTTCCTGAGAAAAATCTTGTTGCAATATAACACCTAAAACAAAAAAGGAATTACTAGTATTTAATGATTACTAGAAAGAAAAATAATGAAAATAAAAAAAATATATAAAAAATATAAGAAAAGATTTCCGAACAACAGTGAGGAAGTCTCCAAAAGAGACCGGTTCTGTGAACTGGAACGCCAGTTCAGGCAAAGGAGGAAGGCCACTTAAAATTAGTTTGTACTTGGGTTTGGGTGTTGGCGTACAAATAATACTTTCTTTCCAGATCGTATTCTTTTCAAGTGGCCTTCTCTCACAAGTTTACTTAAACGCTGTGATGCAGCGTTCGATTTCTTATAGGATAGGCGTGTTTTAATGTCTTGTGCAGAAACCATTTCCAGCTCATTAACTAATTGCATTATGTGCTGGTCTGGTTCCGACAAGATATTTTCCTCTAAATTTGTGTGGGAGTTAGAGGAGTTCTTTGATAAGAGTTCTTGTATCTTAGCGAACTTTTGTTCTAGACTAGCAAGTATTTTGTTAGTCTCTTCTCTTTCCTTTGTTAATTTGAATAACAAAGCCGCTAAGAAAGCAGGATTTGATGACTCTTTCAGGACTTCTTGCATATCAACACTCAAATTGCTGAACTCAGGAGAAATACGCTTAACCGCGTCAAGGTCAGACAGCAATTTCTGAGCATCATATGATTGGTCATGATTAGTCATAGTACTATCATGATAGTATCATGAGGTATATATACTTTTCGTCTTTAGAAATAGAAACCTACGAGTACTCGCTACTAAGGAATGCTAACTTTGTGTATTCTTTCTTAAAACCATTAATAATCCAAAAATAACTAATATAATCCCCACAGTAAAAAGGAAAAGCCATTGAATAAAGGGCAAAGGAATAATTACCGGATTTAGAAAAAATGATCCCAAGATTAAAATTATCCCAAAAATTATACAAACTATTCCAAAGGCCTTCCTATCCATCACAAATTACCTTTTAACATATTTCCACTTCTTTAGAGCTTCTGCGAGTTCTTTGTGCCCCTTAGCATATTCTTCAGGCAAAATACCATACATTTCAGCATCTACTGCTTGGCGCAAAGCCATTGCTCCAGCAACAGTTCCCCTTGGGTGCCCGTGTATTCCTCCGCCCGCTTGGATAATAATATCTCTACCCATATCGTGTATTAGGGGTCTTACTTTATCAGGAGATAATCCCCCAGAACAAACTGCAAGCATTGGCTTCAAATTATGCCAATCTTCTTGTAAACGATGCTTAAAAATACTTTCAGAAACAATTTTTTGCTCTATCTCTTCTCCAACTGCAACAACTTCTTTTTTTCCTTCGTACATTTTACCAACTATTCCGCCGACATGCAATTGATCAATTCCAATTAAACGACAAATCTTTGCTACCACCAACATAGAGATTCCGTGTTTTGGATTCCTTGTAAAAGCAGCGTGCATTGCTCTGTGCCCGTGCAAAACAACTCTAAAATTCATATCTTTTAGTGCTTGTACTGCTGACCAACCAACAGTCAAAACATCAACCATTACAAAGTCACCACCATTATTCATTACATACTTTGCTCGCCTAACCATTTCCGGAAAAGGAGCAGTAACATTTGCAAGATAAGCTTTCACTTCACCCGTTTCTTTTTCTGCTCTTCTCTTCATGCGCATTGTTTTTACCACTCTTTTATCAAAATTATTAAATGACATTGAAGAAAGATTTTCATCATCTTTTACAAAATCACATCCACCGCTCCAAGCTTCAAAAGCAACTCTTGCGTGGAGATCCTCAGTCAAACCAAGTTTTGGTTTAACAATAGTTCCAACAAGTGGACGATGAGCAACCTTCAATAACTTTCTTACTCCACCGATACCATACATTGGACCCGAATAGTGTTCAATAAAGCTATCAGGAAAATTAATATCCAATAATTTCAGATTTTTTACATCGCTCATTCCAAAAACATTTCCTGCAACAGAACTAAGTATTTGCGGGATATTGTGTTCTTCGAAAAGCTCTTTTGAATAAGCAATTTTAAAGATACCATTTTTACTGTTAAGAGAAAATATTTTTGGAGATAAACGCTTAAACAAAGCAGGGGTCATTGTACCAATATCAGTCCAAGTACCAATACTTGATTCGGAAGCTACTCTCTGTGCCGCGTTTTCAAAAGACAAGCCTTTGGCAGGCTCCATAAAAAATTCGCAAACCAAATCATTCTTTGTTGGCACATAATCTCTATCAATATAACCCTTGTATTCGTGCACTCTATCCAAAAAATCACCATAAAATAATAGTATTGATTTTACGCTTTCTTAATATATAAACTTTTTTGGTGAGAAAAAGAAAACAATGATATTACGTTATCTAAGCAACAATTTTTTAAAGAACTCCCACAAAAACAAGAGCAATAACAATCAAGAAAACTATCGCTAGAAATGCAATCAGAACTATTAAAGCACTGTTTGTCTTCTTTTGTGCTATGCCAGTATCAACAGCCGCTTTATTTCTTCTTTGCTTTTTTAAATCAACAACAACTGTATCGGCAAAAGAATCTCCCAAACGTCTATGCTCCGGATTACCATCAACCTGGAAAGCACTAATCAAAGCAACAAAAGGAATAAAAAAAAGAAAATTCCTCTTTAGCGATTGGATAAACGAACAAGGCAACTCTTGATTAGAATATCGAACAACCTTTAATGAAAAAACTTTGCGCCCAAGACTTTGACCATTAAAAAGTCCGTCTTTGAATAGCGGATAAAGAACAAAAAAAAATAGACAGAATAAAGCAAGCATTGCCTCAACTACACCTAATGAAAATACTTCCGATACATTAAACAAAAAACCAATAATCCCAATTATAAAACCAAGAACAAACATTAAAACAAAAATAATTAAATATGGTAAAACTATCCAGTCAAGGACATATGCCCCAAATCTTTTTCCAAATCCCGCGGGTTCATAATTCATTATTAATCCAACCACTACTCCAACAATTATAAATTCAAGTAGTATTTAACCTTTTTTATTAGGAAGAAAAAACAAAAAAAATAATAAAACTAAAAAATCTAAAAAAGAATGGAGAGCCTTTGTGGCTCTCTAAAAAGTTTCTATTTATTCACTTAGTCATTTTTATTGCGATTGCAGATACTTTCAAAGGTCTGCCATCCATTGTCTGAACTTCTTCTGTAGAAATGTCGATTGATTTTAGTTTTATTTCACCGGATTTGTTTCGAACAATTTCTGCAACGTCAACAGCTCGTGAAATAGATTTTCCTCTCGCTTTTATTGTAACATCTTTTGCTCCGGCACTAAATTGAGTAATTACTGCTAGTACATAAGCCATTACCCCTTTTTTCCCAACGAAAACAAAGTTACCTTCAAAAGCGTGGACAACCACTTTTTCTTTTGTTTCTTTTTCTTTTGGTTCCTTCGGTTCTTTTTCTTTTGTTTCTTTTGCTTTTGTTTCTTTTTTTTCTGCCATCAATGATTCCTCCGAGAAATTTAATTATTGTAAGTTAAAAAGTATTTTAAACTAAACTTAGGGAACAAAGAATCAAAAAAAAGATATTAGAAAAAAAAATTTAGTTTTAATAAAGAGAATGGAGTGAAGTAAGAGCATAAAGCTCTTACCTCAAATTAATTTTATTTCAAATACTTGATTGTATTAACAAGTATCCCGTATGTCAAGCCAGGATCATAATTGAAATAAATCACTGTACCAAGCGGAAAACTCTTTTTCTCTATAATTGCTGGTAAACCGTCTTGCGGAGTTCCTTCCGCATCGATATAAGCAATTCTTTTTGCTCCTTCATTTGCCTGTATTGGAAGAGATCTTAATGTGTAAGGTATTTCTCCTGCAGGAGGAGTAATTTCTATTCCACTCATTATTGGGTGATCATAGTCCTCTCTTCTTATTCTTCCCACAACAGCTATTTCGCTTGATTCTCTGCAAGAAGGAACATTGTCTGAACCAAGAACACACTCGGCAGGCATTATATTTTCAAAAGTTGCTTTCCAGCCAACAACATCTGTTGAAGTCAAACCGTAAAGACCAACATTCTGATATATCCCAGAGTTAAGAACAGTAATTAATTTACCGCCTTTTTTAACATAATTCTGGATTGCTTCTCCCAAAGCAACTGTTATACTTCTATCAGAAGTATTGCTTTGATCAAAAATTATTATATCATATTGACTTAGTTCTTCAGTAGCAAAATTGCTAAAAGAAGTTGACGATCTTACTCTATAAGTAAGCATATAATTCAAATTGTCTAGTACTAATTTTTCCCCCAAAGAAGGTTCTCCGATAAAGAGAACTTGTATGTGCTCGCTTCCCTTTGGAAGATAAGGAATATCAACTACACCAAAGTAGTTCAAAGAAGCTATTCCAATAATTACTAGCAAAATTAATGGAATTAGTCCTTCTAGATTGAATCTGCGCATTCCCCCACCAATAGGCGACGGGTCTGCTGCTCCACCATCATCCGGATACATTAAAACACCTCTATTTCACTCCATTCAATTAATCTGTTAATATCTTTGTTTTCTAGTGTTTTTAACCTTTTCGCTAGAAAGCAATTGAAGAAATAATGCGCTTGGAGTTAATAAACTTAACCCTTTTTTACAAGTAAAAAATTAGTATTTTATCGCGATAAGTGCAATGTAAATGAGAAATAATATGATATTAAAAAAAGTGTAGAATGTACTATTCTTCATTTCTTTTTCGCTCGCTTTGTAATCTCCGTTTAATAGACTAAAAATATTTTTACGATTCTTCAAAAGATAAATTAATCCAAAAAATCCAGCAACATTCATTATCAGTGAATCAAAAAATATTTTTATAAAAAAATCAAGGGGGCTAGTCATAACTCCAATAAGGTCAAATGCCCAAAAAGAGAGTACTATTGAAAACACTATTTGAAGCAAAAAAGCAAATATAAAATATATTGCTGCTATTACTGAGATTAATGCGGAAGTGTAAATAGAAAATATTCCAAAGACATCCATCCCTGCCTTGTAAAGACTATTCAAAGAAACCATTCAAACACTTTCAGATTTTTTATTTCCCAAGCATCCCATAATACATATTCTTTGCATAAAGCATGTAATTGTTATCCAGGAAATAATATTCTACCGGGTAAGAGTAGTAAGCAACCCTTTCGCCCAAACCCGCAGTAGTTATCATTGGAGTATAGCGTTGAATTTGGTTTTCTTTTCCTTGCATCATTGAACCAAAATCAAGCGTTAAAACAATGCTACTATTTGAAGCATTAGGAAATTGTTTTACAATTGCGAAATCCCTATCTTTTTTTATTTTTAGTGCAAGTATTGGAGAAGAACCAAAAATCAAAGGATTGTTACCAGTTAATTCGGGTTTTAAATTTCCAACACTAAAAAGATTATCTACACAATCTTTTTCA
>CAYODU010000002.1:0-42478 GCA_964402905.1 uncultured archaeon
CCAAATTTTGGAGTAGAAAGAATGGGCGCCCCCGTGAGAAGTTATGCGCGAATTGACAAAACACAAATTAATTTGAGAGAACAAGTTTACTCTGCAGATTATGCATTGATACTCGATCCAACGCTTTTGACTGGACTTACTGAAGAAGTTTCGAATTTGATAATAGTTAATTCAAACAAAAAACCAAGCGAACTAAATATTAAAACAAAAGCAAAAGTAAAGTGTGTTGATATTACTAGTATTGCATTAAAAGTAATTGGAAAACCATTTGTAAATATTGCTTCTCTTGGCGCGTTTGCAGCAATAACTGGTGAAATTTCTCTAAAAGGATTGGAAGAAGCAGTTCATGAAAAAATGGGTTCAAAGGGCCCAATAGTAGAAAAAAATATTAGTGCGATAAAAGAAGTGTATGAAAAAGCAAAGTGATTTTTATGTCAGATAAAGAAAAATTAAAATTTAATAAGGGGGCAATTATTCATGAACCTGGTTCAACAAAAAAATATAAAACAGGCGAGTGGAGAACATTTAAACCGAGTATTGATAATGCAAAGTGTATTAAATGTGGAAAATGTTGGGCAAATTGTCCAGATGCAGCAATAATTCATAATAAGGATGGTAGCTTTGCAATTAATTATGAGTATTGCAAGGGTTGTCTTATTTGTGAAAAAGAGTGTCCTGTAAAAGCAATTAGTCATGTGCTTGAGGAAAAATAATTCAGAAAAAAAGATTTCGAAGGTTTTGTTTATGGTAAAAAAAGTTGTTATTAGTGGAGCAGATGCGATTGCAGAAGCAGTTAAATTGTGTAAACCAAAAGTTTTGCCGATGTATCCCATTACTCCAAGTACATTGATTCCAGAAAAATTAAGTGAATTTGTTTTTAATGGAGAAATGCAAGCAGAAATGATTCATGTGGAATCCGAACACAGCGCTGCTTCTGCATTATTTGGGGCATACGCTACGGGGGTACGCGCATTCACTGCTAGTGCAAGCAATGGAATAGCACTAATGCACGAATTAATACCAATTATTTCGTCTGCAAGATTTCCTGCGGTGATGGCTGTAACAAATAGGACGATAAGCGGGCCAATAAATATTTGGAATGACCACAGTGACTCAATGAGCGAAAGAGACCAAGGCTGGATACAGTTTTATTGTGAATCAAGTCAAGAAGCTTTTGATACAACAATAATGGCTTATAAAATAGCCGAAAAAGAAAATGTTTCTTTACCAGTAATGGTTTGTATAGATGGTTTCTCATTAAGCCATGTTTACGAACCAGTGCAGATAGAAGAACAAGAAAAAGTAGATTCTTTTTTGCCAGAATACAAACCAAAAGATTTTTTAGATACAAAAAAACCAAAGTCTTTCGGCCCAATCGCGTTTCCAAATAGTTTTTTTGAATTCCATGAACAAGAACAATTGGCGATGCAACAAGCACTAAAAGAAATTCCGCTTGTGCACAAAGAATTTGAAAAAGAATTTGAAAGGAAATACGGGAATGGTTTAATAGAATTAATAAAAATGAGTGACGCAAAATTTGTGATAATTGCGATGGGTACTGCGGTTGGTACTGCAAGAGTTGTTGTTGAAAAATTACGAAAAAAAGGAGAGAAAGTGGGTTTAATAAAACTAAAAACATTTAGGCCCTTTCCCGCAGAAGAAATAAAAAAAGCATTGAAAAATGTTAAAGCTCTTGGAGTGATTGATAGACACGCTTCTCTTGGAAGCGAAGGTGCGCTAACACTTGATGTAAAAGCAGCTTTGAAAGATGAGAAAGTAAAAGTAGAAGGATTTGTTGCGGGGTTAGGCGGAAGAGACATTAATTCGGAGAAAATAGAAAAGGTTTTTGAAACACTAAAAAAAGGCGGAAAGGGGTTTTGGTTGAAATAATTTTTAGGAAAAGGAAATGATTTTTATGGTAGTAATGAGTATAGACGAAAAAGAGCTTTTTGCAAGCGGGCACAGAGCTTGTGCTGGTTGTGGAGAATCCCTTGCAATACGACACATAATGAAGGCAGCTGGAGAAAAAACAATTGTAGCACAGGCAACTGGTTGCATGGAAGTGGTTTCTTCGCCTTATCCCGAAACTTCTTGGGAAGTACCTTGGATTCACTCGGCATTTGAAAATGTTTCGGCAGTAGCATCTGGAATAAGAGCTGCATTAAACATGAAGGGTGATAAAGAAACAAATGTAATTGCTATTGGCGGAGACGGCGCAAGTTTTGATATTGGTTTTGGTTCCCTGAGTGGGGCACTTGAAAGAGGAACAAAATTTTTGTACATAGCAACAGACAATGAAGCTTACATGAATACCGGAATACAAAGAAGCGGAGCAACATTTCCATATGCAGCAACAACAACAAGTCCTGCTGGAAAAGTTATTCACGGAAAACAACAACCAAAAAAACCTTTACCATTTATTGTTGCTTCTCATGGAATAGAATATGTGGCAACAGCAAGTGTAGCAAATTTAATTGATTTAAAAAATAAGGTACAGAAAGCACTAAAGATAGAGGGACCTTCATTTTTACATGTTTTTGTTCCATGTGTTCCAGGATGGAAAATTGATTCTTCAATGACTATTGAGATAGCGCGAAAGGCAATTAACTCTTGGGCGGCGCCGTTATATGAAATAGAAAAAGGGACACTGAAACTAACACAAAAACCCCAGAAAATTCCTATAGAAGAATATCTAATGCTTCAAGGAAGATTTAAGCACGTTACCCCAAGTATTGCAGAAAAAATACAGATATATGTTGATGAGAGAAAAAAGTTTTTAGAAGAAAATGATGGCAAGAAAATATTTGATGCACTATTCTAAGTTTTGATTAATTTAATTATTTGTTTGTTATTTTAATTTTTGCATATGGTTAACAAATTATACACTATTTCTAAAAATAATTTTTGTGAATTATTTTTTCAAGTGGATTCTTTGAAACAATTATTTTTTCGTCTACAGAACGAATTTTTCTGTCATCAGAATCAACAAAAGAAGCGCTTTGCTTTGGGTAACCAAGAGCAATTAAAAGTAAACCATAGTGGCTGTTGGGGATGCCAAGCAAACGGTTTATTTGCCCCCAAGAAACACTTCCAAGGCAACAAGAAGCAAGTCCTTCACTCTGTGCCAAAAGCAAAATATTTTCTATTGCAAGCCCCGCATCCATTTCAATATTCCTTGATTTTATTAGCGTGTTTGATAAAATAACAATGTAGGCTTTTGGTTCTTCTCCTCTTTCTGGACCCGAAGCAAAAGAATAATTTTTCCATTCTGTGCAATCAAATAATTTTAGAAGTAAATCTTCTCTATTAACAATAATATATTCAAGTGGCTGGAGATTCATTGCGCTTGGAGCAAGTCTTGCAGCTTCAATGAGCTCTTCGAGCAAGTCGGCAGAAACCCGTTTATTCAAAAACTTTCTGATACTCCTTCTATTTTTGATTGCCTCAAATGTCTCCATTACTTATCATCAGTTCGATTATTATTTATGCATATGTAATTTTTCTATAAAAAGGGTATATTTTTAATGACTCTTTTAAGAAAATATTTTGGTGTTAAATTGAAGGTTTTTTTGTTAAGACATGGAGAAACAACTGGGGACATTGAAGACCGTTACGGCGGGGATTACGATGACCACTTAACAGAAAATGGAAGAGAAGAATCTGCAGAATTAGCTAAACGACTTGAAAACAAGAATATACAAAAGTTTTTTGTTAGCCCAAGAATAAGAGCAATTGAAACATCTTTAATAATTGCAAAAAGTGTTCCTGGAAAATATATTACGCTAAGCGAGATTCGTGAAAGAAATTCTTATGGCGTTTTAACAGGATTAACAAAAAAAGAAGCGCAAAAAAAGTTTGAAGAAGAAGTTGAAGAAATTGAATCAAATAACCCTTATCACAAATTAGCTAATGCAGAAGATTACTTTGATTTTGCAGAGCGAGTGCTGGGAGCATTCAATAAAACTGTTGAAGAAGAATTTGAAAACAATACTGAAGCAATTGCATTTATTACTCATGGTGGGCCTATAACAGCAATTTTTAGAGAAATTTTGGGTTTTGAGTTAAAAGGGATAAAAGACTGTGCTCTTTTTGAACTAGAATATGATGGCGATGGATTTGAAATTATTTATGCCCACGATGTAAAATCAATTGAAGCTGGGTTAATCTAAAAAATATAGAAAAGCTTTTTCATTTTAATAATCTTTGTACTCTTTCAAAAGGCAAACCGCTTTTTTCGCAAAGAGAAATTATTTTTTCTTTGTTTCCTTTTAGTCCTTTCCAATCAATAACAATCATTTCTGCTTTTGTGTAATCAATCATTTGTGCAAGCGTATCCTCATTTAAATTATCTAAATTGTAGTGGGGGCAGATGTGCCCGAAAGAAAATTCTTTTCGTAAAACAAGCTTGGTAAAATCCGGGGCATAGTGGCCTCCGCCTAAACCTATACAAATTTTGTCATTATTTTCTTTCAAAGTAGTTTCAACAACATTTTCTGCAACCATTCTTGCGTACTCTCTGTTGTTCCATTCTTTTAGCGAGCTCCCAAGTTCAATAAAGCAAACATTTTTCCCTTCAACGAAAGGGCCATGGTGGGTTACTTCTAAACAAACACTGAAGTGAGCGTGTCCGCGCTTTGCTTCTTTTTCAAACCAGCGCACGTAATTGCTTTGAATTTTTGGAAGAGAACCTACAAGCTTTTTTGGTGTTCCGCCATAATCGGCGTTCCCAAAGTTACCGATGCTATGCGAAGTTAAAGAAGTTGTTCCTGCAACGCTTTGGTGTTTGGAAACAACAATAATTTTTTGTTCTGCGACTTTTTCAAGTTGGAGAGCGATAGTGTCAATATCAAATTCGTAATAATTTGCCCATTTTGGCAAACCAATTTCTTTGAGTGCTTGGGCAATAGAAACACTCGCCTCATCTTTTAGAGCGCAAACAATTGCAATTTTTTCCATAACAATTATAACAAAATATAAGTTTAAAATACTCTTTTTTTAGTAGAGTTACAACAGTTTTATTTCACAGAAATTTCACTTATTATTCTTTCTAAACGAACTATAGTCTCTTTTTTTTCTTTTTTCATTTGATACTTTTCAAGAAACTTTTTATGGCGTGACCGGATTTCTTTTGCTGAAGCTTCTCTTATTTTTTTATCATTAACAATTCCTTTTTTCACCATATTTATCCCCATGTCGGTTGGTGAAAAGTAACTTTGCATAAAGTTTTTTTTACTTGTTATTTTTAAAATAATTTTTTTCAAAACAGGGAAAGCATTTATATCGCGATTATAGTTTATTGCAATTTTTCCATATGTTTTTTTATAAAAAGGATCAATCATTACCTTGTCTTTTATATCAGCTGTAGCGGCTTCATACGCCAGATTAACTTCATGTGTTATTGGGAGATTCCACACTGGAAAAGTTTCTATTTTTGCATAGCCCGCATCTATACCATTTTTCTCCAAGTGATAAATCTGGCTCAGGCAAAAAAACATTTTTCCACTGTCGGCGCCAATTCCCGTGACAACAATCATTTTCTTTTTTGTTTTTAAAAAAGTTTGTGAAGCAAAACCATTTTTTCCAAAAACGTTCTCTAATTTCTTTGGATAACCGCTTATTGTTTTTGTTGTAAGAACCTTGATACCTTTTTCTTCAAGCTTTTTTTTGAATTTAACTGATTTTTTTTGCTTGTTTGTGTACATGCCTAAGACAACACATAAAAAATCAAGCCCCTTTTCTTTTAATTTTTTTATTTCATATAAAGCAATTTCTTCAATCTTTTTTTTGCTTGTGCCCCAGGTATTGTTCTTGTTAAGTTCTTTTGAGTTAATGCAGTAAACAAAAGCAGTTTCTTTGAATCTTTTTATCATTTGTAATTTATTATCTTTTTTGTACCCGGGCAAAACTCTTGCTGCATGCTCATCTACAAGTAAGTGCCCGCCGATTTCAATGTAAAGTACATCAAATTTGTTTCTTCTTTTTTGTAGTTCTGTTATTTCTGCGTTAAAGTATTCTTTATTATTAAAAGCGTTCTGAGGCATCTTATCATTTAGATTAAGTTAAAGTAATTAATAAGACTTTTACTGTTATTTTGTCTAATTTATAATTAGTTTTTTAAGGTTTATCAAGCCAATTTTAACTGAGGTGTTTTAATGGTAGTAGAATACGGTGAATTCAAAGGAAACAAACTAATAATTTTGAAGAGAAACGAAGCAGATAACTTTCCATTCCAGTTTGGAAAAGGAAAAGCAAAGTTAATAGTTGAGAACTTTGATGCAATAAAGACTTTTGCTGAAGAAGAATAAACTTTTTTGTTTTGCTTACATATTTTTTGCTTTTATTTTTAGGCAGTGTGTATACAGAAACGTTTGTTCTTTTTTCTTTAGTTATTGATTTTCTTAGTTAAGTATTTATATTGAAAAGCATTTATTCTTGCCATGGTACTAACTAATCTTTTTAATCCTAAAGTAGTTGCTGTTATAGGGGCATCAAACACGCCCGGAAAAGTAGGTTATGCTATAATAAAAAATCTCATGGAAGCTGATTTCTCGGGAGAAATAATCCCAATTAATATTAAAGAAAAAAAAGTTCAGGGGATAACTGCTTATCCATCCGTACTAAAAGTAAAAAAAACGATTGATACTGCGATAATAGTTGTTCCTGCAAAAGTTGTTGTACCAGTGATGCAGGAGTGTGCTAAAAAGAAAATTAAGAATGCTGTTATAATAACTGCCGGTTTTTCTGAAACGGGGGAAGAAGGAAAAAAAATTGAAGAAGAAATAAGAAAAATAGTTGAGAAACACAAAATGCACGTTGTTGGGCCCAACACGCTTGGGATAATCAATACTGAGAACGGTTTTAATGCTTCTTTTTCATCTACTTTCCCGAGTCAAGGTAATATTGCGGTTGTTTCTCAGAGTGGCGCCCTTTGCACAGCAATACTTGACTGGGCGAGACAAGAAAAAATTGGTTTTAGTAAATTCATTAGCACCGGAAACAAATCTTTTATGAGTGAGTGCACTTACTTTTCTTTTCTTGAAAAAGATACTCGGACAAAAGCAGTTCTTGTATATATGGAATCAGTAAGAAATAATGAATTGTTTTTGCATGCTGCTGCAAAGCTTGCTAGAAAAAAAACAGTTGTTTTGCTTAAATCGGGCAGATCTCCTGCAGGACAAAAAGCTGCTTCTTCTCACACTGGGGCTCTTAGTGTTGATGATAATATTTTTTCTGTAGCTTGTGATAAAGCAAATGTTATAAGAGTTAATTCAATAGAAGGATTTTTTGATATGGCAAGATTGTTATCAAAAATAAAAAAGCTTGATGGTTTAAATTTAGCTGTTGTTACTAATGCGGGTGGTCCAGGAGTAATAGTTGCAGACTCTGCATCCGTACACAATTTTCCTTTACCTGAATTCAGCAAAAAAACTTTGGATACAGTAAAAGAAATTAATCCACATGCATCTAATCCGCTTGATCTTATTGGAGATGCTCAGCCGATTGATTATAGGACTGCACTAAAAGTTCTTCAAAATGATCCAAAGATTGATTTTGTATACACTTTGCTTACTCCACAGAGTATGACTGATCCAGACAGAGTGGCCGATATAATTGTTGAACTTAACACGAAGAAACCAATTATTTGTTCTTTTATTGGAGGAACAAGCGTAAGCCATGCAAGGCGTTACATGCGAGAGAATGGGGTTTCAGAATTCGAGACTCCTGAAAGAGGCATAAAGGCTCTTTCAAAACTTAAAAATTATTTTGAACGAAAAGCAGTTAAAAAAATCTTTGAGCAGAAAACAAATCCTCTCCCAGAAACACAAAAAGTTATTGCAGAAAAAAGTTTGTTATCTATGCCCGAAACATTTAACATATTAAAAGAATTTAACATCCCTTTTTGCAAAACAGTTTTTATTTCAAAAAAAGAGGATATAGAAAAAATTGAAATTAATTTTCCAGTTGCATTAAAGGCTGCTGGGGGAATTCCACATAAAACGGATCTTGGTTTAGTCAAAGCAAATATTACAAATAAAGATGAACTTGCTAAGACTGCTGAAAAAATGTTTGCAAAGCTTTCTGAAATAAAAAAGCCAGTGCTTTTGGCAGTGCAAGAAATGGTTGTTGGGCAGGAAGTACTTGTCTCAAGTATTACAAATGAGTTTGGAAAAATAATTACTTACGGACTTGGGGGGATATTTGTTGAGATAATGAAGGATGTTTCGCAAAAAATTGCTCCAATAAATGATTCAGATATTGAGGAAATGCTTAGGGAAGTAAAGGGAACAAAAGTGCTTCTGGGCGCGAGAACAAAAAAGAAGTATGATTTAGAATCATTAACAAAAATAATAAAACAAGTTTCTTTGCTTGCATTAACTTATCCTGAACTCAAAGAAATTGAGCTCAATCCGGTGATAGTAACTGAGAACGGCGCCTTTGCAATAGACGCAATAATGGTGAAATAAAACTATTTCCATTTAACAAATTTTGTAATAAATTTAAAAAACACTATTTATAGGACACTTTTGTGTGGGTTCCCGCTTTTAAATTTTTTTAGGTAAAAACTCTATATGAAAAAAATAGGTTCTTTAAAAGTTGAGAATGGTGCATTTCTTGCGCCCATGGCTGATTATACAAATGTTGCTTTTCGAACCCTTTGTAGAGAATATGGCTCAGTGTTAAATTATACTGAATTAATTTCCTGTAAATCAATTATTTATAAGAATTCAAAAACGATTAAAATGCTAAAAGTAAGTGAAAAAGAAAAACCGGTTTTTTTACAACTTTTTGGTTCTGAAGCAAATGATTTCGAAAAAGCTATTGAAATTGTGGAACAAAAGTTTCCAAATAA
This sequence comes from uncultured archaeon, assembly GCA_964402905.1. Classification (GTDB taxonomy): domain Archaea; phylum Iainarchaeota; class Iainarchaeia; order Iainarchaeales; family JAAZKV01; genus JABIDZ01. The sequence goes on from CAYODU010000002.1 coordinate 8,852, forward strand.
TTTTGCAGGGTATGATCTTAATTGTGGTTGTGCTGTACCAAAAGCACTGAAAGGAAAATATGGCGTTTATTTAATGGATCATCCAAAGCTTGTTGGAAAAATAATTGCTTCAATGAAAAAGTCAACAAAAAAACCAGTCACAATAAAAATGCGCACGGGGCGCGAAAAGGAAAATTTTTTAGCGGTGGCAAAAGAAGCAGAAAAAAATGGTGTCGATGCAATTTGTCTTCATGCGCGCCTTGGTTCACAAGGTTATTCCGGAAAATCGGATTGGGATAAAATAAAGAAAATAAAAAAAGCAGTGGGTGTTCCAATTATTGGAAATGGGGATGTTGAATCAGTTTTGGATTATGAAAGAATGATTAAAGAGACTGCTTGTGACTTTGTAATGGTTGGCAGGGCATCAATTGGAAATGCTTTTCTCTTTAAGCAGATAACACAATTTGTTCACGGAAAAAAGATTTCTGGGAGAACAAAAAAAGATTTTTTTGCTGAAGGAAAAAGATATTTTGAATTAGCACAAGAATTTTCTTTGGGTGTGAATGATTTGAGGGCTTATTTTATAGGTTTTGCAACTGGTTTTATTGGAGCAAAACAAATGCGTAATGAATTTGCTTTATCAAAATCAATAACTGAAATGGAAAAAGTTTTTGAAAAACATTTTTCTTAGTAGAGTGTTTTTTAAAACTGTAATGAAATTTTTATTTTTCTTAAATTCTTTTTCTATTTTTTCAGTTTATCTTTTCAAGTATGATATTGATGGTTGGGAAAATATTTTTCTGCATTTGTCTGAGCAGAATTTTTCTCCTTCACTTGCTTCAAAAATTATTCCGCAACGCGGACACATTCTTTGCATTTTCTCACCTTTGCTAAAATATTCTCTACGGGGTAATAGCTTTTAAATCCGATTTTTGGTTGTCGTAAAAGTGCTTTATTTTGTTTTATTCAAAGAATTGTCTGTCAAGTTCGGCTGCTGAACGTTTTAGCTGGTTAAAAACACGGTCTATGTCATCTTCTATTTCTTCAATAGTTCTTTCAATACTTCTACTTCTTGCAGAGTAGTATTTCCCGTTCTTTTCAATTAAACCTGAACGTAGGAGATTGTTTAAGTGATTAATAGTGCTTCCTCGTGACATCCCTATTCTCTCTGCTAATGCGGTACTTGTTAGAGCTTCCCCTTTTTCAGTGGCTATAACTATTTCTTTGAATACTGCTGCTGCATTTTTATCCTTATCAATTGGTTCAAAAAAGCCTAAACTAGAGCAGATCCATGCAAATTGGTGGTCAAAATCGCTTTTCATTGGGCGTTCTACTTTTCTCACAACTACCTTAAAGTAGCTTCTTCTTGGAGAAAGGTGCTTTACTGCGCCCTTCATTATTGGCAAATGGTAAGTATCCCTTTTTATTATTTGGAGAGCATTATTTCTGTTTTCTTTTTTGCTCTCTTCTCGATTTTCTCCCATATATTCACCAAAAAACAGCTAAGATGTTTGTCTTAGAAACTATTTAAAAACCTTTTGTCTAAGAAATACGTATATTGTCCACACAGTTTAAACAAAAATGGTATTTTTTAAAAGGATTTTGTTTTTTGGTGTTATAATGAATAAAGGAAAAGAAAAACAAAAAGAGTCTGTTCAAGAGCCTGTAGAACCACAGGATGAAAAAGAGACTAAAAAAGGGAGTATCTTGGAACTAGAAAATGAGATAATTTCTCTTACAAATACACTTAAACGGCTTCAAGCAGATTTTGAAAATTACCAAAAGCGAACAGAGAGACAAAATAACGAATTCAGACAATTTGCAAGTGCAAGTATTATTGAACAATTACTTCCAGTGCTTGATTCTCTTGAACAAGGGATGAAACATAGCAAAGAATTGGTTTTGATTCACGACCAGCTAAATTCAATACTAAAGAAAAATGGTTTGGAAAAAATAGTTGCCACAAAGGGATGTAACTTTGATCACGATAAAATGGAGTGTTTGATGCAAGAAGAATGCAAAGAAGTTGAAGAAGACAAAGTAGCGAATGTTTTGTTAACAGGATACACTTTAAACGGAAAAATACTTAGACTTGCAAAAGTAAGTATAAGAAAAAGTAATTCTAAAGAATCGGAAACTGGAAATGAAGATAAAGATGAAAATGAAAATAAAAGTAAAAATGAAAAAGAAAATTTTAAATAAATTATTTTTATTGAGGTGGTATAATGAGTAAAATAATTGGAATTGATCTCGGAACATCAAATAGTGCAGCCGCAGTACTTGAAGGGGGTAGACCAAAAATAATTCCTTCAGCAGAAGGAAATACAGTTTATGGAAAAGCCTTTCCAAGCTATGTTGCATTTTCAAAAGATGGAAAAATGCTTGTGGGAGAACCCGCAAGAAGACAAGCAGTAACAAATCCAGAGCGAACAATTACGAGAGCCAAAAGAAAAATGGGTACTTCATTCAAATACAAAATTGATGATAAAGAATATACTCCTCAGCAAATATCAGCTTTTATTTTACAAAAAATAAAGCGTGACGCAGAATCATTTTTAGGAGAAAAAGTTGACAAAGCAGTAATAACAGTTCCTGCTTACTTTGATGACAATCAAAGACAAGCAACAAAAGATGCTGGAGCAATTGCTGGACTTGAAGTTGTAAGAATAATTAACGAACCAACAGCAGCATCACTTGCATATGGTTTAGACAAAAAAAATGATTCAAAAATACTTGTATTTGATTTGGGTGGTGGAACTCTTGATGTAACTATAATGGAACTGGGCGATGGAGTCTTTGAAGTAAAATCAACTTCAGGTGATACTGAACTTGGTGGAACAGATATGGATGAAGAAATAATAAAATACATCGCAGAAGAATTCAAAAAAGAACAAGGCGTTGATATTACAAAAGATCCAATGGCATTACAAAGAGTAAGAGAAGCTGCAGAAAAAGCAAAGATTGAATTATCAACTACAACAGAAACCGACATCAATCTTCCTTATGTAACGGCTGATGCAAATGGTCCAAAACACTTAACGCTTAAATTAAATAGAGCAAAACTTGAAACACTTATTGAGCCAATTATTAAGCGTTGTGAAAAACCTATTACACAAGCGCTAGCAGATGCAAAGCTTACTGCTGCAGACATAAGTAAATTAATTATGGTTGGTGGGCCCACAAGAATGCCTGTTGTACAACAATTCGTAAAAAAAGTTACTGGTATTGAACCCGAAAGAGGGATTGATCCAATGGAATGTGTTGCAATGGGGGCTGCTGTACAGGGCGGAGTTCTTAGTGGTGAAGTAAAAGATGTTTTGCTTTTAGATGTCACTCCCCTTAGTCTTGGAATAGAAACCCTTGGAGGGGTTTTTACAAAAATAATTGATAGAAATACTACAATTCCTACAAAGAAATCTCAGGTTTTTTCAACTGCTGCAGATAATCAATCAACAGTGGATATACATGTTTTGCAGGGAGAAAGACCCCTAGCAAAAGATAATAAAACTCTTGGGAGATTCCAGTTAACAGGAATATTGCCTGCGCCAAGAGGAATACCGCAAATTGAAGTGGCATTTGATATTGATGCAAATGGAATAGTAAATGTTTCAGCAAAAGACAAGGGCACAGGAAAAGAACAGAGCATAAAGATTGTTGCTTCACAAAAACTTGGTGATGCAGAAATAGAGAAAATGAAGAAAGAAGCTGAGGCACATGCAGACGAAGATAAAAAAGTAAAAGAAGAAATCGAAATAATAAATAATGCAGATGCAACAGTTTATTCAACAGAAAAAATGCTTGAAGAAATAAAAGATAAGATTTCAGCAGAACAAAAAACAAGTGTTGAAGAAAAGTTAAAGGCTTTGAAAGATGAAATGGCAAAAGAACCAAAAAATGTATCAACAATAAAAACAAAGTTTGAAGAACTAAATAAAACACTTCAGGACGTTGGTTCACAAGTATACAAGAATGCACAGCAAGAACAACAAGCAGGGCAAGAACAACAATCATCTAGTGGAAAAGAAGAACAAAAACAAAATAAAGGGGATGATAAAGTTGTTGATGCCGAATTCGAAGAAAAAGACGATAACAAAAAGTGAATTACAAAAAGTAAATCCCGAAATAAAATTATCAAAATCTGAACGTACAGGAAAAGATTGTGCCAAGGGTAATGCACAAAGAAATAAAAAAGAAGTGTGGTTTGCAAGTTAAACCACATTTCTTAAAGCCTTTTAGTCAAAATATTTTAGTGATATTGTGCCAGTAATGCAAAGAAGAGAAAGTGTATTCGCCGGGGTTGCGAATTTTTTTCGAGAAGGGAACAAAGATTATTGGGAAGGACAGCGTTTTTTGGCCCAAAATAGATTGTTAATGGGCAAAAGTAGAGATGCTGTAGCAGACGCTATTCTTTTTTCACGAGCTTCAAGAAAACTTGAACAAATAAGAGCAAATGAAATTAAAAGAGGTGCAAGGCAGTTAAGTAAGGCTACAAGAGCACGCAGAAATTCTGCAATAAAAGCAATTGCACGAACTGAAGGTATGCAACGGAGAATTAAATTAACTCCACCAAAAAAATAAATTTAAGTAAAGATTATTTTAATTGTAATTAATATTTGTTTTAAAAAAATGGTTGATTTTTAATGACTGATTATTATTCTGTGTTGGGTTTAAAAAAAGGGGCTTCTGTTGACGAAATAAAAAAAGCATATAAGAAACTTGCTAAACAATATCATCCAGATGTTTCTAAAGAAGCGGATGCTGAGAAAAAGTTTAAGGAAGTAGTTGAAGCTTATCAAGTGCTATCTGACCCAGAAAAAAAGCAGAACTATGATAACTATGGGGATGCCTACAAGAATTTCCAAGGTTACCAAGGGTATGGTGGGCAAAGTTATGGCGCGGGCTTTGATTTTGATTTTGAAGATATATTCAATCAATTTACCGGCTTTGATTTTGATTTAGGAAATCTTTTTGGCTCAAGAACAAAATCAGCACAAAAAGATAATGGTTCCAATATAAAAGTGGAGTTATCTCTGAGTTTTAATGAAGCTGTTTTTGGTGTAACAAAAGATATTATTTATGAAAGAATTGTCCGCTGTGAAAAGTGTGGGGGTAGTGGTGCACAAGGTGAATTAAAAGACTGTGATATTTGCAAAGGAAGAGGAGTAGAAATCCGCCAACAAAGAACTCCGTTTGGAATATTTCAAACACAAACCGCTTGTCATAAATGTCACGGGAAAGGAAAAATTGCTGAGAATGATTGTAAAGAATGTAATGGAAATGGATTTATAACAAAAAAAGAGAAGTTAAGTGTAAAGATACCTGCGGGAATAGCAACAGGAAACCATTTACGTTTACAAGGAAAGGGAAATCAGGGTAAGCATGGAGAAGGGGATTTGTATGTGCTTGTTTTTGTTGAAATGCACGAGATATTTAAGAGAGATGAATTTGATATTTATGCTGAAATACCAATTTCTTTTTCTGAAGCAGCTATGGGTGCGACAATAGAAGTACCCACACTAAAAGGCAAAGCCGATTTAAAGATTCCCGGAGGAACACAAACAGGAACAATATTCAAAATGAAGGGGAAAGGAATACAAATAGTAAATTCTAGCTCAGTTGGAGACGAATACATTAAAGTTATTGTTGAAACACCAAAGAAAATGTCTAAAAAAGAAAAAGAGTTGTTTGAAAAACTTGAAAAAGAAGAGAAGACTGCAAAAAAAAGAAAGACTTTTTTTCAAAGGATACTTGGCAAGTTCTGACCAATGAAAAAGAATTTATATCCAAAGGGCTTTATTATTTCATGACAAAAAAAGTGTTTGTTTTAATAACTCTTGTTGTTCTTGCGTTATTTGTACTTTCTTTTGGTTGCACTACAAGTAATTTGGGTTCGGTTAGTTCACAGGATTTATCTTTATTACAGGAAAAATATGGTGTTAAAGATAATTTTTCTCCGAATTTGGGCGTAATGAATAACTATGTAAGCGAGCTTTCAGTACTCAGAGCAAGAAGTTCTCTTGGGATAACAAATGTTCTTGAAGCTGAACTTAATTCCGCACAAGCTTTTTATTACTTTCAAAAAGCAATTAGCGAATCACAGCTAATAACCACCGAGAAAGATTTTTGTAGTTCAAAAGAATTTATTGATGTAAAAAATTATATTGAGTTATCGCTAAATTATTCAAACAAAGCAGTTAATTTGATCTCTTCTTTTAATTTAGAAGAGCTTTCATTATTGCGAACAGATCAATTAGAAATTGTAAGCCAACTAAAAAGTGATGCGCTAAATATTCAGAGTGATTTGAAGAAACGCTGTTGATTTCTTTAGTAGCTTTTATTAAAAAGCTTTTTCTGTAGATTAATAATTATGAATAAATCTTTTTACAAAAAGGGTGCTGAAGCGGAACTGACAGAAACCGTTTTTCAAAGCGAAAAAGCGATTTTAAAAGAAAGAATTCCAAAGAGCTATCGCAGTAGTGAACTTGATTTAAAGATAAGAAAACAAAGAACGCGTTCCGAGGCCAAATTATTTAAAACAGCGGCATTAAAGGTTAGGGTTCCAAAAGTTTTTGAAGTTAATGAAAATGTTTGCTCTATTTTAATGGAATTTGTTGAAGGGAAAGTGCTAAAAGATGTGGTTGAAAAAGAGCCTAAATTATGCGAAAAAGCTGGTCAACAAATAAAATTAGTTCATTCACTTGGAATAATACATGGTGATCTCACTACATCAAATCTTATTGTGACTCCCAAAAAGCAAATTTGTTTTGTTGATTTTGGGCTAGGTTTTTTTTCAAAGCGAACAGAGGATATTGCAACTGATTTAATTGTTTTCAAAAAAACTTTTAATGCAACTCATTCTTCGTTAAAAAACGGTTGGGAAAAAGTAATGGCGGGTTACAAACCCAATAAGGAATTATTAACAAAAATGGCTGCTATTGAAAAAAGAGCGCGTTATCATTAGTTTATTATAATTGTAATAGTTGTGTTATTTCTACAAAAAAGTAGTTGTAAATTAGAAAATACTGCTTTTATTAAAATGCCGCCTTTATTTTTCATCCGAGAGTTTGGTTTATAAATGTTCTTTTTCAGGAATATGTTATAGTTTTGTTGTTCTTTTCTAAGCCACTGAAAAAGGGGTTAGAAAGGTTAAATGTAAGTGATTTTATGGCTAAAAAAGCAAAGGAAAAAGTTGAGTCGGTTGCACAGCTCGATAAAAAAGAGACTATGGAAACAGTGGTTTCTCTTGCTAATGCAGGTCATTCCCCAAGTAAAATAGGAATTATTTTAAGGGATGAATATAATGTTAAAAACTTTAAGGAATTAACAGGAAAAAGTGTTCAGGAAGTACTCAAAGAGTATAATTTGCTTGGAGAGATGCCAGAAGATATGCTTAATTTGATAAGAAAAAGTGTTATGCTTTTCAATCACATGGAAAAAAATAAAAAAGATTATTCTGCTAAAAGAGGATATGAATTGACAGTTTCAAAAATAAGAAAGCTTGGAAGATACTATTCATCAAAAGGAAAAATTCCTGCTGATTGGAAATATACTTCTGAAAAAGCGGCTTTACTGGTGAAGTAAATGGATGTGAAAGTCGTTTTAGTAGAAAATAAAAAAATTTTGTTTGAAGGAAAAGGATTAGAAGCATTAAAAGAAGTTGATGGGATTTTAAGTAAGTGATTTTTATGGCTGCAACAGATAATAAAGCATCAACAGGAAGAAGAAAAACTGTTGATAAATGGAAAAAGAAAAAATGGTTTTCAGTAGTCGCATCAAAAGTATTTGATAGCCGTCCTTTGGGTGAAACTCCTGCAGAAAAACCGATTAATTTGATTGGAAGAACGATGAAAGTTACTCTTGATACTGTTACTGGGCAAAGAGCAAAAAGAGATATAATAGTTTTTTTTAAGTATGCTGATGTTCAAGGACAGACAATAAACACAAAAATATCTAAATTCCAGCTCAATAAAGGGACTTATAGTAGACTAGTTAGAAGAAGAAACAGTAAAGTTGATTTTATTGGAAAAATTCGTGTTGTGGGCGGAGAAGCAAGGCTTACTATTGTTGCTATAACAGAAACAAAGGCTACTAAAAAACAAAAGGCTGGAATAAGAAAATTAATTTCAAAAGAAATTTCTATTTTAAACGGAAAGCAATTCGAAGAAGTAGTTAGAGAAACTCTACTTGGAAGCTTTTCAAGTGATTTACAGAAAAAAGTTTCAAAAATATGCTATATAAAAAGAGTTGTGGTGGCAAAAGCAATTTTTACAGAGGCTAAATAAACATTTTGAGGCTAAATAAATCATGAGTCTAATAGAATTAGCTTTGGTTTTAGCTTTCCTTTTTTTATTCTCTATTTTTTCTCATAAGAAAAAGCTTTTGAATTATGAAGGAATATTTATCGCAAATGCAGTTGGTTTGGCAGCAATAACTTATGGGCCAAATTCGCTACTTTGTTTTTTTGCAGTAGTAATGTTTTTTGTAATTGGTGAAATTGCAAGTACTTACCCCAAGAAAAAACACGAACAGAGAAATCTTTGGAATGTTGTTGGGAATTCCTTGCCAGCGCTTGCAATTCTTTCACTTGTGGTTATTTACCCAGAATACTCTTTTTATTTTCAGCTAGGCTTTTTTGGAGCTATTTCGGCTGCACTTGCTGATACACTTTCATCAGAGATTGGTTATTATTCAAAGTCAAAGCCAGTTCTTATAACTACATTCAAAAAAGTTAATAGGGGAATTGATGGTGGAGTAACTCTGCTTGGAGAATATGCGGCACTTGCTGGTTCAATTGCAATTGCTCTGCTTTATTTTTTAGTTACACAAGAAATTTTTTCAGCAATAGTTATTATCTTGGCAGGGATTGTGGGAACAAATGTAGACTCATTATTTGGTGCATTATTTGAAACAAAAAAGATTTTAAATAACACCCACGTTAATCTTATTGGGAGCACTGCAGGAGCACTATTTGCTTTTCTGCTAAGCTTTTTTTTGTAAGTTAATTATTAATGTGGTTAGATGGCACTTGAAATAATATATTTTATTGAACTAATAGTTGCGTATGTAGTACCACTTTATTTTGCAAACGCAGCCCCGATAATATTTCATGGAAAAAAACCTGTTGATTTTGGAAAAAAAATTGGTAATAAAAGAATCCTTGGTGATGGAAAAACAATTCTTGGGGCACTCTTTGGAATAGTAGTTGGTTCTTTCTGTGGAATTTTGATTTATTTAATTTTCCCTGAAATACAGATAATTTCATCCAATTATATTTTACTCGCATTTCTTTTATCTGCCGGAGCAATACTCGGTGATATCGTAAAAAGTTTTTTTAAGCGTCGCGTAGGCATTAAAAGCGGGGAAAAATGGTTTTTAGTTGACCAACTTGATTTTATTATTGGTGGGCTTGTTTTGAGTTCTTTTTTTCGCTTGCCCGAGATAGAATTAATTGTGTTTTTGTTTGTTGTAACAGTTTTTGTTCACACTGCAACAAATATTGCTGCTTTCAAATTAAAACTAAAAAAGGTCCCTTGGTGAAAAATTGAAAAGAAAAAAGAATTCTTTTGATAAAAAGATTTTTGTATTTTTAATAAAGTTTTTCTTGATATTTTTTATTCTTAATACAATAATATCTTTTTTGGATTTTCAATGGTTGAATAATTTTGTTGCAGTGGTGGTTGCCACAATATCCTTTTCTACTAGTATTTCAAGCATTGTTTTTGTGGGGCAACAACAATTCATTATAACGAATTATTGCCTTGGTTTTGTTAGTATTGCAATGTTAGCTGCGCTAATATTTTCTCTTTCAAAACCGGATATAAGAAAAAAATTTGTTGTTTTTGTTTTAGGGGCAATCATTTTATTTATTTTGAACATATTTAGAATTGTTATGGTGTTGTTTTCTGCTAAAATTGGTTTTGATGCACAACTAATGCACACCCTTTCATGGTTTTTGATGAGTGCATTTGTTCTTTTGATATGGTTTTATCTAATGCTTTTCTTTTCAAAGAAAAAAATGTTATCAGATCTACTGTAAACAGTTATGCGTTTCTTTTTTGTAGTGAAAGTTCTTAATTTTGAAAAGCATTTTTTGTAATTGTTACTCTCTATTCTTTTTCTTCAATGTTACCAACAATCTTTTCAATTATCTTTGTGAATGCTGGTCTAGTAATGAATACTCCGATTAATGCTCCTACAATAGCAACTACTGCAAAGCCGTATAACTTATCTAAACCTGGATAATTTCTTGAGAATAAAACAATCGGGCCCATTACACCAATTATTGTGAAAGCCGAAGTCATTATTATGAATAAAGCCGCTTTTGCTCTCTTAATAAGTGATTCGGTAGCCCCACCTTTTCTTCCAATTATCTCATCAGTAATAACTATTTCTGAATCAACTCCGGTTCCTATTGCTGCGATTAATCCTGCGAAAGCAGCTAAGTCAAGTGGTCTTTGTGTTAGAGCAATGAAACCAAGGTTAAGAAGAACTTCGCTTGTACCAATAATAAATATTGGAATGATTAGTTTTATCATTCTGTATCTTATTGCTATTACTGCTCCAACTGTTAAAAAAGCAATTATTCCCATTAGGAATACATTTGTAAGGAATGATTCTCCGAGAGAAGGGGAGATAGTTTCTTTTGAAATACTTTTAACAGGGGTTGGTAAAGAACCGGATTCAAGCAAAACAGTTAGTTCTTCTAAATCGCTTCTTGCTTCTTCAACAGTTTCTCTTGTACCGCTTATTCTTAAATTACTAAAGCTTTTTGCTTGTGAAATATCTGTCACATCTTCATTTGTTATTCCTTCTGTTAAGCCAATTACTTGTTCTGCGTGCAACGCTCCCCAAATCCAAGCGATTCCATCTTCTTCTTTTTGCACAGTCACTTCAAATCCCGCATTTTTTAGTTCTTGAACAGCACCTGCTCCAAGATCAGGAGAAACAATAGCGTTCTTTGTCTGACCAATTGCACTCGCTAAAACATTTGAATCAAAACCAGCTGGGTCATAAACTACCACATTTAGTTTTGAATCTTCTATTAATCCATCAATATCTGTTTGCTCTGGAATTCCGCTTAATCTGTTTCCTATGTAAAGCAAACTCTGATCATTATCGTATTGGTCTTGTGTTAACACGATAAGTGCATCAGGTTTATCTAAAAAGAAAATTGTTTTTTCGCATTCATAAACTGGTTTTCCATCAGTACCAAAAGAAACTGCGCTACATTGGTGGAAAGTTTTTTCTTTGAAACTTAGTGTTGCATTTTCATTTAAAACAAATGGTAAACTCCACTCAAATAAAACTCCAGTTTTGAATACTCCGTAAGAATTATCTCCGCGCAAAACTTTTTTTATTTCATCTCCGGTGAAAACAATTTCTCCGTTTAAATTCGCTTCAAATTTTCCTTGTTGTCTTATACGCGATTCTATTTTTTCAAGTTCTATTGGATCTGTTTCCGAAACCTGTATCATAATATATTGTGATCCAACTGGAGAAACAATTACATCTTTTAATCCTGAAGGATCTATCCTTTGTGAAATTATACTTGCTATTCTTGATATTTCATCACCCGAAACAGGATTTTGTAATTCAACCTGATAAAGAGTTCCTCCTTCAAAATCAAGTCCTAGTTTTACTCCCATATTCATTATTATTCCAACAGCAATCAAAATTGCTCCGACAAGAAGCAGTATTCTCCAATACTTAATCAAAGGATTCACTTTCTCACCTTTTCAACGAACCAAAGTAGTATTGGTGCATTCATTAACCAAGTAGAAATAACGTCTCCAATTAAACCAAACAATAATATTGCAGCGATTTGGTAAATTACTTCGATTTGGTAAAAATAAGAAACGATTATCATTGCAACAAGTGCTGCCAGAGTAGTTCCTGTCATTGTTAAACCAGTTTTCATTGAAGTAGTTGCCTTTTCTCCCGGAGAACCTGTTTTTCCTTTTAACATTCTTGATGTTAGCATTATGTCTGTATCAACAGAGTAACCCACAAGCATTAGTAGTGCTGGAATTGTTGTAAGTGACATGGGTATTCCTAGTAAAGCCATTCCTGCTAATCCGGCAAGAACATCAAAAATCATTGCTTGAATTATTGCTATTGATGGAACAACTTGTCTGAATGCAAGGAAAATTATTACTACAATTACTATCATTCCTATTATTGAAATAAATATTGCTGATTGCATTGATGCTGCTCCAAGGGTAGGAGAAATTTCTCTTTTTTGGAATTCTACATCACTTCCTAAACCAAGTTTTTCAACTAAAACATTTTGTAATTTAACAGAAAAATCTTCTTTGTGTTTTGCCAGAGCATCTTGTGCCGCTAATAATGCTAATTTTGAATTACTGAATTCTTGTGCACTTCCGCCAAGTTTTTCTATAACTTGGTTTGAATAAGAAATTGAATCAATATCATTATCTAAATTCAATTCAGCTAAATTCAAAAGAGCCTCTGCTTCGCTTACAATAGGGTCTTTACTGTACTGTATGTATGCTCCGTATCCAGTTGGCGAAGCAATAGTTGATACTTTTAGATCAACAAGAGTGAATTCTTGTCCCAAAGATGAAACAATTTGTTGTTCTGACAGGGGGCTAGAAGAACGGACAATTAAAACGTTTCCTCCAGTTAAGTCAATTCCGGGGGTCAAACCTGGGAAAATTAAAATAAGTATTAGCATTGGTATGAGCAAAACGATTGGAACAATCATGTATTTTTTGTAGCGTTTGCCAAAATAGTCGTCCATTAGAATCCGTCCGTGCCTCAATAGTTTAATAGTATAGATTAAAAACTTGCTAAGCCTTAAATATGTTATGGAAACGGCAAAAAAAGGGCGGTTTTGTATAAAAAGCGCAGTATTTTTTTGATTTTGTTTTCCAATTAAAATATAGTTTTTTTGTTTTTGGATGTATCTTGTATGAATTTAAAGTATCTTGAAAAGCCAAGCGTTTTGATTGATGCGGCTTTTTCCCGCGGAAGAAAAGCAGCGGCAAATTACAAAGATCAAAAAACTTCTTTTTATACCATTAAAGGAAAAGAAATTGCACGAATCGATGCGTCTTATGAGTACATTGAAAGTGTTTTATCAAAAACAGTTAAAGAATTTCCAAGTATAGATAAGTTACCGCTTTTTTATCATGATTTATTTGAAATAATAATTGATATTAATGAAATTAGGAAAGCACTTTCAAGTATGACATCTGTTTTGAGATTAATGAAAAATATTCGAAGAGAACAGATAATAAAATTAAAGGAATTAAAATTTGAAAAAAATGCTGTGAAAACTGCTAAAGATTTTTCAAAGGTTTATTTTGGTAGAACAACTTCAATGCTCAATGGGCTTTCAAAACAGATTGAGGTTTATAATGATGCAATAAAAAAACTTCGCGAATTACCTGCAATAAAAACAGAGGAAGAAACATATTTTTTGGCAGGAATGCCTAATGCAGGAAAAAGTACTTTGCTTTCTAAGGTAACTTCTTCAAAACCAAAGGTGGCAGCATATCCTTTCACTACAAAAGGACTTAATGTGGGGCACTTTTTCAGAAAATATTTTCCAGTGCAAATAATTGATACGCCGGGTTTGCTTGATAGGCCTCTAAATAAAAGAAATAAAATTGAATTAAGGGCAATAACTGCATTCCAACATTTGAAGGGAACAATCATTTTTGTTGTTGATCCAATGGAGAACATTAAAGAACAAAAGAATTTGTTTGATGAATTAAGAAAGCTTTTTACAAACCAAGGTTTTTTTGTAGTAATAAATAAAACAGATATTTCTTCTGAAGAACAAATTAGTGAAGCTAAAAATACTTTCAAGGATTTTTTTGTTTTGCTTGAAGGAAAAGATACAAATAATCTAAAAGAAGAATTGTTGAAGATTAAATAATTTTCAAAAGCAGAGTCTTATACATAATAAGAACTCTTGTTTTTGCCTTCAATAAGTTTCCTTCTCTTTTTTTGCAAGACTTCTTTTAAAAAACCTTACTATTTTATCTTCTATTGGCCACGCGAATCTTAATTTATTTTTTCGCTTGCAGCCGGTGTTTGTTATGAATGAAATCATAGAAATAATGGAAGAAATCCTTGATGATCGGACAGTTCCGAGAAATATCAGGGCAAAAGTAGAAGAAGCTGTTTTGAAAGTAAAGCAGGAAACTGTTACTACTCTTAGTGAAGCAGTCTATCTTTTGGACGACATTAGTAATGACGTTAATATGCCGGAGCATACAAGAACCGAAATTTGGCACGCAATATCATTGGTAGAAGCTGCCAAAGAAAAAATGAAGTAAAAAAATTCTGGTGGCCAACAATTAATTGGTGTTGTTGGTTGGAAAAAGCTCAAGAAATTTTGTCCTATGCTGAAACGAAAAATATTGTTATATCAAAGAACGCTGTTTCTATTCTTGAAAAAGAAAATGAGTGGAAAAGATTTTTGGATGAACTAACCGAAGAAGGAAAATTTTTTATTGATCCAAAAACATTGGAAACAAAGCTCAGACACACAAAGCTATCTCATACAATTGAAGAAGTCGAAATAAGAAAAACTCGTTTTAATGCACAAGCAAAGGAAAGAGCACCTAATTTTCGTGTAATGGAAGAATATGATGTTACAGGAAAAAGCATTTCTGAGGGAAAAGTCGGTGACTTTCTAAAGCTTTTTAGAAGCAAATTTAAGTTGTTATCGGATATGCTAAGAGAAAGGCACAATCTTGCTCCTGTTGAATTAAGCCACTTAAAATCAGTTCCAAAAAATCAAAATGTTGATGTAATTGGAATAGTAAATAAGAAGTGGACAACAAAAAATAATAATATTGCTTATGAAATTGAGGATCTTGAAACAAAATGCATAGTACTTGTAATGGAAAAAGAGAAGGAGCTTATACGCAAAGCAGAGAGAATACTTGAGGATAATGTTGTGGGAATCAAAGGAACAAAAATTGGAGATGGCTTTATTATAATAAAAGAAATTTATTGGCCGGACATGCCGATTGCATCGCCTAAATTACTAAGTGAAGAAGTTTATTCAGGTGGAACAAGTGATTTTCATGTGGGCAGTAACTTTTTCTTGGAGGACGCAGTAAAAAAGTGGATTGATTATTTAAATGGAAAAGGCTTAGAAGGAAAAAGACTTGAGAAAATAGGTAAGCTTCAATACTTATTTGTAAACGGAGACAATGTTGCTGGCATAGGAATTTATCCGGGACAGATTGATGATTTAGTAATAAAAGATATTTACAAGCAATATGAAAAGTTTGAGGAAATAATGTTGCAGATTCCGGAGTACATACAAGTTTTTATTTGTCCTGGACAGCACGATGCTGTTAGGCGAGCTGAACCACAGCCAGCTATTCCAGAAGAGTTTGTTCCAAGATTAAGCAAACTAAGAAACTTTCATTTTATTTCTTCTCCATCATGGGTAGAAACAGAGGGAATCAAAAATCTTGTTTATCATGGTCCAAGTGTACATGATTTGATAAGTAGTGTTAGTTTTCTTGATATGAATAAACCCCAAGATGGAATGGTTGAACTATTAAAGAAAAGAGATTTGATGCCAAAGTATGGTGGAAAAAATCCTTATGTTCCCGAAGGAAGAGATTATATGGTAATAAAAGAAATTCCTGATTTAGTGTGGATGGGGGATATGCACCATAATGGTTATGCAACTTATCGCGGAGCAACAGTAATTAATGGAGGCTGTTGGGAAGCTCAAACAGATTTTCAAAAAAAGATAGGGCATCATCCAACACCCGGTGTTTTTCCTATGATTAATCTTAAGAATCGGCAGATATCCGAAGTTTATTTTATGCGCGATAATATTGAAAGAGATGTATCAACAGAAGAGGGGGTTATTCAATGACCGAAATAAAAAAAGATTTTGATGTGAAAGCCCCTTTACGCATAAAAAAGTATTTCAAGAATATGCGAGAAAAAATAAATGTTGAATACGATATTGCAAAAAAAGCTAAGGCAAAAGGATTTGATGTAAGCACTGAAATAGAAATGACTCCGGCAGTGGATTTAGCTGATAGAGTAGAAACACTTATTGGGCTTGAGGGACTTGCTAAGCGATACAGAGAAGTACTTCCCACATGTGGAGATGATAGAAGAAAAACATATTTCCAATTGTTTAGAGAAATAATGGAACAAAAGTGGTGCAAAATACCCGATCCACAAAAAAGACTTGAAATAGGAATTAAGTCTTGCTTGTTAATTGAAACAGAAGGAGTTGTTGTTGCTCCGCTTGATGGATTGCCGCGGGTTGAAATAAATAAGAATCCAGATGGCAGCAAATATGTTGATATTTTTTTTGCAGGGCCAATACGTGCTGCTGGTGGTTCTTCAACAGTAATACCGTTGATTTTAGGAGACTATGGAAGAACTCTTCTTGGTCTTGACAAATACAAACCCACACAAGATGAAATTGAAAGATATGTTGAAGAAATAGATATTTATCAAACAGAAATAATTTCTAGACAATACAAATTACCTGCTGAAGAGATAAGAATAATTGTAAAAAATTGTCCAGTTTGTGTTAATGGTGTTCCTACTGAAGAAGAAGAAGTATCGGTTCATAGAGATCTTGCAAGAATCCCCACTAATCGTGTGCGCGGTGGAATGGGTTTAGTAATCGCTGAAGGGCTTGCACTAAAAGCACTTTGGGTAATGAAAACTGCTAAACAACACGGACTTAATTGGGATTTCCTTGAAAAAATAGTTAAAGTTGAGAAAACACAAACCACAATTGAAATCAAACCAAATAACAAAATTCTTGATGGTTTAGCCGCAGGAAGACCAATACTTGGTTATCCGGGGCGATGGGGTGGCTTTCGTATACGATATGGTAGAGGAAGAAATACCGGTATAATGGCCAAGGCGATCAATCCCGCATCAATGATAGTTTTTGATGAGTTTATTGCTGTGGGTACACACGGAAAAATAGAGCGTCCTGGGAAAGCAACACAATTTTTTCCATGTGATATTATAGATGGGCCCATAGTACTGCTAAAAGACGGCGCAGTAAGAAGATTGAACAATACTATTGATGCTGAGAATGTAAAATCAAGAATAGACAAAATTCTTTATATTGGAGATTTGCTGACAACCTATGGTGATTATAGAAAAAGTGCTCACCCACTGGTGCCAAGTGGATATGTTGAAGAATGGTGGAAACTTGAGCTAAAAAAACTTTCTAGAGAAAAAAATCTTTCTGAAAAATTTAATTTGGAAAAATTTTTTAATAATCCTTTTGATGTTACTGAAGAAGAAGCAATTTTTCTTTCGCGTGAAACCAAAATTTCGCTTCATCCAAAATATATTCATTACTATAAAGCGCTAAATGGAAAAGAAATAATGGAACTTCATAATTTCTTTTTGAGTTCAGAAATAATAGAAGAGAAAAGTGAAAACGAAAATGGGAATAGTGTAAAAACAAAAATTCTTCTAGAAAATAAAGAAAAAGAAAAAAAGTTGCTTGAGAAAATCGGTTTGCCTCATTACATTGAAAAAGAAAAAATAGTGATTGATGAATTTGCAAAAACAATAATTGAAACTTTTTCCATAAAAGAAAAAAAAGAAAGTAGTTCAGAGGATGTTCTTGAATATTTGTCACAGATAAGTGGTCTTGTAATAAGAGACAAATCAGGCACATTTATTGGCGGAAGAATGGGTCGCCCAGAACAAGCAAAGCCAAGACAAATGAAAGGAAATCCTCATGTATTATTTCCAATCGGTTTGAAAGGTGGGAGCACAAGAAGCATAAACAAAGCCATTGATATGAATAATAATGAGTTTGGGGGAGTCAAAGTTGAAACAGCAAAATATTATTGTGTAAAATGCAAAAAAGAAATTTTTTCACCTTATTGCGCCGAATGTGGGGAAAGAACAGTCCGAATGAATTATTGTAAAGCATGTAAAAAAAGTGTTATTGGTTCACAATGTAAGCGGTGCGGGGCAACATCAGTTCTTTCCGGAGAAGAAGAAGTGCCTCTGCGCGAAATGTTTGAAAAAGCAAAAAACAATCTAAGAGTAAGCATTCCTGATATAGTTAAAGGGGTAAAAGGAATGATTTCAGATTCAAAGGAATGTGAGCCGATTGAAAAAGGTATTTTGAGGGCACGACAAAATATACATATCTTTCGTGACGGAACATCTCGTTTTGAACTTTTGAATGCAACAATAACTCACTTCAAACCCAGAGAAATTAATCTTAGTGTTGAAAAAGTAAAAGAACTTGGATACACAAAAGATTATTTTGGAGAAGAGATAACTGATGACGAACAACTAATAGAAATTTTTCCACAAGATATTATTGTAAATGAAACTTGTGGGGATTGGTTACTAAGTGTTTCAAAATTTATTGATGAATTGCTTGAAAAATTTTACAAAGAAAAGACACATTATAATGCTAAGACAAAAGAAGATTTAATTGGTGCGCTTGTTTTGGGGCTTGCTCCACACACATCAGCAGCAGTTGCTTCAAGAATACTTGGTTATACAAAGGCAAGACTTGGTTTTGGGCACCCGTATTTTGTTTGTGCTAAAAGAAGAAATGTTGATGGAGACCAGGATTCGATAATGCTTTTGATGGACGGTTTATTGAATTTTTCTAAAAAATATTTGGCAAATAGAAACGGTGGCAAAATGGACGCGCCAATTGTATTTTCAATAATAATAAATCCGACTGAAGTTGATGCCGAAGTATATGAAATGGAAACATGTGCTGAGTATCCACTTGATTTCTATGAAAAATCATCAAAGATTTGCGAGCCTTTCCTTGATAATATCAGCATAGTAAAAGATAATCTTGGAAAAGAAAGCCAGTACACAGAAATCGGTTTTACTCATAGCACTGATACTTTTGATGAAGGGCCAAAGACTTCGCGTTATATACAGTTAAAAACAATGGAAGAAAAAATTCAGCGCCAAAATGCTTTACAGAAAAAAATAGTTGCTGTTGATACAAAAGATTGTTTGGAGAGAGTGATGGGTTCGCACTTTTTGCCAGATATAATAGGAAATGCAAGAGCATTTTCGCGTCAGACATTTAGGTGCACCAATTGTAATGAAAAATATAAAGAATTCCTCTAAGTGGTCGCTGTTATAAATGTGGAAAAGAAACAATAATACTTACAATACATCAGGGATCTGTTAGAAAATATCTCAAGATTGCACAGAATATGGCTCGCCAAGAACACTTGTCAGATTATCTAATACAAAGACTTGATATGATTGAAAAAGAAATTGATTCAGTATTCAAAAATGAGAAAGTTGATCAAAAATCATTGTTTGAATTTGTTTAAACAAATAGTTTTGGTGAATTTATGAATACAAAAAAAGAAGTTGAAGAAATAAAAAAAAGAAACGCTCGCGTGGAAGCGGACAAAGCCTGGGAAACAAGCTGGGTAAGAAAAGGAATAATTGCGGTTCTTACTTACCTCGTGATTGTTTTGTTTTTCTTTTCAGCAGGTTTGCCAAACCCTTTTGTTAATGCAGTGGTTCCGACAGTTGGTTTTATTTTATCAACGGCATCATTGCCCTACTTCAAAAAAATATGGCTAAAAAAAGTTTACAAGAAGTAAGTGCAGAGATATTTTTAATATTAGAATATTTTAAAGGGCTTTAATTAACTTTTTATTTTTTGTTTTTGTAAAGAACTACATAGTTTTAAATAATTCTTTTTCTAGGGCCATTTTTATTTTACTTGCATCAAAACCAAGCTTTACAAGTCTTGTCTGTCCCTTAATACCTTTTCCGGAATTAGTTACCAAAATTAGTCCATACATTTCAAGTTCGTTAATGTATTGTCTGTACCATCTACTGGTTATAGTTCTTTCACCGAATTTTTTTGCAAGATCTAAATAAGCTTCAAAAATTTCTCCACTAAACAAAACTCCTTTCTCTACTTCGCCATTAACTTTTGTAAAACCCCTTTCTCTTAGGCTTAGCATTGATATTGCGTATAGTACAAGTTGTTGTTGTTGTGGTAGAGTAGATATCATTGAAATAATTATTTCTTCTTCTACACTTACCTTTGCTTTTTCAACTAAATCATCGCTTACTATTCCAAGTTGAGAAGAATCTGCGATTTCTCCGGCTCTTTGCATAAGCATTACTGCTGTTCTTGCATCTCCGCTTTCCTGTGCAGCAATTGCTGCTGCTAGTGAAATAGCGGGTTCGGTTACACTATTTTCTCGAAAAGCTTTTTCGCATCTCTCTGAAATAATTGCTTTTAGTTCGTTTGCATTGTATGGATTAAAAACAAGTTCTTTTTCGCACAAAGAACTTTTTGTTCTCGGATCAAGTTTTTCTTTAAACATTAAATTGTTTGATATTCCTATTACTGTTAAAGAACCTTTTTTTACTTCATCATTTGCTCTTGATATGGAGTACATCAATTCATCAATGTCCTTTACTTTGTCTATTTCATCAAGCACAAGAATTATGTGTGCGTTTTTTTCATCTGTAAAAGATAACAATTTTTCGTAAACAAAACTCGCGCTAAAACCAAGGAAATCATTTTCTGGTTGGAGGGCACGAAGAGTTTTTATCAGTACTTTGTATTTTGATGGGTGACTCCGACAATTCACATAACAAGAAAATACTGGCATATTTCTTTTTTGTACAAAATCTCCGAGCTGTTCAACCACATGTTTTACTGTGGATGTTTTGCCAGAACCGGTTTTTCCATAAATAAAAAAGTTGTTTGGCTTAGAATTTTTTAGCACGGGGCTTAGACCCTGTGTTACTTCATTGATTTGTGTTTCTCTGAAAGGAAGATTCTTTGGGATATAATGCGGAGAAATAATGTCTTTATCCAAAAACACAGTTTCTTTGTTTAGTTGTTTTTCAAAAATATTTTCTGTTTGTTCTTCCAATAAAATCCCCTCAATACTGGCACAATAAGTTCCACTAATTTACTTCCACTAATAATAGCCCTTCCAACAATTAATATATTTGTTGTTTGAAAAATGAACTTTTATTTATTCTAAACATAGGGTTTATATATTTTTTACATAAGAATTAGTTATTAAAAGCGCTTTTAGCGGGGTGGTATTTGTGGGATTTTTTAACAAAGTAATGGTTAAAGAAGAATCAGTTGATTTAGAAGACTTTTTGAATAACTTGGATGAAGTTCAAGAAGAAACTTATGATAACGCTGATGCCTTCGTTAAACCAATGGATTTAGTTGTTGATGCAGATGTATCAGCAATAATGAACGAAGTAAAACAAGGAAATATTGTATTAGTTAATATTGCCGATTTAGCAAAAAGAAATGCGATGAAACTAAAGGAATTAATCGGAAGCGTAAAAGGCGAAGTTAAAGCTATTGATGGTGATATTGCAAGAATATCTCAAGGAAGAGTACTTGTTACTCCATCAAAAGTAAAAATAATTAAAAGAAAAGGACAGTGAAGGAAATGTTTTTAGGCAATCCGTCATTGCCTTTAGAGTTCCCTGTTAATGAAGCGCTTAGCAAAGTTAATGGAATTCTCACAAAAAAAAATTGGCACAATTTCGAAGTAGGGAACCTAAAAATGGTTCTTGTGCCATACTTTTTTTTTCATTATCACTACTATATTGAAAGCGAAAACAAAGAAGAATCAAAAAAAGTTATTGAAAAATCTTTTGATGGTTATTTGGCGCTTAATGGCGTTACTTTGGAAATGGAAAAAAATTCTGCAGATCTAATAAAAAAATATTTGAAAAAGCTTTCCAATGAAGCACCTAGTATGCCCTTTGAAGAAAAAGAAACTCTTCTTGAAAAAAAAGAGTGTGAAAAAGTAATTCGTTTTAAATCAGCAGAGCACTTTAAAATACCAAAAGAAAATATTCTCATTTCAAGTATTAAAAAAGTTTTTTTCCCGCTGTATGAAACATTCATTGAAGTAAATAAACAAAATTTTGAAATTGTTATTAATGCTACGAACGGAGAAGTCCTAGGTATTGGTGCTGTTCCTGAAAGAGAAAAAGGTTTCTTGGAATTAACAAAAGAAACTCTTACGGAATTAAGCGAACCCAAAGCATGGCTTACATATTCAAAGGGACTTTTCACAGAAACAGGAAAAGCAATCGGGGGCAAAGCAAAAAATGCTACACAAATTATTCCAAAGATTTCAGAAAAAAAAAGTTTATCATCAATTTTCTCAAGCAATTGGTTTCTTTTTTTGATTATTATTCTTGCATTGTTTTTAATTTACCTTGCGCTTTTTGTATAAATTATATCTAATGGCTCAATGATCAAAATATTAATAATTATTTTATTTTGTGCTTTTAATTGCTTTTTTTGTTTTGTTCTTATCCCGTAACATATGGTCGTGAAGTGCACAAAGAAGAGCTTGCATCGGTAGCAACAACACTTTCCTCTGTTTGTTTTATTGAATCAAGTATTTCGCTTGAATTCCAGAAAAGAGTCCAGTTTGATTCTGCTAAAGTATTGCTTTTGTTTACACAAACACTTTCTTCTCTTATTGCATTAAACAAATCGCTTAAAGTTAATACTCTAAAAGGCGTTTTGCTTGAATCAATTTGAACAAAGCAATTGTTTTGATTTGGTTCGCAACTGTCATCTAGGCTATATACTCCAAAAGAAGAATTTATCCTTATATAATTTGCATTTGATTGCATTTCACTTGTTTGGGGTACATACAAAACACTTTCAAGGTAAAGCGAATTATTTGGTTTTGTTGCTCCCAAAAAGCTTAGATCAAATTCTCCTGCTGAAATGTTTGTATCAGGTTCTCTGTAAGGTAACATTTCATCTGAAACAGAAATGTTTTTACAGCCTTCTCCAAGAGTACTTCCAACACCTGTCCATAAAGTAAATGCATCATAATAATTCACTTCTCCGCCAGTGTAGTAAATACTAAAGTTGGTGTTAGCGTAACCATTAATGTCAACAACTTTTGCAAAGAGTGGTGAAGCAAAACCAGTGTACATTTTAACATCTGATAAATCGGTTTCTTCGTCATTTTTATTAAACTCCATCAAAGTTCCTCGTTTTAACATATTTGCTGAGTTAAGTGAAGAAAGAATTTTTGGGATATCGTCTTCAAACAAATCATTTGGGCTGTCATAGAAAAACCAATCAAATGAATCGGGTTGCACTAGTGAAGGAGTGAGATCAATTGTAAGTTGTACAGACGGATTTAATTCTCCGTTTATGAAAAATCCAATTTCGCCACCTTTAATAGTTATTATTACATGGTACTTGCCTGCGCTTATTGGGCTATCAACGCTAAAAGGATATCCTCCATAAGTAAACTCTGCGTTAGTTAAGAGCTCTTTTAGGAGAGAAATATTTGCTACAGCGTTTTGTCCTTCAAAGATACTATAATTTTCTAGTCCATTCTGTGAAAGGAAAAGACTATACCGTTGATCATCACTAAAACGATCTACTGAACTTTGTATATCTTGTACAGAAAAATTCTGTGATTTTATGTAAGCATCAAACTGTGTTGTCTCAGCCTCTTTTTCCCTTAGAGTTTGCAGTTCTCCTGCATCATTATTTCCTTGTAGTTCAATGTTGATTTCATTGCGTATATCCATAGTTTTTCCTATTTTTCTTGCTAATTCAACCAAGAACTCGTTTTGTGAACAATAAACCCAGTCATCATTATCTGCGCCATCGATTGCTAATGAGTCGTCAAGTGTTTTTTCATCACACTCATCAATAGAAACAATTTCGTTGTTGCTATTTGTGCTTCCTCCAAAGCCGATATTAATTCTTGGAACATAAGATTCGCCAGTCTCTCCAATCATTCCATTTTCTCCGATGCACCCAGTGAAATCATAATTTGATTTTGTTCCGATTTGGAATTTTTGTTTGTCAAGTAAACCAAATTTATAAGAGATAGGTTTTGATGAAGTATTGTTTAAATAATACTGGTTGCATGCGGGTGTAATAAGTGTTGGTACGGTATAGTTAACATCAAGCCAAACAAAAACACTATTTATTGGCAAATGGCTTTTGTCTACTGTAAGATTTCCACGTATAACCATTTCTCCATTAAACTTGTCTATACCCCAGCCAACATAATTTTTATCAATACTTCCGGTAATCCCGTTCCCAGTCCACCTTAATTCATAGTTATCCAGATTAATATCGAGAGGAGATCTATTAGCTAAAGTAAAAACAATTTGTTTATTGTAAACACCAAACTTTTCTGTAAAACCCGTATTCAAATCATTTGTTCCAGAAACAATTAAAGAAGGAAAACCAACATATATGTTGTTAACAAATTGTGAAGAGTACTCGCTTGGCATAGTATTAGCGATTGGAGAATTGGCTATTTTTAATGCATAAGTGTGTCCGCCCGCAGTTGCTAAATTATAACTGATTGTGTTTTGATCACCTATCCCTTCTAGTTCTGTGCTTTTTACAGTGCATCCTCCGGATGAAGTGCATTTGTAAAGTCCTGATGATTGTGGTGTCCCAAAGGTAGCACTACTATTTGTTGTTGTTGGATTATTAAGAGCAATGTTTTCATCTAAAAATATACCTCCAAAAGCCATTTCTTTTTGTGTTACTCCATTGTCAAATACAAAGTTGTATTTTCCAAAGCCACTTGCTGTTAGTGTGGCCCCCGGAACCCCAAAAAAAGGATAATTGATATTATTGACTTGTATTTCCGAACCTACAACGCAACCCGAAACAGAAATTGTTGGGTCAGCAGTTTCCAAAGAAGAGCTGTTTACGCAATTAGCTACTCCACATGTGGTCCCACCTCCGCCACCCCCTCCTCCGCAGCATATAGCTCCATTTCCTGAGGGACATCTTGTTCCACAGTGGCCCCAATCATCACAATTTATTGTGCCCCTACTGCAGGCTCTTCCATTGTTATAATTAAAATTGCCCCAAGTATTTCCGTATTTTGTCCCAAGTGCAGTGACTTCGCACACAAATAAACTAAAAACAAAAATAAAAATTAAAAACAAAATAAATCCTTTATTCATTTTTTCACCCTTTTATAAGTTGAAAGAATAATTAGTATAGCAACTATTGCAATAAGTATTGCTGTTACCACAATAAATGGGAGTATTTTTTCGCTTTCATTTCCGCTACTTAAAGGAATACATTCTGCTCGACAACAGTCTCCTTGCGCTGTTTTGTATGATCCGCCATTGCAGACAAATCCACTTTCACAAACAACACCACCACAAAAAGCATCAAGGATATTACCGTTTTCATCAACTGCAATATCAGAAACAGAATTGCTTAAGTCAGTTGAGCTATTAAGTTTTATGTCAAACACCTGTTGTTTTTTTACATCAAGATCATCAACAACTAAAGTTAGATTTTTTTCCTCAACAGAATAATTTTTTGTTATGGATGTGAGAACACTGTTCACAGTGTCTTCATTTAAAGTGTTTTCATTTTCCAAAAGAATTATTTTTGCATTTATAAGTGCTTTTGTTAATTTTACTTCAAGAACAGAATTTTGTTTATTATAACCCCACTTTACGTTTACAGGGAGAGCTGTCTTTACATCATATGCATCGGTAAGAGATTTCAAATCAACATCAAAACATTCTCTTTCATATTCCTTTTTGTCTTTTTTTGTTACAGTACAGAGTCTGTCAAATGATTTTACAGACAAAGAAAATTCTTTGCTTAGGACTTCTCCAGAATCAATTATTGGAATATTGGCATACTCCTCTTCTTTTTTATTTCCTGCTTCAAATACTTCAATTCCCAAAGAAAAATTGTCAAATGCTATTTCGCTGGAACCATCAGAAAGCCCAGAAATTACAGCTGTTACTTTGTACTCTTTTTTTTCAATTCCGCTGATAAAAACTTTTCTTATTTTTGCAGTGGGGCCGGAAACAATTAATCTATTCTTGTAAATAGATTCACTTTTACCTGATGCATTTTTCAAAACAATATTTATTTCGTAAACTGAAGAAATAATTGGGGCAGTCAATGAAACATCAATTGTTTTTTCTTCTCCGGCAGAAATTGAGGCAAGCGAAAAATTTTCTTCTGTTGGATTTGCACAAAAAGCAGTTGCCCAATCACAAAAAGAAATACTTAATACTAAATTCTTTTGCTGTACTTTTGAATCATTTCTTACAACAACTTTTCCACTGAATTCTTCTCCAGAGTTAACTGTAAAACCGGTTTGTCCAGAAACATTTTCTTTTCCAAAAACAGTTTTTGTTCTGTCAATGATAACTCTTTTATCCTCTGTTCCTTTAACAGAAAAGTTTTCTGAGAGTGGGTTGTAGAGAATATTGCTTGCCCCTATTAATTTTGATTTTACTGCCCAAGCATAAATATCAAGGCGATAGTTTCCTGCCTTTTGTGGTGGCAGATTAAAATCAATTCTTTTTGTAGTGTTAGGCAGAGTCCAGATATTTGAAATAATTGATTCGCTTACAATATTGCCACTGCTAAATTGTGAAGGGTAACTATAATCGCCTTCTGTTATCTGTAAAACAATTTTTCCATCGAGAAGTGGGTAGGCTTCAAGATTAGTAAGATAAAGGCTTCCCGTAATACTTTGGTTCGTATCAAACACTTCTTTACTCATGTAAATTTGTCCAAAACCATTCCAATTTAATTCGTCTGAAGGCAGGGCAAATGCTGCTCCGAAAAGCAAAATCAAAAACAAAATACAAAATCCTTTCATCAAAATCAACTCATAAATATAATTTTTCTATTATTTAATCCTGCCCGCAAATGCATTTTTTACTGCACTCCACTAATCTTTCTGCTCCCCGCGGTTTCCATAGAAACAAAATCTGTTATATCAACTGTTCCATAAGTTATGCTTTGTCCGAAAGTTTTTACTAAAGAACTTTCAATTTGTGTGGAATTAAATGGAACATAATCTTCTCCTACAAAAGTTGCTTTAAGAGAGTCTCCGTCAATCCATGCAAGCACATTTGGGTTATCGGTTCCAATAATTATTTTTGGATTATTAATTGCAGTATAAACTGTTTGTGACAAATAATTGAGATCCACAAGGCGTTTTATGCTGTATATAATTCCCTGCTTTGCAGGAATACTTACTGGGACGCTTGTGAGATCATACGAAACGGTTTCAACAGAATTATTAAGATGAGTTTCCGGTTGGCTTTGTATAAAGCTTGTGTGTGGGGTAATACTTGTTTCCAAGAGTTCAGAATCCTGATTGCCCAAAATATTCAAGTCAACTCTGCTTATTTCTTTTGCAGGGCTAATTGAAATATTTATTTTTCCTTGAATAAATGCAGTTTGTGCTGAAGTAATTTCGCAAGAATCTAGCGCAAGCGCACTTTCATCCTGAACACAAATTGGTTTGCCCAAAGGATCAAATTCAAAATTCCAACTTGTCTTTTTATGAACAACATTTCCGTCTTTGTAATTAATAATAATATTTCCATCAATCGCTGCCCCGTATGGCCCAGTATCCCCAAAGTAATCATTGTTAATGTCAATGAAACGGAATTGCAGAGTATCTATTTTGCCGACTTCATTTTCAAGGTTAAAGCTTAAACCATAGTACTTTACTGGGTTATTTCCAAAATCATAATTGTTATCCCAGTTCATATCCACAAAATTCACATAATTTCCATCAACAAGATATGCGCTGTTTTCAATATTAATTTCTTGGTTAACAGTAGATCCCCAAGTCTGTACAATAACATCTACATATGTTGTTACAAAGCCTGACCCCGTAACAGTTGCTTTCGGAGTGAACACTACAGTAGTGTAATTTGGTTTATTTGTGTTTAACTCATATCCAAATGCATTAATGTTTACAGAAGGAATCAAATAATCTCCAATCGCAATGTATTGACAGTGGTTTGTAAAAACTAAATCCATTTCACTTGTATTGCTAATTGTAAAATCAAAATAATCTTTTGAAATTGCAAAGCACTGATTGGGATTAGACAAGTGCACATGTGCTCTTGCCGCAATAGCAAACTTGTTTCTTGTTTTATCAGCAAACTTTGCCTTGACAATCAAAGGATAATAACCTAAAATATCAGTAAAATTTGGAGCACCTTTTGTCGAATCAAATGTAATATTTTTCCCAGTAATAGTGTATTTTCTTTGTGCATTCGCATTTATTGTTTTTTCTATTTTACAAGAATCGCCTTCAGAAGTATTGCATAAAAGCCCCACATCAATAGAAATAGTAACTGGTCTGGAACAATGATTTTTTATAGTAAAATCTTTTTGATTGCCCCAATAAAGATTTATTTCTTCTTCAAAATAAGAATTTTGTGTTGAGCCATCTGAACTGATATCAATGCATGCAAGACTTGGGTCGTTTGCATTACCTGAGCCAGCATAAATTTTTTGCCTGTTAATCGGAGCATACTCGTTTTCTTCATTATTTGCATTAACAGAAACATAAACACAATCCTGCATATATTCATAAACGCCGTCTATTTGTTGAACAAAATAATTTTCATCAATGTTTTCGCTTGGAGCTGAAAGACTATACTCTCCCACTTTTACTTGTTGTGTACTTCTACAGTTCCTATCAACTTCAATTGAAACATCTGATATAATTGGGTTTCCAGAGCCAAACCTATCAGTAACTTCTCCGTCAAATAACTGGTCAGGGAATCCTGCAAGGAACTCAGCGCTAAGAAAAAGAGTTTTTCCTATTGACTTTGCATCAACAAAACCTACAAATGTATTTTGGTCAAAGTGCGCTACAATAACAAGCCAGTTAGTTGAATTAAATTTGTCTGCATAAACTCCCGTATCAAAAGTTGTGCTTACACCACGTGGAGAAATATTTACTAAACTGCTTGAAAGAATTTTTTCTGTTGTAGTTTTACCGCCGTCAAAGAAAATATTTCCTTTGCTTGCACTATAGTTTGCTGTCAGGCTTGGCTGTCCAGAATAAGAATAAATTTTTAAGGAACCATTTGTAAGAGAAGTTTTTGTGTTGTTTCTTAGCTGTATTGAAAGATCATTTTCTTGTTGTGGATAAATAGTGACTTTCTCTATATTGTTAATATTATTTGATTTTATATTAAATAATCGGTTACCAAGTTTTAAACTGAAAAACATACCACTATGTATTGGCTGGCCTACAAAGAATTCTTCATCCTGTAAAGGGGTTTCTGAAGCGCCCACAGAATTACTCGAATTTTTTTCTTTTGCCCTGTATTGGAATAACAAACTATCATTATTTTCTGCGTTAGGACTAACTTTAATTGATGCTACAAAAGAATAAGTTCCAACAGGTACATTTTCATTGCCCCATATATACCCTGCTTGTCCAAAATAATTTATGTTGTTACAACTAGTAGGAAAATAATAATTATCGTCGTGGATTCCTGAAATAGAATCATTTGTTGAATTATTGCATTTGAATAAGTTTTGTTCTTTTCGGTAAGGATCTGGATCGTTTGGAACAGAATTTGTAAATTCTACAGGGCCATTAGCTCGAACCATGCCAAGCAACGTGTTATAACTAATCGGGGCTCTTGTTATAATATCAAACTTTAAGT
This sequence comes from uncultured archaeon, assembly GCA_964402905.1. Classification (GTDB taxonomy): domain Archaea; phylum Iainarchaeota; class Iainarchaeia; order Iainarchaeales; family JAAZKV01; genus JABIDZ01. The sequence goes on from CAYODU010000002.1 coordinate 38,303, forward strand.
TGTACTCTCCATTAATATCTAAAGCTATAACACTTGATTGTGGGGTATAATAACTTTCATTTTTTGAATAAACATCATCAAAATAAACACTTACATTAGAATCGTTTTCTCTGCAATCAGGATCGCTATCACCACATTGAGCTTCATTGCAAATGTTGTTGCTTCCGCAATCACAATCAGGGTCTCTTGCTCCGCAAGATATAGTGCATTGCCCATCAGCTACACATGATTCGCAATCATTATCATTAGTGGAGTCACATTGTTCTGGGCAAATTTGGTCATTTGATACACAAGGTCCGCAATCAGGATCAACATCGCATAAATCATTACAGTAACCATCTGCTCTGCAAATACCTTGGGTGTAAAGCTTGATTAGTAATGAGTTTTCTCCAAAAGCCAATCCGTTTAAATAAATTGTATTTGGAACATAGTTAACTGCTTTACCAGTAACCGCAAGTTGAGAATTCTTCTCGTAACCCTTGCTTGTAAAAAAACCGCTTGATTGTGAAAGTTTTTCGCTAAAAACCAAATTATTTTCTTCAATAAAAAAAACATTTACATCAGCATTAGTAATTCCTGCGAGTGTTTGTGCATCAACTAATTCTATTTTCAAATAAGCGACATCAATATTAATATTAACATCAAAGTTGACTGTTTGATTTACATCGATGTCTTTTGTGTGAGTTATCTCTGAAAACGCCCCATCAAAGTAAGCGGATGCAGCATAAGTTCCCATTGGAATTTGTGGGTAATTTGCTACGCCTGTGCTGTTGGTCAGAATTCCATCTTTTTTTAATTTCCAATTTTTTATTTGAATGCCGTCAATAATTATGTTAAGGTATAAAAATGCGTTTGCTCTTTGAAGCAATTTTCCGTTGCTTGATTTAACTGTTATGGTTGCCATGCCACTGTTTGAAGAATTAGCTTTTTTCAAAACTATTGTTTCATAGGAATCAGTAAGTTTAAGCAACGCAGGTTTAAATGGGTTGTATAAGTAACCTTCTTTTTCCAAAGTAGCAAAAGCATGTGTGCTCATAATAGAAAGCCCTGTTCTTTTGTACAAACCATTTTTGTCAGTAACGTTTGGTGCACCAGTGTAATAATAAGAAGTATTATCTGGTGTGGTTCCAAAATACACTCCATTGCTATCAGGAATTGCGTCAAACATTTCAACATTGACATTTGATAAAGCGTTTCCATCTTCGTCAACAACTTTAAAGAAAACCATTCTCTTGTCTTCCGGTCTTATTTCTGTTAGCTTAATCATAAGTGTTGTCGTCTGTCCCTTTTTGATATTTATGAATATGTTTGAGTCAGCGCTAATCGGGTAATAGTTTTCGTCGCTTATAGTTATCGCATAACTTCCTTCTTCAAATATCTTCTCAGCCCAGCCACCATTATCTGTTATTGCATAATCATTAATTGGGCCCTTGTGGAAACTCACTCTTATTTTTGAAAGCATTGTGTTTCCATTAGTTCCTGAAGAATAAACCCCAACTTTTGCCGTGCCTGTGTTTGGATCACTAATCTTTTGGAGAGTTATATCAAATCTGTCTTTGTTAGTGGGCAAAGTAACTGCAGTTCCAAGAGCCTCATAACCTGGAGCATATGCTTCTGTAACAATAAATGCACAGTTGTTTTCGTTTAAAACAAATAATCCATCATTTGAAGCGTCATCAAGATCAGTAACTCTTTTTACTTGGCCTGGGATATCTTTGTTGGCACACTTAAATTTTATGTATGACATTCCATAACTATCAACAATTGTATTCATTGTTTCCGAACTAATCAGACCCACTGTGTAAGTTGAAGGAAAAATTTCTTCTTCTGATGCCCTTTCAAGTAAAATACTATTTTCTTTATCGCTTAGTTCAATAATTTCATCTTTAATTCGTTTGTAACCATCTTTGCTTGCAGAAATAACCCCGAAAAAGATTGGGGGATTGCCAAAAAATATTGAGCCGGCTAATTCAAAAAAATTTTGTTTAATTGAATTTGTTGTAACAAAAGCTTTTCCATCTGCACTCGTTCTTTCGCTGAAAATTTCGTTATTTATGGTTCCCGCAAGCATAACTCCTCCCAGAGAATTTTTTGTTTGCGAATCATAAACACTGAAAGTAATATTGTAGGGTGAAGTAAATTTCACTAAGTAAAGAGAAAAACCAAAGATAAAAAGAACAATCAATAAAAATAAAACAAAACTTGGAATTACTTTGTCAATAGGGTCGATTATCTTGTATACATGTGTTTTTGGATCAATTTTGTCTAGTAAACTATACCATTTATCTTCAAAAAGATAGTAGAAATTTTTTATTTTCTCAGAAAAACTCATTCAAATCAACACCGCTAAAAGAGCCCAATAGAAAAAGAGTTAAGTAATTAATAAAGCTTTTCATTGCTGTTTTTCTATGGAAATGTGTATTTCAAAAACAGTTTTTTTTATTTTGATTTATTTGCCATTAAATAATATTAATTTTCAGCTGTTTTGCAATTTCTTCAGAAACCTTTTTTCCCAAAAGAGCCTCTACTTTAGTTAAATTGTTTTTTACTTCGCTTGGTTTAGTTATTTTTGCATTGTACAAGCGCCTAGCTCTTACTCTTCCAATTCCCTTTAATTCAACAAGTGGCAATAATTCTTCTTTTACTCCGTGTTTTATTCTAAGAGAAATTTTTTTGCTCGGGAGGATATGTCTTTCTTCATCTATTACTTTGGATAATTCTATTGTAGAGTACGCGAGCCACTCAATTATCCGCGTTTTTCCAAATAGCACGCCTGGGGCTAGGCCAAATTCTTCAAATAAAGCCTGTTCTCTTTTTTCATTAATCCATTGCTCTAGCATTAATGCAGAAAAAAACTTTTCTACAGAACCTTGTTCGTAAAGCAATTCTTCCATTGGAAAAGGCAATTCGTTTGTGCGAGAATTAAATTCTTCAAAAATCAATCCTGATAATTTTTTTGGTAGTGATAGTAAAGGAAGAAATTCAAAACAATTAGTCCACGCGTACAAATAACTAATTGCATTAAAATTCTTTTTTTGTTTTAAAGTATCAATTAATTTTTTTGCACTTAACGGATCTAAGAACAAATCACTTACCCTTTTTCCAATTGGGGTAGCAACAAAGTACTCGCCTTTTTTTTGTACAAAACCCCACTCTTCTAAATCATCAATTATTTCAAGTACTTTATCAAACAATTCCGAAACACTTCCTATTTGCTTTGCGTAAAGCGTTTTTTCAAAAAAAGTCCACGCGCTTTTAGTATTATAAATATCTTGTGTTGAAATGAGTGCGAGTAAATGCATTCTAAGAACTGGAACAATTGATAGCTTTGAAATAACTGCTTCGGTTTCACCATTTACATATCTTTCAGAGAAAAGTTCTTTTTGATTTTCACTATTTGCAATAATAATACTTTTGCCTTCACTAGAAAATTTTGGGCGACCTGAGCGCCCCGCCATCTGCTTGTATTCTCTTACAGAAATTAATTCCATTCCATATTTTTCGAAGCGATAAAGCGATGGAATAACTACTATGTCGGCTGGAACATTAATTCCCGCTGCAAGCGTTGGGGTAGCACAAATAATTTTTATTTTTCCTTTGCGAAAATTATCTTCCACAACTTTTCTTTGTTCTCCAACTAGCCCCGCATGATGAAAAGCGCTTCCATTCAAAATGCATTCACTAAGAGAAATGCATTGTTCTGTAGGTTGTTCTAGTGCTCCCAAAACTTTTTCAGAAATCTTTTTTACAAGAACTATGTCTTCGACAAATTTTTTTGTTTTCTCAGAAAGCTTTTTTGCCATTCCCTCAGCTCTTTTTCTGGAATTCATGAAAACCAATAATTGTTTATTGTTTTCAAGTGAAAATTCAACTAAATTTTCTAGGGACAAATTATCTTTTGAGGAATCATTGTATTCTATTAATTGGTCAAGCAAAATACCTTCTCTTAGTTTTGTTGGTCGAAAGTCGCTTTCAATGAGTTCTGCACCAAGCCACTCCGAAAGTTCTTTAGAATTTGGTATTGTAGCACTCAAACCAAGTATTTTCAAATCAGGGCTAGCGTTTCTTAGTTGTGTAATTGCAATTTCTAAAACAGGGCCTCTATCTGAATCAATTTCATGTAATTCATCTACCACAAGACAACCAATATTTTTTAACCACTCAGCTTTGTGTCTT
>CAYODU010000003.1:0-41112 GCA_964402905.1 uncultured archaeon
ACATTCTTGGAGAACTTTCTGCGCGTCTTGAAAAAGAAAAATCTTTGAAAAGAAAAGTAATTTTAAAAGATGCAATTAATTTAATTAAAAAACTTTGAATTTTATTTAAACAAAATCATTCTTTTGATATTTTTCTAGTAAGTATCTTGCGGCCTTCATTGTATCGGGTTTTGCGCCTTTAAGAAAAAACTTTTGTTTTTGTGCTATTGCTTCAAGTAATTCTTCTTCATCTTTTTCTTTCCAATCTGCAATTCCCATTCTTTTAGCAATTTTTTCTAAGCCTATTTGGTGTATTACTTTTACTGCAGTGCCTTCAATATCTTTTAACTGATTGGGGTTTTTTGAATTAACTAAAAACAAATCTATTTCAGAAGTTTTTTGTGGGATTATCCCGGGTGAATCGATTAGATATAATCCGTCACCAATTTTGATTCGCTGTAGTCCGCGCGTTAGCCCAGCTTTTCTTGATGTTGCTGCTCTTCCTTTGCCTTTACCTGCGAGAGCATTTATCAAAGAGCTTTTTCCCGTGTTTGGATAACCAATTATTCCAATAATCAAATCGTTTTTTTTCTTTTTTGCAGCAATACTAATTTCTTTTCTAATTATATTTATTCCATCTTTTTCTAGAGCCGAAATAAAAATTGTTTTGCACTTTGTTTCTCCTTCAATTTCATCTTTTTTATTTTCTGCGTCTTCTTTTGTAATTAAATCAGCTTTGTTTATTACAAATAGTAATTGCTTATTTTTTTCGCGAATATTTTTTTCAAGAAAAAAGTTTCTTGTTTTTTCCGGCCAACGGGCATCAAGTACCTCTATTATGAAATCGCTTTCATTTACTAGGTTATTTATGTGTTTTAAAAATCCTTTTGGCATTTTTTCACCTTTTTGCTAAGTATTTCACATGTCTTACATTTGACATAATTTTTCGAGATTCATCAAAATGAATAATGGATTTGACATGTGCCTCATCCCATTTTTTTGTTCCGGGTGGGTGTCGGTTCAGTCGCGTTGCCCATCGTTTTCCTTCAATTTCTTCCCCATCGGCCATTGCTTTTCCAAGAGATATCATAGCTTGGTTTACTTGTGTTCTTTTTCCATTAGCAACTGCTCTTTCTAAATCAGCAATCAATTTTGCTTGCATTGCAAGATTTCTTCTTTTTTCTAATGCAAGTATGCTCAAGGTGCTTGTTCTTCTCATATAGCTATCACTTGTGTTTCTATTTTTTAAAGTAACTTTAATTTTGAAAAATATTTTTTTCCATCTTGTTCTTTTACAGGTCCACATGCGAAAGCTGTTTTGCTTCCAGCACTTATTTGTGTTTTTCCGGCGTCAGTTATCAGCGCGCAGGGCAACTCTTTTTTTGCTTGCATAAATAAATCTAAAAGCTCTTGATCATCTTTTACTTTTAAAACTATTTTTTTCATGCCCATTGCTTTCCATTCATCAATAATTTCTTCATCAACTTTTTCAAGTACCGAAACACTTGCGTGGCTTGCTTGTGCAGCAATTTTTCCTTTTCCCATGCCAAGTGAAGAATTAACTATGATGTATTGTACTAGTTCCATAACAAAGTATTGGCTTAACTTCTTTTAAAATAAGTTGTTTTTAGTTTTTCTTGGCACTTCATTTAGATTGTTTCTTTTCTTTTTTTATTTTCTTTTTTTCGTAGTCTTTTATTGCTTCACGTAGGGCTTCATCTCCCAAAACGGAGCAGTGTATTTTTATTGCTGGGAGCCCTCCAAGTCTTTTTGTAATATCTTTACCGTTTATTTTGAGGGCATTTTCTATTTTCATACCGCCTTTTTCTGTTAACATTACTGAGAGCATGCTTGTGCTTGCGATAGCGCTTGCGCACCCAAATGTTTTCCATTTGCACTCCACAATTTTTTCGTTTTTAACTTTTATCCACATCTCCATTATGTCTCCGCATTTCATATTTCCTACTCTTCCGTAACCATCGTATTTCTTTAATTTTTTTTCATCTGTTACAATATTTTTTGGATTGATAAAGTGTTCTTTGACTTTATCAGTATAAAACCAATCTTGCCCCTTAATTTTCATCTTTATTCACTCCCCACAATTTCTTTTTTAAGATTATTTTTTTTCTGATCCCAAACGGGGCTTATTCTTCTTAAGTGCTTAACTATTTTTTTTAGTTCGTGCACAGTATAATCAACATCTTTTTTTGTAGTTGTCTTTCCCATGGAAAATCTTATACTCCCGTGTGCTATCTCGTGGGGTATTCCCATTGCGATTAGCACGTGGCTTGGCTCAAGTGATTGTGATGAACATGCTGAGCCAGTACTTGCCCTAATTCCTTTTTCATTTAGTAAAAGCAAAATTGATTCGCCTTCTATTCCAAAATAAGAAAAGTTTACATTATTTGGCAATCTTTCTTTTCTGGGTCCATTTAATTTTACTTTAACTATTTCTTTTTCTATTTTTGCAATAAAATAGTCTCTTAGTTTTGTTAGCCGCTCGCTTTCTTTTTTCTTTTCTTTTTCTGCAATTGTAATAGCTTTTGCTAGGGCAACTATTCCCGCAACATTTTCTGTGCCTGCTCTAAGGTGGCTTTCGTGTCCGCCGCCGTGAATGAGTGGCTCAATTTCAATATTTTTATTTTTGTATAGTGCTCCAGTTCCTTTGAAAGCATAAACTTTGCTTCCGTTTATTGTCATCAAGTCAACACCTAATTCCTTTACGTTCAAAGGCAGGTATTCTGTCCCTTGGCAGGCATCGGTGTGTAGTGGCACAGAATATTTTTTGCATATTTGAGATATTTTTTTTATGGGTTGTATTGCTCCGGTTTCATTATTGGCATACATTATTGTTACTAGCAAAGTATCTTTGTTTTCTTTTATTGATTTTTCAATTTCTTCGAGTTTAACAATTCCTTGAGAATCTACATCAATGTAACTCACAGTAAAACCAATTTTTTCCAACCAGTTCATTGAATGTAATACCGCGTCGTGCTCTGTTTTTTGTGTTATAAAGTGCCCGCGTTTTCCTTTAAGTATTTCGTGGAAAGCTATTCCTTTTATTGCAAGGTTAATGCTTTCTGTTCCGGAACCAGTAAAAATTATTTCTTCTTTTTCACAACCAATTATTTTAGCAATTTTTTTTCTTGCAGTATTCATTGCATTTTTTGATTCTAGCCCTGTTGAATGGAAACTGCTTGGATTGCCATATTTTTTTGAGAAAAAAGGCATTGCTTCAAGTAAAACTTCTTTTCTTACGGGAGTAGTTGCACTGTTATCAAAATAAATAATTCTTTTTTTCTTTTGCATTTGCTTTCCCCCCAATATTCATTATAGCTATTCTAACAGATTTTGTCTCTTAAACAATTTTTTCTCACATGTTCTTCAATTAGTTCAAAAATTGGTTTATCTCCTTTTTTGAATATATTGCTTTGGAGATAGTACTCTCTTTCTTTTCCTTTTTTTCTGTAATCTACAAAACGGCATTTTCTTAGTTGTTGGAGTGAGTGGCTTACTGCGCTTTGTTCTCTGTTTAGCTTTTCACATATCTCTTGTACTGTAAGGGGTTTTTGTTTTAGCAATTCAATTATTTTTACTCTTAGTTCGTTGCCCAGAACATTTAGGCATTTGTATGGCGATTCAAGTCCGATAGTAGTTTTCATATGAATATTACTTCATATAAGCTTTTTAATGCTTTCTAATACAAAAATACGTGTTAATTTTATTGTGCGAAATAGTTCTATTTTTTTAAAGAGTTTCTGAACTAGTTTTATTTTCTTCATTGTTTTCAGAAAGAGAGTTTTCTTCAGCAGCAATAACTAATGAATCAGCTTCTTCGTTTAATTGTTCTTCAGCTTCGTTATTTTCCTCAGCCTTAGCGATTTCTTTTCCACCATTACCTTTGAATGTAATGGTTTTTGTTATCCCGTCTTCTCCCCAAAGATATGTCATTGAAACAGGTGTGTCTTTAATCAAAGTAATTTTGTAGTTTCCAGGGTTTCCAGTTTTCAGCGTAAACAACTTTGAGTAGGTAATGGTTGCGCTACCATTGCCCAGTTTAACTAGTTGATAAATGTTTGAATCATTCCCATTTCCAATTATTCTATCAAAGCCCTCTCCTTCTTCCACTTCAAAAACATCATCAGTAATGTCCTTAGTAAAAGGAGGCTTCCATTTAGACTTAATACTTCTAACTTCAAAAACTGCTTTCATTTGGCTCACTTTCCACTAGATAGAATGGATGTTTTCTTTAAAAATGTTTCTTGTTTTTGCTTTTTTTGAATCTAAAAGATTGTTTGTTCGGCACAGGACCAAGAATATTCTTTTATATGCAACTAAACTCACCTTATTTCATGTATTTTGACAACTTTCTTGATAGTGTTTTTGCCACAGTTTCACAAAAACACTCTTTTCATGAAAGTATTACAAAAGAGCTTCTTCCAATAAAATCAGTTTTGTCCCAAAATGGCACTGAAAAAATAGTCGTTTCAGTAAATAAAAGAGTTTTTTCTGGAATAATTGCCGGCGTTGATTCGGGTTTTGTTTCAAAGAGACTTTCATTTATTGATATTGTATTAATTCGTGTTGCCGGAGCGATTTTTAATTATGAAAATAATATTCTTGGAAAAGCAGAGTACTATCCAAATGCTTTTTCTTTGCCCGAACCGATTCTACTAAAAGCCGCTCTGGAAAAAGATGAGGAACAGCAAAGTGTTTCTCTTGAACGCTTGAAAAAAGAAGTGTGTAATTCAATTGAAATAATAGAAAAATTTAAACCCAAATATCTTTTTATTGATGGTTCAATTGTTCCCCAGTACCAGGACAAACCTCGTTCTGATTCAGTAATAAATAATGATTATAATTCAGTAGTTGTTTTATTTCAAAAGATGTATTCTCTTGCAGAAAAAAATTCTTGTACTCTAATTTCTTGTGTCGAAGATTCAAGAGGGACCCGTTTTATTCAATTATTAAGAGAAAAAATTCTTTCTAAAGGGGAAAATCAAAAATCAGAAAAGTTAAAGGGTTCAATTGATGCGGCTTTCCTTGATTATTTTTTACTTCCAAAAGAAAGAACTTTTTGTTTTCCATATACTTCAAGCACAATAACGCACCCAATTTTGAAAGATTATGAAAAAAGGTGGGCTGAAAACATTTTTGTTTTTTATTTAAAAGTTTCAGAATTTGATAAGCCCCTAAGAGTAGAATTTATTTCTGGTGCGGGTAATTTACATGAAAAAGCTGATGAGATAGCTTCAATTGTTTTTTCTCTCTCTTCTTTACACAAAGAATATTCTTATCCAAGTGTTTTGATTGAAGCGGATTTGCGTGCTCGCTTAAATGAAGATGATATAAGTATTGTTTATGATAAACTCATTGACAAGCTTGGGCCAAAAATGAGATTGCGAAGAAACTCTCGTCCCTTTAAATAGCTCTATTAAATTCAAATTCATGCGAAGGTTTAAGTTTAATTAATGCGCATATTTTTCTATGATTAAAGTAATTGTTTTTGATTTGTGGAGAACACTTATCCCAGCGACCATAGATTTTGTGCACCTTATTTCTTTATTAAAAAAAGAGGGTATTGAAAAAGAAGATTTTATCGAACGCTATGAAAAAGCAACTCAACTAAAAAAATATAAAAATTTTGAGGAACTTAGAAAAGATTTTTTTAGTGCTTTCAAAGAAGAATCAAATAGTGATTTGGAACAAGAGCTGTACGAAATCTACTCAAACCGCTTTGATAAGATACACTTTTTTTCTGATGTAATTTCTGTTCTGGAAAAATTAAAAAAACAAAAGTACAAAATTGCATTGCTTTCAAACACAGAAAGCCTTATGGCAAAAGAAATAGAAAAAAAGCTTAAATTCAAAAATTATTTTGACTATTTAGCATATAGTTTTGAAATAGGTTTTATTAAACCCGATAAAAGAGCGTTTTCTGTTATTGTAAAAAAATTCAAAGTAAAACCAAAAGAAGTTTTAATGGTTGGGGATTCTCTAAGGTGTGATGTTGCTGGGGCAATAACTGTTGGGTTTAATAGTTGTCTAATCAATCGCACGGGCACTGTACTTGATTATGCTGATGTTAAACCAGATTTTGAAATTAAATCCTTAAAAGAAATCTTTGAAATTTTGGGTGTGTTAAATGCAAAATCCTAAAGAAGAAATGATTGATGTCAGAAAAAGTAGCGAGGCACTTTTGGCTAAGTCAAAACAAGCTTTGTTTAATGGCATTACTTTGAAAAGAGCTCTTGACAGAATTTTGTGTAGAAAACAAAGAGAAGCCCGTCTTAAAAGAATTCCTTTTCCCAAGAAGTAATTTTTATGGATTTTAAAAATATTTCTAGTAAAAATAAATTTTTGCGCATTCAGTTAATTGATTTTTTTCGCGGTTTAGCTCTTTGTGCAATGTTTATTTTCCACTTTTTTTGGAACTTGAATTATTTTGGAATAATTTCTGTGAGTTTGTATTCCGGCTTTTTCGGTTTGTTTCAAAAATCAATTCTTTTTTCTTTCATCTTTATTTCAGGAATATCTTTTTTTCTTTTCATTCAAAAAAATGGTTTTTCAAAAAAACTTTTAAATCACTTAACTATGTTGTTTGTAGCTTCTCTTGGAATAACTATTTTTACTTTTTTGTTATTCCCGAGCCGATTCATTTATTTTGGTGTTATCCACCTGATTATTTTTTCTTGGATTGCCGGAATTGTTTTTGTTAGGTTCCCTAAAATATCTTTGTGCTCGGGCGTATTTGTTATCTTTGTATCTTTGTTTTTTAACTTACCAAGAATTAGCGCAGGCATATTTTTCTGGCTTGGTTTTGGTTCTCCTTTACCAGCCCTTGATTTTGTTCCTGTTATTCCCTGGTTTGGTGTTTTTTTAATTGGATTATTTTTTGGAAAATTAGTAATGAAAAATAAAGCCTTTTTGTCAAAAGTAGTTCTTCCAAAAAAGCTTTCTTTTATTTCAAGTATTGGAAAAAAATCCCTGTTTTTTTATTTGGGCCACCAATTTGTTCTTTTTCCTTTAGCTTTCTTAATTTATTTCTTTTTTTAGTTCGGCACGGTACTAAGTAATTATTTAAAAGCAACTTAACACTTTTTTGTTATTGATATTTATGCCTGAATTAAATGAGCAGTTAGGAACAGTTGTTTCTACTATGGAAGGGCCTTCTCCAAGTAGAGTAGATTTTGTTGTTAATAATGGAAAAGCTCACAAAGGAATGTTTGTCGAATTAGAGTATAGCGAAGGCACCATGATTTGCATGGTGGAAGAACTGGTTAAAACAAATCGTTATTTTGAGAGGCCTGATTCAGTAAAAGCGATTGGCCCAGAGCTTGAAAAAAATTTTCCAATTGCAGATTGGGAATTCCTTTTGGGAAAAGCAAAACCCCTTGGGGTATTTCAAAACAATCGGGTTCTTCGTTCAACTTTTCCTCCTTCTCCGGGAACAAAAGTTTTTATTGCAAAAAAAGAGCATATAAAAAAGTTTTTGGGTTTAGAAGAAAAGGGACTTGATATTGGTGAAATACAATTCCATGAAATTCCACTTAAGTTAAATCTTTCAAAACTATTACAAAAGCACTTGGCAGTTCTTGCAATGAGCGGAGCCGGGAAATCATATTTTATTAGTGTTCTAATAGAAGAAATTCTTTCGCGCACAAAAGAACAAGGACAAATAGCTTTAGTTGTTTTTGATACTCACGGGGAGTACACTTGTTTTGGCGAATCAGCAAAAGAAGGTTTTATGGATTTTTCTTCTAAAACAAGAATAGTTGATGCTAACAAAATAAAAATTGCTTTATCAAATGTTTCTCCAACACTAATTTTTTCTTTGGCTTCTTCTCTAACCCCGGTGCAAAAAAGAGAGTTTGTTAAAATCATTTCAAAATTAAAATCCGAAATGAAATCTGGTGTTGGTCCATTTGATCTTAACTCTGTGAGAGCAGAAGCGGCTGAGCTCGAACCAAAAACAAGTGCTTCAATAATAAGTGCGGTTGATGAATTAGAACAATTGAATTTGTTTTCAAAAGTTGATTCGCCAAGTATTTTTGATTTAGTTGTACCTGGGCATTTAGTTGCAATAGATTTGAATGGAATTATTTCAGATAAAAAAAAGCAGTTAATAGTAGCTTATTTTTCAAATAAATTATTTAATGCGCGTCGCCAGAAAAAAATTGCCCCATTTGCATTGCTTTTAGAAGAAGCCCACAATTTTATTCCCGAATCAACTGCTGCAGACCATGCTTTAGCCAGAAGTACTTTGCGGACAATTGCAAGAGAGGGAAGAAAATTTGGTTCTGCTTTAATAGTTGTTTCTCAGCGCCCAAAGCGCCTTGACACTACAACCCTTGCTAATTGCAACACAAACATTATTTTGCGTATAACCAATCCATATGATTTGGATCACATAAAACAGAGTAGTGAGGGGCTTGATGCGGGAAGTATTAATATGATTTCTTCGCTAAGAGTTGGAGAAGCCCTTGTTGTGGGAGAAGCTGTTAGTGCCCCAACTTTTTTCAAAGTGCGTTTACGTAAATCCCAGCCAAGTAGACACGAAACAACTCTTGAAGAATCTGCAAAAAGGTTCCAATTAGATGTCATAAAAAAAGATGAAGAAACAAATGCTTTTTTATAAAATTTATTTCACCACCGGCACGGTAGTCTAAGTTTGTTTATAAATTACCAAAACTTCAATTTAGTTCATGCTCCAACACGCATATCTCACAAAGGTTAGTTTCAACCCAGATAAAAAAGAGATTTTGGTGGAGTTTAGTAATAAAGAAACACGGATAGTAAAGCGCTATCCCTTTTTTCCTTTTTTTGTCCTTCCAAAAGAAATGGGAAAAGAAAAAATAACTGAGTTGTTGCTCGGTTTGGGTTTCAAAAAATTCAGTGTTACTGAGGATGAGAATCTTCATATCTCTGCAGCACACTTTTTTGAATTAAAACAAATGGCTTTTGCTATTGCAAAAGCAACAGATAAAATGCCAGTTGTTGTTGAACCCGAACGTGCATTTTTAATACAACAAAAATGGACTTATTTTGATTCTTTTTCTTTCGAAAATAATGTTCTAGAAAAAATTTCATCTGAAAAAGAGATTGGTTTTTTCATCACCCCTGAAATACCATTCAATGAGGCCCTGAGTTTAAATGAAGAAGAAACATTGTTTCTTGTAAAGCAAAGCGCTTTTTCTTCCTTGCTTTTGCTTCCACTAAACAAAGTTCCTTCTTCTCCTCAGGAAAAAACAGAAGTTTTTCTTGAAAACATTTTTTTCAAAAAGGGTTTTACTGTTTCTTGGAAAAAAAGTGATTCTCTTTTTAATCCAAAGCAGTTTGCGCCCACTTGTTCTTTTGATTCTTTTTCAACAATAGATTTTTCTCTTGTGTGGGTACAATTACTTTCAAAAAACTTTTTTAATATTGGGCACGATACTCTTAATTGTGATTGTTGTAAACCAATAAAGTTAAATGATAAAAATGTATTGCCTTCTTCACGGATAGAAATTGTTTTTAATGAAGATTATTTTTTTTATGAATCCTCTTCAGATGCTTTTGCACTTAATTTTCATAAAGAAAATGATTTGAAGGAAAAACGTCTTGAAAAAAAGAAAGAGTTTTTCATGAAGATGTATCCAGTTGGGCCTTTTTTTAGTGGTCAAAAAGAAAAAGTTCCCCTAAGTGATGCAAAAATGCTTTTGGATACTGGGAAGGTTTCACTTGAAAAAAATCATTTGTTACAATGGTTTTGTACAAAAAAAGAAAGTTTTCTCTCTGAGGAAATAAGGCAAATAAATACAATGCTTTTTAATTCAAAACAAATTATTGAATCTGTTCCAGAGCTTTTTTTATCCACAAAAAAGGTTGGTGCCTATTATACTTTTTTCTTTTCAACAGCCCTGAGTGAAATTGCTTCAGAAATACCTTTTCAGTTAACAAATAACTTTTCTCGTTTTTCTTCTTATGGAATCGCTAAAGCGATTTTGTCTATACAAGAAGAAACGCTTTTTCAGTTCAAGAAGTTTTCTGAGAAAAAAGGTTATAGAATATTGTTCTCTGATAGAAAAAATGTTTTTGTTAAAGGCTTTTCTTCGCTTGCTTTGGCCAAGGGTTTTTCAAAAGAGCTTTCTCTCCCACAACCAATAATAAAGGGATTTGCAAAGAAAACAAGGGTTCTTGTACAATAATATAAACAAAAAATATGACAAACAATTATGTATAAGACATTCTTTGTTTTTGTTGCGTTAAGGCTACTTTTTTAAAGCTTCTTATTGAATTATTTCTTATTGGTGAGCAAATGTCAAAACTAACTAGATTTGAATTAACTCGTGTTTTAAGTGCAAGGGCACTGCAGTTGTCTCTTGGGGCACCGCCACTAGTAAAAGGCACTAAGGATCTTTCAATGCTTGGGGCTGCAGAAAAAGAGTACTTGGGAAAAGTTTTGCCTATGAGTGTTCTTAGAAAATATCCAAATGGAAAATTAGTGAGAGTAGAATTAGCTTAGGTGTATTAATGGGTAAATCAGTTTCTAAGGGATTAAAATACAGGGCAGAAGTTATGTTGCGAGAGTTCCCTGAAAAATTTGGAAAAGATTTTGAAAAAAATAAGTTAGCACTAAATACTTTTGAATTAGGTTTATCAAAAACAAATAGAAATGTTGTTGCTGGATTTATAATTCGTCTTGCAAAAAGAAAAGACAAAGAAGCTACTAAGTAAATTCTTTTTTTAATCCTATAACTATTTTAATAATTACTTATCTGTTCGCTTTTTGTTGCTTCATCTAAATCCTTGTTTCTTTGTAGTAAATAAAGATTGCTTGTTGCTGCGCTTTCAAGTTCTTTTTCGTGTGTAATAACAAATATTTGTGTTACTAGTTTTGGTAAATCATCTCGTAACATAGAACTTAATCTTTGGATTGCATTAGAATCAAGATTGTGTGTTGGCTCATCCAGTATAAGCATTGATAGTTGTTTTGTGAGCACAAGAGAAAAAGCAATTCTTATACATAGTGCAGCGGCACTTCTTTCTCCACCAGAAAGAATTCCTTCTACCCTAATCCAAGAATTATTTCTTGTTAGTACTTGTAAATCATAACCGTTTTCCACAACGCACAATCTGGCGTCTACAAAATCTTTGTATGGATAAATATTGTTCCAGATATTTGACATTGCTTCATTAATTGTTTCAAGGAGTGCTTGTCTTAGTTCTACTTGTGTAGCCATTAGGCAATTTCCAAATACTCCAAGTTTCTTTGCAGCCAGATCAGTTCGCTTTATTTCCTCTTCCATTTCAGTAATGCTCTTTTTTATTAAACATATTTTTTCAAGTGTTTGACGATGGCTTTCTATTAGTTCCTTTGAAGATTTGGTTTTTGCCAGAGCTAATTCTTTTTTTGTTTTTAATTCAAAAAAATCTTTTCGTGCTTTGCTAAGTTTCTCAGAATCAAAACCAACTTCTTTTATTTCTTTTTCAATAATGGGTAATTGTTTTTGTATTTCTAAAAGTTGTTTTTTCTTCGCATCTATACTCTTAGCTTGTTTTTCATCGGCTTGTAGTGAGAAAAGTTCTCTTTTTTTCTCATCAACAATTTTTCTTATTTCCTCAGTTTCTTTTTCTAATAAAGTAATTTGTTTTTTTAAGTCGTTTATTTTTTTATCAGTTTCTTTTTCTTCTTCAGTAATTTGCTTTATTTCTTTTTGAGCTTTTTCAATATAATCTTTTTTGTGTTCCTCAGTAAGCTTTTGTTTGCATTTGGGGCAATTTCCATGAAGAAAAGAAATTTCTTTTATTTCTTTTTCCAAGCTACTTTTTCTATAACTAATTACTTTCCCTTCTTCAGAAATTACTTTGAGATTTGACTCAATTTTTTCGCACTCTTTTTCTTTTCTGTTTTGTTCTTCAACAGCCAGGGTAGTTTCTTTTTTTATTTTATCAATTTCTTTTATTATTTCTTCTAGATTAATTTTTTGATTTTCTTTAACATCTTTTTCAATATTTTCTAAAAGAGCTTTATTTGAAATAATTTCTTCTTTTAATTTTAAATGCTTTTTTTCTTTTTGTTCAAAAAGAAGATATTCTTTTTCTTTTTCTATAATTTCTTTTCCAATGCCCAAACTTATTTCTTCTAATTCTTTGAGCATTTGTTCTTCTTCTTTTATCTTTGCAACTATTTTTTCTTCTTCGTGCGACTTAATATTTTCCTTTTGTCTTAATACACTCTCATTTTTATCTTTGTTTTCCTTGTTGAACTGATTTTGTAGTGTCAAAGCGTTTTTTCTCGCATTCTCATATTTTTCAAGTTCAAGTAATTCATCAAACTTTTTTTTTCTTTCACCAGGGCTTAATTTGAGAAAAAAATCTATTTCATTTTGTTCTGCATAAACAGCTCGACTAAATAATTCGTAACTTAACCCAAGTATCAATTCAATTTTTTCGTTAACATCTTTTTGTTTTGGCCCCGCTATTAATCTGTTTTCTTTGTAGAGTTTTGCTTCGTTTGTTGAATCAGCATTTATTATTCTTTCTACGCGATACTTGTCTTCTCCGTGACTAAAAAAAAGTGTTGTCTCTGCTTTTGAACAAGGATTAGGTTTATTCATTATTATTTCGTTTAAAGTAACTTGCTTACTTTTTAATTGGGGGAAAGTGCCAAATAAGGAGTAGCTAATTGCATTAACTATGGAGCTTTTTCCAGAACCCATTACTCCAACAATAACATTAGTTCCTTTACCAAAAGTAAAAGTGCTTTCGTGGTGTGTCCGCCAGTTTTTGATTTCCAGTGACTCAATCATTAATATGCCTTGATTGAAAAACAATAAAAAGAGTGTGAGGGGGGCGTGCCGAACAAAAAATAAGGTTGATTTTGTTTTTTATTAAAAGAATTTATGAAATAAGTGTAACGCCGTCTAGTTCAACTTGATTTATTCCATCTATTTTTGAGACAGCTTCTTCTAATCTAGGCATTACTCCATCAGTTTTATCCGGTACAATATAACCTACTCTTATTACTTCTATACCAAAGCCAATAGGTTCTCTTTTTAGGTCTTGAAATTTAGTATCTGCTAAATCTAGTTCTCTCAAAGACTTTTCTACTTTGTCTAGATTCTCAGGATCAGAAAATACTTTGAATATAACCATAGCTTTTCCCATTTCTAATCACTTAAGGGCCTTCAAAACCGCATTCTGGGCAAATATATGGTTTTGCTGCTTCTCTGCAGTTCTGGCATCGAATTATTTCAGATTTTCCACAAGAGGGACATTTGAATTCGGTTTTTTGATTTGTAACGATCTTATTACAAGTAGTACATATCTTCATTTTCTCACCAATAATCTTTCAATAAAAGCTTGTCTAAAAAGGTTTTTTGCTTTTCTCACCAATGCTTTTAATATCTATTATCTAACAATTTTCTAAGAAGTAAGCTTTATAAAAGAAAGCTTTAAGCCCGAAAAAAAGTGTTTTTCTAAAGAATAAGCTTTTGTTTCGGATTATTTGGGCCCGTGTGGCAATGGATAACCGGCGAGACTTCGGATCTCGAGATGAGGGTTCGATTCCCTCCGGGCCCGCTTTTTTAATTCACTTTTTTTTAGGTTTTCCCCTAGAACTTTTTCTCGCAAAGGTTCCGTGTTTTGGATCCCATCTTTTCATTGCAGTTAAAGCTTTATCCACGCTTTGGTATCTTTTTGTTCTAGGTTCTCCAGTGCCATAACCACCATCAGCACTAATTAGTCGTGCTTTAAAACCGGGTTTTTCTCTGCCCTTTCGAATTTTTATTCCTCTTCTTGTAACAGCCATTTCCCTTGTTTTATTTACTGGAACGCCTCTTGCGCGCGCAATTTTTTTTTGTAATCTTTTTATTCCGCCTGTTCTTCCACCGTATCTTGGCATTTAATCACCTTCAAATTATATGTTTTCTATATTTATTAATCTTTTTACAAAAGACTCACAAATTCTTTATGTTTCATTCAAACACTTCTTTTCCTTCTAGGTAACTTGTGAACCATTTAGCGAATTCTCCGCGGTAATTCCATAAAAGTCTTTTTTCTCCAAGAACAACTCCTTCAAGTAAACTTGTTTTGAGGGGTTGTTTTTCTTCTATTCCTTTTTCTTTTATAAAATCATGGAGAACTTGGCTTGCGCTTGTTTTTTGTCTCTCAATTTCGATTACAATTCTGTTTCCTTCTATTCTTGGTCCGCTGATAACTATTCTTTTTTTATTCAAAAACTTTTTTGTATTTTCTGTATCCTCAGCTTTTGGTCCAATAATTTTCTTTGATTTTTGTAGTGAAAGTGATTCTAGTTCAAAAATAAAGTAAACATCTTTTTCGTTGCTCCAAAGAGTTTCGCGTAACACAACAAAATCATTTTCTTTTAGATTTACAGAAATCTGTTTTAGTATTCGTCTTAGTTGTCCCCAAACAAGGTCGGATAGAATTTCTTTTGGAAAATTCATTTTGAATGCAATCAATTCTTTTTTTGAAAGCATTTCTTCAATCAGTTTTTTTGGCCAAGCATTTTTTTTCTCTTGGAAAAAGAATCTTTCGCTTGGCTTTTCTAAAAATAATTTGCTTGCGAAAACCATTCTCTCAAATTGTTCTCTTGATAATGCTGATGCGACATTTCTGTTTGGGTCTACGGGGTCAATTATTGTTAGTGGTGAATCAAATGCTGTGCTTTTTTTATTGCTAATTTTTATTTTTGTTTTATATTTCCATTTCGAAATTGCTTTTAGTGCTCCCTCAATATTTTTGTAGTGAACTATCAGTAATTCTACTCCGTATCCCGGAAGAGCACAATTTTTCAAATCTGCACCATATGCATTTATTCCTTTCAAAAATTGTTTTAGTAATCTTGCATCTCCTCTTTGTTTTTTACTCATTTTTTTTAAAAGAAATCTGTTGTGAAAAGGTGTTCTGTCCACAGCACTCTTTTTTTCAGAGCCATTTTTTACAATGTAACCTGGAACTATTTCAACATCGAATCCCTTAATATTCCCGCGGAGGTAGGGGTGTTGTGAATAAGCTTTTTCCCATTCGTGTCCCTTGAATATAATTTCTCCGATTCTTAGTCCTTCAAATTCAAGTTCTTTTTCGCTTAGTTCTTTGTCAAACATCAAAAACAAGTCAAGGTCTCTATCACCCCGAAGATGTGTTCCTCTTGCACTGCTCCCACACCATTCTAAATGCGAGTGTTTTCCTTCTGTTGCTAAAACCTTTTTTTGTATTTCTAAAACAATTTTTTTTTCTTCTTCAATTTCGTTTTGTGTTGGGGTTATGCGTGCAAGAACATTTTTATAAATCTCTTTTCTTTTATTTGCAATATTATTTTTTGGCTTTCTTTTTCTTTTATGCATAATAAGCTTATTATACTACTTTTTATATAAATGATGTTGTATGGATTTTACCGAGCTTCGTTTAAAGAAAATCAGCGAGAGTTCTGTGGGAACGGTTTATGCTGGCTTGGCTTATAATTTTTATGAAGTAAAGCAAAATCCTCTTTCAAAAGATGAGGGACGCTTTGCAATTTTTTTGGAGCGTTTAATACAACGAAAAGCCCCTTTTTCAGATTTAAAATCATTTAAAGAAATTCCTTCTTCTTTCGCTGATGATTTTAGAGAAGAAGTTGTTTCTATTGTGGAAATAAATGGCTTGCTTGAAAGAATTCCTCCAAAAAAAGTTTTTGTTGATTTAATAGAAGCAATGATTCGAATTATTTCAAAAATTTCTTTTATATCTGATAAATCCCTTTTTGCTGAAACAGTTCTCCATAATTCAGTGGGTCTAAAACAATTGTCTTTTTTTTCTCTTGATGATTCACTAGAAGAACTCATGATTAATGCGCTTGATGATGTTTTTGTTTTTCACAGGGAACTGGGGGTATGTAAAACAGATTTGGTTTTGGATGAGAAAATTTTTGAAAACATTATTCAAAGAGTTGCTTTTAGTGTGGGAAAAAAATTTAATGCAAATGAGCCTTTGCTTGATGCACGGCTTCCCGATGGGAGTAGAGTAAATGCAACTTTTAGTGAGGTTTCTCCAAAAGGGAGTTCTCTTACAATACGAAAATTCTCGCCAATTCCTCTAACGGTACTTGATTTGATTGAAAATAATACGATTTCAAGTGAAGCTGCAGCTTTTTTATGGGTGATGGTTGAGGGCTTTGGTTTGAATCCAAAAAATGTTCTTATTGTTGGGGGAACAGCTTCCGGAAAAACAACTTTTCTAAATATTTTATCAAATTTTATTCGTTTTAATGAAAGAATAATAACTATTGAGGATACTCTTGAAGTTTCTTTGCTTGATAGAAAGAATTGGGTTGCACTTGAAGCAAAGCATTCTATTGAAAATGAAGTTACAATGGATTCTTTGTTAAAAAATTCTTTGAGAATGCGTCCTGATAGAATAGTTGTTGGAGAAGTCAGGGGCAGTGAGGCTCTTACTCTCTTTACGGCTATGGATAACGGGCATTCAGGTTGTCTTGGAACAATCCATGCTAACAATGCAAGGGAAACAATCATAAAACTACAGGAAAAACCTTTTTCTGTCCCAGAATCAATGCTCCCATTGGTTGATTTGATCGTTGTGATGCAGAGGATTTATTCAAAAGAAAATGGAATGCAGAGAAGAGTTGTTGAAATAACAGAGCTTTCAAGAATGGACAAAAAAGTTTTGCTTGCAAATGTTTTTGATTTTGATGAATCCAGCGGTGCTCTTAAGCGAACAGATTTGCCAAGTCATGTAATTGAGGAGTTTGCTCAACAAAATTCTCTTTCAAAGAATGAAGTAAAAAAAGAAATTGAAACACGGCGACTTATACTTAAATGGCTAATTGAAAAGAATGTTAGAAAGCCCCTTGAAGTACTAGAATTTTTGCAGAGCTATTATTATGATCCCAAAAAAGTGTTGTCAATGATTTATGGTTCAGAGTGAAGTGCTGTAAATTAAAATTTTTTCATTTGAGATTTTTTTTAATTTCTTTTTCTAGATTTTTCAGCATCAATTGATTTTTCACAAACTTTTCGTTTGCTTTTTTTACAATGTATAATAAAAATTCATCGCTGATAATGGTTTTTTGTTTTTCTCTTATTGGAACATTAATGTTGTGGGTTCCAACCATCTCAATAATAAATTTTCCTTCTTTTGCAGCCTTTATTCCAGCTCTTTTCATTCCTGCTTTTTCGCATACCACAAGTATTTTTTTTGCATTTAACAAATTATTTGTTCCTAAATGAAAAATAAGTGGTTCTTGTTTAAACCAAAGGGTATCTCCATTATACGATTCTATTCCTTCCTTTATTTCTGTAAAACTGACTTTTCTGTGCCATTTCCTGTGAAAAGCACTTTCTTTTTTTGACTCGTTTTTGTCAAGCCCTACTAGTGTGATTCTCCCAGCACAACAACTACTTGTAAAATAGTCCTCTGTTTTGGCAATATAATCGCATATTGGAATAAATTCTTTATCCATTTTTCCTTCTTTTTTGGCTTTTTTATAGGTTTCAGTGTGATGCCTTTTTGTCATTGTGTACCTGGATTCCTGTGCTTTCATAAAAAAACAACCTTTTTATTCTATTCTCAACTTAAATTAATTTGATTTGATATGTTTAAAAAAGTGCTCACGGTTTGCATTGTTTTATTACTGGCTTTTACAGTAAGCGGGGCACGCCTAGTTGATCCGATTTCAAAGGATGTTTCAAGTAATGATTTTGTCGGGGCAATTGTTCCCGGAAGTACACTTGAACTAATTTTTTCAAAGGAACTGGGAAAGTATGATTCTTTAGAAGTACTAAATTCTCTTCCAAGCGGTTTTGAAATAAAAGTATCTGATTATTTAGAAGCAATAAAAGTTTATGTGATTTCACAACCCAATGTAGCAACCGGTTCTTATTCACTTGACATAAAGCTTTTGGGAGAAAATAAAGATGAGAATGTAGATGTTTATTTTAATGTGGAAAAAGATTTGTTGGATGTTTCTCTAAATAATTATTCCTCAGAAACAACAGTTAATGATAAAGCTGTTTACGAATTTTATCTTATAAATAATTCTGATGCTGATGTTGTTTTTACAATTCAACCACTTATCCCAAAATATTGGCTTGCAAAAAATGAATCGCCTTGTGAAGATTGTGTTTCGACAAAAACAAATATTATTGCGACAAAACAAAAAGTGACAAAATTTGTTCTTGAAGTATATCCAAAAATATCTGGAGAAAGAACATTTGATACAATGATTTTCCTAGGAAATAATGATTCTAAAAAACAATTCACTTTGAATATCAAAACAAACCCTACATTTGGGGGTAAACTAAAATCAGTTTTTTATGGAGTTCCTTTTTATTCAATATCAATGCTTCCGAGTTATTATTTAACTGGTTTCTTTGGATTACTTTTTAATTAATTATTAACAGCTTTTTTTTATGCCAAGAAAAGATTTTGTAGCCGATAAAAAGGATTTTGCTTATGCTAAAGCAATTTTATCTGAGATAAGAAACAAAACTATTTCTACTCCAAAGGAACTTGAATTAAAAAGATTTTACTGGTGCAAAAAATTCAAAATGAAAAAAATGCCCACGCACCCGTTTATTCTTGCTCAAGCAAAAAAGCCGTCAAAGAAAATGTTTGAATTACTTTCAATAAAACCCACAAGAAGTATTTCTGGAGTGCAAGTAATTGCTGTTATGATGCCGCCTTTTCCATGCCCTGGAGAATGTACTTATTGTCCATCTTCTTTTGAGGGCAAAAGAGCTCCAAAATCATATACTGGTTTTGAACCAAGTACCCTAAGAGCACAGCGTCTTAATTATGAAGCAAAAAGAATTGTAGAAAACAGAATAAATCAATTGGATTTAACCGGAAACAATGCAGAAAAGATAGAACTTATTTTTCAAGGAAGTTCTTTTACTGCGTTGAAAAAAAATTTACAGGAAAAAATTGTCAAAGATAGTATTGATGCAATAACACAAAAAGATTCTTCTTCTTTTATTGAATCAAAAAAGAATGCTGAGACTTCTGTGCGGAGAATAGTTGGAATAACTTTTGAGACGAGACCAGATTATTGTTCTAAAAGCGATGTAAAACAAATGCTTTTCTTAGGGGGAACAAGAGTAGAGCTAGGAGTTCAAAATCCAGATAATAAGATTTATTCTAAAATAAAGCGTGGGCACTTGGTGAGTGATGTCATTGATTCAACACAGTTGTTAAAGGACTCGGCCTTTAAAGTGCTTTATCATTTAATGCCGGGGCTACCTTTTAGTAATTATAAAAAAGATTTGAAGAATTTCAAAAAAGTTTTTTCTGATTCGGATTTTAAACCAGATATGGTAAAATTTTATCCTTGTCTTGTGATAAAGGGTTCAGAACTTTATAACGATTGGGCTAGTGGAAATTTTGAACCCATGGAAGAAGAAAAAGCCGTTAAATTACTTGCTAATATAAAATCAGATTTGCCAAAGTGGGTTAGAGTGATGCGTGTGAACAGAGATATCCCAAGCAACATTATTTCTGCTGGGGTAAAAAAAACTAATTTGAGGCAATTAGTTACTAAAGAACTTGAGTTGCATGGGAAAAAATGTAATTGTATTCGCTGTAGGGAAATTGGTGTCAGCAGAATAAGGGATGGGAAAAATTTTAGTGAATCACAAACAAAACTCTTAACTGAATATTATAACGCAAGCGGTGGAGAAGAAGCATTTATTTCAGTTGAATCAAAAAAACATTTATATGGTTTTTTAAGATTAAGAAAACCGGCAAAACCTTTTATGAAACAGATTAATTCGCGCACAGCTCTTGTAAGAGAGCTTCATGTGTATGGGAAAGCACTTTCCCTTGGAAAAAAAGATGTAAGTGCCCCACAGCACACGGGTATGGGCAAAGAACTGATGCTTGAAGCAGAGCGCATAGCAAAGCAAAAGTTTGATGCAAATAAACTAGTTGTTATTTCTGGAATCGGGGTAAGAGAATATTACAGAAAAAATTTTGGTTTTGAAAATGATGGACCCTACGTATCAAAGCAAATCTAACAAATAGTGTGCCTGCCAGCGTTTCCAAAAAGTTAAACATTAAGTTAGCGTATTATTAATTTATTTGTTTTTCATTTTAGTAATAGGTGTTTTGATGTTTGAATTAATTTTGCTTGCAATAATAATTATTCTTGTAATTATCTTATTCATTGTTATTGCAAGGCTTTTTTCTCAGAGAGATGAACTGGCTTCTTTGCATTACTCAAAGCGTTCCCAGAGTGTTAAATATGGTCAGCTCACAGAACAATGGATTCCTTTTTCAGAGCAGTTCCCATATAACTCACAAAACTTTAGATTTATAGGAAAACCAATTGATGGCATTTCTTTTGAAGATGATAAAATTGTTTTTATTGAGTTTAAAACAAATACAAGTTCTTTAAGCGAGATTCAGAAAAAGATAAAACAACTTGTCGAAGAAAAGAAAGTAGAGTGGTTTGAGTTAAAAATTAAATAAATTTAATTTTTTTTATTTCTTTGATTGTGCAGTTTAATCTTTTAGCATCACTTTTTGTATCTTAGTATTGCGACTACCCCGCCCATATTGAAAATAGTTTTTTCTTGGGGGTTCTTTGATGAAATAATATTTACTTCACACCCAATTTTTTCAGACAAAGACATGATCTCTTCGGTTTTATCTCTGTTTTGTAATAAAAAAGTCTCTGAAACAATTATTTTTTCGGCGTTTCCATTTGAAATACATTCTTTTACTTGTTCTAAACCATATTCGCCTTTTTCTTTTGCAAGTGCCATTAAGAATTCCTCTATTATATTAGACTCTTTTGATAGCTGAAGCTCTTTTTCAATGCTTTCAAGCTTTCCTTGAGAAATTATTTCTCTGAAACCGGTTTCTCCAATGGAGTTAGTACTTTCCAAAAATATCTTCGGGAATTTTGCAATTCTTTTTTCTTCAATAAACTTTTTGAAGTTTTCTTTTGTAAAACCTGGGCCAGCAACAATAATTTTATTTGGTTTAAGCAATATAATTTTTTTTAAAACATCATCAAAGTAATTACTTTTTTCTTCTTCGTATCGTTTTCCTCTTTTTTTTGCATTGATTATTGCTTTTTTGTTTATTGAAAACTGTGTTACAAATGCGAGCTCTGCTTCTTCATCGTCCATAAGCACAACAAGAAGCTGTGATGTTGCGCTTTCTTTCTCTGCTTTTTTTAATCGTTCTATTTGCCATTTTTTTATTTGTTTTTTTGTTATTTTTGCTTTTTGATTTATCTTAATGTCAATGCTCTGGTGACTCTTTAAATCTATTAACTCGGCAGGTTTCCCAGCTACAATTATTCCACTCACTTTAATGTTTTCACTGAATTCTTGAAAATGAACGCTTTCAACAGATATATCAACAAAAATTGTTTGTCGAATTGTTTTTTCTCCTTCTTTGCTCGGTTTGATTTTTCTGTCTGTACTCCCAGAAACAATATCGCCTTTTTCAATTATTTTTTCAAGGTGCCACAGATCTTCCGCAGTCTCTGCCAAAACGATAATGGAATTCATTTTATAGTCAATTTTCACTATTTTCATGAAAAAATAGTTTTTGGAAATAGTTTTAAACTAATTTAACTTCAGTTATTTAATGCAAAAGCGAAAAAATGGTAAGGGTTGTCATTTAATTAATGAAAAAGCATCTCCTACAAGTGCGGTTGCTTCTGTTGTTGAAGCAATTATTAAAGATAAAAATGGGAGAATACTTCTATTGAAGAGAAGCAAAGAAAACACCTTTTTTGTGGGAAAATGGCAGTTGCCGGGTGGAAAAGTTGATTTTGGAGAAAATGTTCAGCATGCAATAAAAAGAGAGATTTTTGAGGAAACTGGGTGCATATGCTCAAATGCGCGTCTCAAAAAAGTTTATTCTTTTAGTGAAGAATTTAATGGTTTTTCCGGAACACTTTTTTTAATGGTTTTCAAAGCAGAGATTTCAGGAAAATTGTGTTTAAGCAAAGACCACATAGATTATAAATTTTTTAAAATTCAAGAAATAAAAAAATCAACTCTTACTCCTGTATCAAAAAAAGCTATTTTTGGAAAATAATTTATTCTCTAATTTTTTTATGTACAATTATTTTTTGTGTTTGTTTTTTTTGTTATTTTTGGATTATGGTATAGTTAATTTTTTTACTTATAATAATTTCCAGACTTTTTTTGTTCTCTGTCAAGAACAGAATTATATTTGTTTATCCTTGGACGCTTTGTATCTTTGTCTCTTCTCACCGTAATGTCAAGTTCTTTTAATAGTCTATTCATTCCTTCTTCAACACTAAACGGCCCCCTTGCTTCTCCTTTAACCGCGCTTTCTCCACTAAAAACAGTTATTTTGTCGCTCACATAGTCAATGAAAGTCAAGTCGTGGTCAATTATTATTGCGGAACAATCTTTTACAGAAATGTGATTTCTTATTGTTTTTGCAACTGCGAGTCTTTGTTCTACATCAAGATATGCTGATGGTTCGTCAAGCAAATATAGATCCGCTTTTTTACTTAGACAGAGTGCGATTGATACTCTTTGTAATTCTCCTCCGGAAAGAGTCTTAGCTTTTTTTTCTAATAGGTTTTCGAGTTCAAGTGGTTTTATAACTGTGTTTTGTATTTCTTTAATTCCTGTTTCTTCGAAAAGTTCAATTACTTTTTTGTTTCCTGTGTAAGAAATATATTGGGGCTTATAAGAAATTTTTGCTCTTTGTGATAAAGTTGTGTTATCTGGTTTTATTTCTCCAGCAAGTATTTTCATAAAAGTGGTTTTTCCTATTCCGTTGGGGCCAACTATGCCTACAACATCATGTTTTGAAATTGATTTGCCTTCGACTTCCAAGCTAAAAGAATCAAGTGCTTTCTCTATTTTTGGCCATTCGATTATTTTTTCTCTTTTTCCTTTTGAATCAATTCGCATGCTTGAAAAAAAATCAATTTTGTATTCTCTGAATCTATAATTTTCTTCTTTTGAATAACCTTCAAGATAATCATTTATTCCTTCACGGGTTGTTTTTAACTGTGATACAAAACCAAATACCCTTGGTTTTCCATACATCAAGTTAACATAATCACTTAAGTAATCAAGAAGTATTAAGTCGTGTTCTACAACAATAACTTCTGCTTTCTCCGCTAGTTCTCTTATGAACTTGGCACACCTAAGTCTTTCTTTTATATCTAGAAAAGAAGTTGGTTCATCAAAAAAATAAAGGTCTGCTTTTTTTAATCCGGTTGCAGCGATTGCAACTTTTTGAAATTCTCCACCCGATAATTTATCTGCGTCTCTATCAATTATTTTTTCAATTCCAAGTTTTTTCACTATTTCATCAAGCCTATTTCCAGAATCGATTTTTTCAAGTAATTCTCTTACAGTTCCTTTTGGTTTTATCGATTCGATGTTTTGTGGTTTAACTGCAATTTGTTTTTTTGAAGAGTAAAGTTCTTTAAAAAATTCTTGTGCTTCTTTTCCTTTATAATAATTAATAACTTTTTCTTTTTCTCCTTTTTTTTCACCAAAATTTGGAATTATTTCTCCCGAGAGAATTTTTAGTATTGTTGTTTTTCCTATTCCGTTTCTTCCAACAAGCCCAATAACACTTTTTTCTTTTGGTATAGCTAACCCGTGGAGACGAAAAGCATTTTGTCCAAAAGAATGTATTGGTTCGTCTAAATTAAAAGAAATATTAACTATGCTTATTGCGTTGAAAGGGCATCTATTTTGGCATATTTCGCAACCAATGCACAATTCTTCAGAAATAATGGGTTTTTGTCCTTTTTCATTACTTATGCATTCCTTGCCGTTTCTGTTAACTGGACAGAGCTTTTTGCATAGGTAGCCCCCGCACTTCTCGAAATTACAGTTATTGTATTCTATTGTCGCAATCCTTTTTTTATTCATAAAACAAATGTTTTTGGAAAAGTATAAATAACCGCTTTATTGTCTCTTTTACGGATTTTCGATGTTTTTTCGCAGAGTTATTGTTTTACTGAAATCATTTTTGAAAACTATTTCGCCTTCATTCAAAATTATTGTTTTACAACTTATTTGGGCAAAAGCACTTTGATCCATAATTGATACTGTATAACTATTGGCGATGCAGTTTGTCTGTTCTGAGTTCATGTTTAATAGTATTTCATCAGAACTTTCATTAAGACATAATTGTATCTCTGTTTCTGTTGCACTCCAATCACAATTTTGTGTTATTTCTTCCATTAAAACAAAATAATTACTCAAAAATACTTTTGCTTCAGAGAATTGTTCTTTGTACGAAACATCTTGGCTTTGTTGATAAACGGATGCCATTAATACAATTACAACTACAAAAATACTTGCGGTTGCAAGCACGCTGATAAATCCTTTCACTCAAATCCCTCGCATATATTTTCGTTTTCAAAAGTTCCATTTGTTGTAGAATATTTTGTTATTTCTTTGCAGAATTGGTTTGTAGAATTATTTGTTTGTATTGTTTCGCCAAAGTAAAGTGAGTTCATTCTATGTGCTTGATTTTCTATTAAAGGAATTTCATTGGATGATTCTTGGTAACTACTAGTTGTAATTATTGCGAGGCTTGAAATTAAAATTGCTGTTACAAGTATTGCTTCTATTGAAAACATCATTCCTTTTTCTTTCATTTACTCACCGCCAAAGAAACAGTTTCTTTTTGTATTCCGCATGGACCGTTCATGCACTCTTCAAGATTACTGAATGCAATGTCTGTATTACAAACCATCAAATCAATTTCAACTGAGTAGGTATTTGTTCCGTTCAATTCATCATCAAGAACAAAAATATTTCCATTAATTTTTAGCTGTGCATTAATACCTTCTAGCCCAAGAAATTCTTTTAATTTTTCTTTTTCAACACCACTTATTTTTGTTTTGTCTATCGAATAAGCCAGATTGAAATCATTGTTAACCGAACAAGAGTACTGACTGTTTGTAAGTGCTATTGAACCGGCTTCGGCTTTTTCCATTAAACTTTCTTGTCCAAAAAAAGCATTGTTCTCATATGTTTTCATTTCGCTCATGCTAAGAATTATTCCGAAAAAAATTATTACAATGGACATCGCAATAATAAAATCAATTGAAAATATTTGTCCTTTTCTATTCATTTGTTACCACCAAATAATTATTTTTTATGCTTATTTTTTGTCCAATTGGTATTGATTCGACAAATTCTTTTTCTATTCCATTAGATTTGGCGCCAAAGATAATTTCTTTTTCATTAATTGTTATTTCTGGAAAAAATGATTGTGAATTATAGTTTATTTGTTGTATTGGAATGGTTGCATTGTATTGTGTATCCATCATTGCTTGTGCTGCAACAATAAAAGCAGCTGTTTTCGCAGTGTTATTTTTTAATTGATTTTCAGCAAAAGCAATTTCCTGATTTGTATGCATGTTTAATGCCACTGCCCCAAAACTGCTAATTATGATTATTACAATTATAAGAGTTATAAGCAAATCAATGCTTATTTGCCCGCATGAAAGTTTTGTTTTCATTAAAGAGTTATGTTTCAGGGGCTTTTTAATTTTGCGTTCATTAAAGTAATTCAATAGTTGTTTTGTTTCCTTTATTGTCATAAAAAGAAAAGTTGGCATTAAAATCATCTTTTTTTGTTAAACCAATTATTATATTCAATTCATAGTTCTCAAAAAACTTTTTATCGGCAGTGCTTGAATTCGAATACCCATTTGGATGAGAGTGCAGTGTTCCAACAATGGTGTCATCAATTGGGGCATTCATTAAATTTACGCTTGCAGAATTCTTTGAATTATAAGTGGGTAGCAAAACAATCTCGGTTATCTCTTGCTTTTTTTTGTCTCCGCCAAGAAAACACATGAATTCATCCGGCAAATAATTTTCTGATGCTTGGAGTGCATCTTCAAGAAGACTTTTTTTTACTTTCCACATGACTAAATGAGTGTGAAAAGATAGAAAAAGAGTACTGGCACAATTAGTGCGGACATACAGCAACTTCTCTTTACCTTTTTTAATACAACAAGCATTCCCAGTGCTCCTGCGAAAAATAATGCAATAATTCCTTCAAATCCGTTGAATAAAAAAACAATTGTTATCATTGCAATTATACTTGCAAATGAAAACAAGGTTGTTTTGTTTTCTGTAAAAAAAGAAATAGCTTTTTTTGATAGAAGAATTGTTATTATGGCTCCTAGCGCACCAGCAATAACCATTGTTTCTAATCCTACAAAAAGTGTTTGTTCTGTTAGGAAAGCTCTTTCTTTTAAAAAAATCATTGAACCATTCCTTGTTTTTGATAAAAAGTAGAGCATTGGAAATGAAAAGAAAAAATTTGCTGAGTTAATACTTCCAAGCAAAACAAGATAGTTTTTTGAAGCGATTTTTTGCCTGAAAGTTTTTATTATCCCTGCAGCAACATTGCTGCCTATTCCAGGCATTATTGAAACAATAGCTCCACCGAGAACCCCGATTATTCCTTCTACAAAAAGACTCTTATTTATCTCTAAATGAGTTTCTTGTTCAATTGTAGTAACTTTTGTTTTTTTATGTTTTAAAGAATATATTATTGTGGGCAAACCAAAGTAACCCGTAATTAATGGAAAGATTTGTTCTTTGAAAAGAAATCCTTGTGTTGTTGCAGCAAGTATTACAAATAAAGCTATTATTTTTTTGTTTTTACTTTGCTCGCTTAAAATAAGTATCATTAACGTGAATGTAAGAATTATTGGGGTGACATAAATTATTTGTGAAGTATTATTTTGTATAAACAAAATAAAAATTGGCATTAATAAAGTGCAAGAAATAAGTGCAACAATTCCACCAAAAACGGTTAGACAAACAGCTTCAAACCCCTTTCCCTGTAAGAGCATCTTATGCCCCGGAAGAACCCCTTCAAAGGTTTCTGTGCTTGGTGCTCCAAGAAAAACTGATGGGATGAAATCAACAAAGGTCTGTACTATTGACATGCTTAAAACAAAAATTGTTATTTCGGTTCCAAAGAAAGGGCTCAGAAGTAAAAGTACTGTTATATTATTTGAGTGTATCCCAGGAATCAATCCTGTTATTGTTCCCGCAATTACTCCCAGAAAACAATAAAGAATAATCATTTTTCTTTCACAACCTTGTGTGCGAACAGTTCTTTCTCTGTATTATATTCACTTGCTTCTGCGTAAACAAAAACAAAATCATTTTTTTGCAGAGTAGTCTCTTTTGGATAAAAAACAAGTATTGTGTTTCCATCATTTAGAATAAATTGAGTTGTTGGAGAATTTTTTATTACATAATCTATCCTTCCGAAAACAAGCCCGGTTGAATTTTCGCTTATTA
Source organism: uncultured archaeon (assembly GCA_964402905.1). GTDB lineage: Archaea > Iainarchaeota > Iainarchaeia > Iainarchaeales > JAAZKV01 > JABIDZ01. The sequence continues at coordinate 27,276 of CAYODU010000003.1, forward strand.
CTTTATCGATACTTTTTTCTTCAAAATCGTTTTTGTATGTAGTAACAAACAAAAGTATTCCGATTACTATTATTATAATACATATTTGTGAGATTTTCTTGTCATTCATGCAAAAAAAGTTTTTGCCTTCATTAAAAAAAGCTTTTTTGTTTTTCGTTTTGCGTCGAAAGGAAATCTTCTGTTTTTCTTAAAAATAGGGTTTTCTTTACTTTTTTACCTAATTTATCTGTATTGTTGGATTTAGAAAAGATGTTGCGCGGTTAATTTTTTCTTCTATTGGTTCTAGAGTAAAATCAGTGTTTGTTAGTGTGTTTGGTTCTGTTTGTACTTTTATTATTGTTGCTGAAGAGTTTTTTGCCAGAGAAATATTTTTTATTAAAACATTGTCCATTGTATTTGTTTGGTAAACAAGATCTTCTCTGACTATTGTGTATGCAATCGTTGCTTCGTGTGTTTGTAGATATAAATTTGTAATATATATTCCGGAAGTTATTATTATTATAAACAAAAAAAGGCTTTCAAAAGCTACTTGTCCCCTCAAATAAAACACCTTCTAATATCTAACTTTTTTCACTAATATTTATTTCATCAGATTGTTTTTCAACAATAACTGTTCTTTGTCCGCTTACAAGTGGAAAATTACAGTTTACTATGATTCCATCATTAATTGAGATGTTTTTGTCACAAGAATTATTTTTACATAAATTCATTTCAGGGTTTTTAGTTAAAACATTTATTTTTGTTATAAAACCTATTGTGCCGTCATTGTAGCAACCAACAAATGAATTTTCAGGTATAAATAATTGCAGAGTTTCTTTTGAACTATTTCCAAGAAGTGATATTTTGTTAACAGAATTAACTATTTTCTGTGTTTCATTATTTGCAAGAGTAATGTTTTGTATGTCCGTTATAGTGCTTTGTGTGCTTTCAATAAGGGGTTTTGTTACAGAAAAAAGATATACTACTACAATGAGAATTATGAAAATAAATTCTATTGCTGCCTGTCCGCGATTATTCATTTTTACAGTCCCAGAATAAACCATACTGCATCCCCCAATATAATACATAGCAAATATCCTATAAGCATTGTTGGAACAAAGGGCATTGATTCTTTTATCATTATCGTTTTGGGTATAATCCCTTTTTTTGCTAGTAGTTTAATTTCTTTTATTTCTTCTTTTATCAGTCCGCGCGCTTTATTTGCAGAAACAATCTCTTTTTCTCTGCTAAAAAGCTCTTTTATCTTTCCTTTTTTTGCAAGTGAAATTATTTTTTGTATCGAAAAATCTTTTTCAATAATTTTTTTTCCTTTCCAAACAAGTGTCTTTGAAGGAATCATTCCTTCTTCGAGTTTACTTAAGCTTATTTTTGTTGATAGGAGCGGTCTTAGAGAAAATAATAATTTAATTACTCCATAAACCACCACAAGCATTATTGCTGAGCCAACAAAGCTTTGCAATGCAATTGAATAATTCAGTATAAGTGCAACTACAAAAACTGCAATTGTAAAAAACTTTTTTGTATTTTTTGTGAAGCCCCATGCAAAAAGTAAGGGTATTGTAATAAGGCTTGTTACATTAAAGTAATTTAGTATTGTGTAACAGCTTGAAGCAAACAAAGCTACGTGTGTAGCTTGGACACTCCTTTTCTTTAAATCTGCCGTAACTTGTTTCCTAAATTCAGGATTTTTTTTGAGTTTGTATAGAACCATTATCAGTCCATATGGAAAAAAAGCAAATAACGAGTAAATGAAAAGAGTTAGTGGAAAAATTGGTATGTTAATTGAAGAAAAAATTCCTATATTTAATAGTGCTGGAGTAAATGGGTTTAGTGCTCCAAGCCCCATAAATAATTTTACATCTCCACCTGCAAAGACACCAGCTTTCCACATTATCCAACCAAAGAAAAAACCTGTGCATAAACCAAAGAAAGAGAACATTATTGGATAGAATGCTTGGGCTGATAAACCCTCAGTTAATATTATGTAAACTGTTTGCGCACCGAATATTAATAACCCAGCTATTGCTAAGCCAAAGTTAAGTTTGTTTGGAACAATTCTTTCTTTTAGATCAGTATATGTTGCACCAATCAATCCGGCAATTGAAAATAGTATTGCAATGTAAAAAAACATGTTATTAGAATAAGGTTTTTGTGTTTAAAAAATAATCTGTGAAAGGATTTTTTATATTTTTGTCTGTTCTTATTGCAAAATGTTTTCTATTACCCTTGCGCGCTGTGTAAGGATATCGGCTTGTGCTTCTAGTGCTAATTGTCTTAGTGTTTCAATTACTGTTGCTGCCCCAATTGCGAGCATTATTGCAAACACGGCTGTTAACAAGTACTCAAAGGATACTTGGGCCTTTTCCTCTGAAAATATTTTTTCCATTCAATCACTTTTCTCTAATTAATTAAGAGCAACCCCATTTCTCTTTTAGAAAATTATTTGTGTTAGTGGTGCAACAATAAGTGTCTCCATCACCATTTTCACCTGAACCTGTTGCAAAATAATCATTTAAATTTTGATTATAGCAAGCACAATCTTTAGTATTAGAATCTAGTAAATCACATATGTATTCAAAGGTTCCAGTATTTCCTGTGTCTTGTGCGGGTCCTGCTGCCGAAGTTAAAAAATTCATCACTATTAGAACAACTACAACAGCTGCCACAAGCAAAAGCAAGTATTCTATTGCTCCTTGCCCTCTAATTGATTTATTCATTTTCTTCTTTTTCATCTTATTCTCACTACTATTATTCCTTAGCAGTATTTAAAACTTGTTTTTTCTTTAGTGCACAAAAATAGTTTTAGAATAGATTTATTTTCTTTAAATGAAATTAAGGTGTTGTTTTTTGTCCAGTGTATACACTCCAAAGATTTTGCCAAGCATCAGTAACATTGTCTTGAACTTTATCAGTATTTGCGGTGTTTAGTAGTCCTGTCATGGCGATGATTACGATTACTACTACTAGTATTGCTGCGCCTATGATTAGTAGGTATTCTATTGCTCCTTGTGCTTTTTCTTCCATTGATATCACTCAATTTTTCTAAAAATGTTTTCTTACTTTCTTTTTGTCTTGTTTTTAATATTACTATGTTCTAGCAGTATTTAAAACCTGTTTTTTTGTTAGTAAAAAATAGTTTGAAAAGGCATTTCTGCCTTTTCAATAAAATTAAGCTGTTTGTTGCTCGTAAACATCATTAAGTCCAGTTTGTGCATCAGTTACATCAGTTGTTGCTTGTGTAGTGTCTGCGGTGTTTAGTAGTCCTGTCATGGCGATGATTACGATTACTACTACTAGTATTGCTGCGCCTATGATTAGTAGGTATTCTATTGCTCCTTGTGCTTTTTCTTCCATTAATATCCCTCCATTTAATTGAGTTATCGTATTTGTATTACTCTCTTTTTATTTTTAATTGTTTGCATTTACTCCGGCTTTTTCTTCTATTGCTTGGTTTACTGAGTTTGCTGCATTTTTAATTAGTATTGAAGCAACTGTAACTATTACAATTCCTCCAACAACTATAAGCAAGTACTCTAAATTTACTTGTGCTTTTTCTTCCATCAAAAACCGCCTGCCAATATTAACTTTATTACAATTGTTGAAGTGTAATACGCCACAAATGCAATCAAAATTAGTGTTGGGACATATATAATGCTTTTGTTTATTCTTCCTTCTCTTATAATAGCCATCATAATGCCTGTGGCAGTAACTTCAACAAGAATGTATGTTTGTATTAATATGAATACAAAACTGCTTGTTTGATTAGCTATGTTAACTTCGGCCTGGCTTATCGCATTAAGAGTTATTCTTGAAAATACAGTCATTACTGCATTAACTTCTCCAAAAATCATTGGGGCAATTACTCCGCCTGCCGCAATCATAAAAATGAATTGCATTGTAGTATTTGATTTTCTTTCCTCGTTTATTTTGTGTATTTCTCTTACATCATCAGCAATATCATCAAGCAGATCTGATAAGCTTGCACCGGTTCGTATAGAATCAAGTATTATTACCATTGTTCTTTTAACTAGTCTTGAATCAATTCTGTCTGAAAAGTTTTTGAGTGTGCTTTCAAGATTCTCTCCTTCTTCAAGCCTTCTTAGTGCAAAATTCATTTCCTCTGATAATCTACCATAATCCGAATTAGCTACTTCTCTTAAAGCGCTTTCGTAAGTGTCACCAGCTTTTAGTGTATCAGCCATTTGTTTTAGTGCATCACTAAAATTTGATTCGATTGAAGAAATAATTGCTTGTTTTTTTAAGTAGGGATAACCTATCATCAAAATAATAACTGCAAAGCCAAATGCATATGGAATAATTGTCGCTTCCGTAATGAAAAGAGTGCTTATAACAAAACTCGCAAAAGCAATTCCTGCAGAAACAATTGCTGACAAAATTATCCAAAGTGCCGCGGGATATTTTATTTTTGCAAACTCTAAAGTTTCAGAGTACTTATCCATTTTTTTTTCTTTCATTCATCACACCTTTGGTTGCATTATATAAATCATCATTATTAACATTACAAATACGACTGGCATTCCTACGGCAAAAAATATTGTCATTATCTCTGGAGTTAGTGGAATGTTTCTGAATAAGTTTTGTCCGGTTGCTGCTAGCGGAGAATTTCTTATTGCCCCAAGAATCATTATTGCAACAGGCAAAACTATTCCTAGGAAAATAAATATTACTGCAAAAAAATTCATGCTCTGTGAAAAAGTATTTATCTTATTTTTCATATCTTCTGAAACATCATTTGCAATATCATTCATTACTCCTGAAAGATTTCCGCCGATTCTCATTGCTCTTAAAATGTGGTTGATGGTTGTTTTTAGTGCTCTGCTTTGTGTTCTAAGTGCTGTGTGCTTTAGTGCAATTGCTGTGTCGGAGCCCTCTTCAATTTCATTTATTGTTCTTGCAAATTCTTCGCTTAGTGTTCCATAATCATTTGATGCAACTGCTTGAATTGTTTTGTATAAACCAATTCCTGCTTTTAACTCAGTAGCCATGTGTCTTAGAGCAAACGGAAGTTCTCTTGAACAAGCATTTCCACGTGAAATTGCTTTTTGTTTTGGAATTATTAAAACGATTAGTGTTGATATTATCCATCCAACAAATGCAAAGACAAATGGCATTATTGTGTAAAACCAAATATTTGCAGTAAATAATCCAAACAAAAAAGATACTATTAGTATTACTAGTGCAACAATAAATCCACCTGCACTTGCAAGGGCGAGATACTGATTTGCAGAGTACTTCATGTTTGCTGAGTACAGATAATAACCTATTTCTTCGCTTAGCGGGAAATTTTTGAGCATTTTTTGAATGGGTTTTAGTATTCCCTTTAATTTTAAATAAACTGTTCCAAGTTTTTTATTTAGATCAGAACCAAATGATTCCAAATCATCTTCGTTTTCAATATCTATTTTAGAGTAACTATCCTCAGAAATTATTCCTCTTAATTCTTTGAGACTTGTGTTTACTTCATCAAAAACAAGTCCTTCTTCTCTGTACTTTCGTTTCATTGTCTCTACGATTTTGTTTACTTCGTCTTCATCAATAGAAAGATTATTGCTACTCATTTTTATTCACCAAAATTTGTTCTTTGTGCTAAAAAATCTTTTGCTTTATCACTCACAACACTCAGTTCTCTTATGTTTGATTCAACTAATTGTTCAAGGAATTTTTTTCGTATTTCTAGTTCTGCACTAATTTTTTCTTTTGAAAGTCCGCTAAAGTCTTGGAGCATTTTAATGTACTCGCTTTGCATTAATGTTTGTTCAATAACATCTCTTACGGGATCTCTTTGGAAAAGAGTTTGTGTTTTTGGTTTTCCGTCAAGTGCGCCATATACTTCTGCTATTTCGCTTATTCTTCTGATAGTTCCTTTTTTTCTATCATGGTATCGGTGTTCTACAATAATGAAATCCAATCCTGCAAGCATTATTTTTGGAACATTCATTGGGGGATTGGTCACACGAATAATTGTTTCTTCTGGAGAATTTGCGTGGACAGTTCCAAGGCAACCATCGTGTCCAGTGTTAATTGCGGTGAAAAGTGTAAATGCTTCTTCGTGTCTTATTTCTCCAACTATTATTCTATCGGGACGCATTCTTAAAGAATTTTTTGTAAGTATATCCATCTTTAGTTCGCCTGTTCCTTCTATTCCTGGCGGTCTTGCTTCCATCCTAATCCAGTGTTTTAATGGAAGATTTAGTTCTGCTGTATCTTCAATAGTAATTATTCTTTCTCTGTCCGGAATAAAAGCAGCTAGAACATTTAACAGAGTTGTTTTTCCTGAACCTGTTCCTCCAGAGATAAGCATGTTAGCAGGTTTTGTTCCCAAGCCATCAATGCACACCCAAAGAAATGCCGCAGCTTCGCTTGACAAAGTGTTCATTCTTATCAAGTCAATTATCGAGTAAGGATCTTTTCGGAATTTTCTTATTGTTAGTGTTCCGCCGGAAATTGATGCTGGAGGAATAGTTGCATTTACCCTGCTTCCATCTATAAGTCTTGCATCTAATAGAGGGGAAGAAACATCTACTCTTCTGCCCACATCTCTTGCAATTTTATTTATCAGGTCTTCTATTTCTTGTTCAGAAAAAAATTCTATATTTGTAGTTAGCATTTCGTATTCTCTGTGAAAAACATACACTGGTTTTTTCGGGCCAACAATCATTATTTCTTCAAGTAAATCATCTTTTATCAAATCATCAATTAATCCATATCCAACCATTTCTCTTACAACGGCATCTGCATAAAAGTTTGTTCTTGATGAAGGAACTTTTAAAGTTGGATTATTTTTTATTATCTCAATTACTTTTTGTTTGTAAACAATTCTTTTTTCTTCAGCGTTCCTTATTTTGTATGGAACAATGCTGATTAGTCTTGTGGTCGCTTCTTTTAAAGTATTAATAACTTTTCTTTCGGCGGAGGTTGGGCGTGTTGCTGGAACAAAATAAATTTTCAGCGGATTTCCAGGAATTTCATAAATAGTTGTTTTACCATATGCGGCAACTTCAACTTTCTTTTTTTCTTCAAACTCTTTTTCAATTTCTGTTTTTTCCTGAGAAGGTTCTATCTCAAGATCCTCTTTTTGTGGGGTAAATGCTTTGTCAAATTCTTTCATATCTTCTTTTTTAATTGTTTTAGCAATTTCTTCTTCTTTTTGCTCTGGTGCTTTTTCCTCGCCTTTTGAGCCCTCTTTTTCTTTTGCTTCCTTGAGCAAGTCCCCAAGATAATCAGTTGCCATGCTAGAAATAGGTTCTTTGATTATTTTAAGCTTTTGTTGGACAAAAAAAGAATATATTTTGAGCTGGTTTTAATACTTTTTTGTTTTACTTTATTTTTTTTCCTCTACTTCTTTATTTATCTTTACAATAAAATCCTCAACTTTCATTACTGTTTGTTTTCCTTCTCTATCTCTTACTGCAATATTTTTGTCTTCTTCTTCTTTTGCCCCCACAACAATGACATAAGGGACTTTCATTTTCTGCGCTTCTCTTATTCTGTATCCTAAAGTTTCGTTTCTTTCATCAAGTTGTGCTCTTACTCCGGCACTAATTAATTCTGCATTTATTTTTTTTCCATATTCAATAAATTTTTCTGAAATTGGAATTGTTATTGCTTGTTCTGGCGAAAGCCAAACAGGGAATGCTCCACCATACTTTTCAATTAGCATTGCAATTGTTCTTTCGTAACATCCAATAGAACTTCTGTGAATTATATATGGTCTTTTCTTTTGTCCGTCTTTATCAGTGTAAGTCATATCAAATCTTTCTGGCAAAGCAAAGTCAATTTGAACAGTAATTATTGTATCTTCTTTTCCATAAACATTTTTTGCTTGAAGATCAAGTTTTGGTCCGTAAAAAGCGGCTTCGCCTTCTGCTTCTTCATATTTTAATCCAAGATGATCAAGAATTTTTTTCATTTCTTTTTCAGAGTGCTCCCATGCTTTTGGATTATCAATGTACTTTCCTTTTTTGTTTTCCGGATCCCACTTTGAGAATCTGTAAGTTATTTCATCTTTTATTCCCAATGAATTCATTACATAGTCTATCAAACCAATAACATCCTTGAATTCTTTTTCCAATTGTTCTGGAGTAACAATAATGTGTCCTTCAGATAAAGTAAATTGTCTTACTCTTGTGAGCCCATGCATTTCTCCTGATGTTTCGTTTCTGAAAAGAACTGATGTTTCTCCAAAGCGTATTGGTAAGTCTTTGTAAGATTTACCTTCATTTTTGTATATCAAAAATTGGTATGGACATGTCATTGGACGTAGTGCTAAAACTTCTTCATCTTTTTTCTCGTCACCCAGAATAAACATTCCTTCTTTGTAGTGTTCCCAATGCCCAGAAATTTTGTACAAATCAGATTTCGCCATGTAAGGAGTTCTAGTATAAATGTAACCTCTTTTTTCTTCTTCGTCTTCAATAAACCTTGTTAGTATTTGGAATAGTTTTGCTCCTCTTGGCATTAACAAAGGTAATCCCTGGCCAACAAGTTCGTGTGTCATGAATAATTTTAGTTCTCTACCGATTTTGTTGTGATCATTTGCCTCTGCTTTTTCTTTTGCAGCTAAAAAATCATCAAGTTCTTTTTGTGTTTTAAAAGAAATTCCATAAACTCTTTGTAGTTGCTTATTTTTTTCGTTTCCTTTCCAGTAAGCTGCGCTGATTTTTAATAGTTTAATTGCTTTGATTGGTTCAGTTGATTCTAGGTGTGGGCCTTTGCACATGTCAGTAAAGGAACCGCTTTTGTAAACACTTATTTTCTTTTCGCCTTCTTTCTCCAAATCTTTTATCATTTCGATTTTGTATAGATTATCTTTGAACAATTCGAGTGCTTCTTTTACACTCACTTCACTTTTAACAAGTTTTTCTTTTTTACTTATTATTTTTCTCATTTCAGCTTCAATTTTTTTTAAATCATTTTCGTTAATATTATTTTTAATTTCAAAATCATAGTGGAAACCCATTTCTATTGGGGGACCTATGGCAATCTTTGCTTTTGGATAAAGTTTTAGTAGTGCCTCAGCAAAAACATGGGCTGTAGTGTGCCAAAACTTCTCCATTTCTTTTTTATCCATACCTTAATCACCAAACATAACAAATTTCTGCTCAAAAACCTTTTAAAATAAGTCTTGAGCCTTAAGCCGTGGTTGTAGTAGTTGTTTCTGAAACAGTTTGAGTCAATTCTACTACTTCCATAACAATTATTTATCTAAATAGTTATTTATAAACTAGTTAATTTTTGATGTAACAAATTGTATATTTACTTAGTCGCTCGTTTACACTTGTCTTTTCCGCATAAAGAATGGAACTCTCTGCAGTAGGTATTGCACCCGTCTTCTTTCATGTACTTACATTCTTTCCATGTGACATTTCCAGAAAAGTTACTTCCGCTTTCGCGAATAACATTTGCTATTATGTTTCCGTGGCGCGGATCAATTTTTTGTGCGTGGTTAAAATTAGCTCTTCTTGGGCGTTCTTCAATTACTTCGTCAAAACCAATTCTTTCTCCCCTAATTGGGGTGTTCAAAGAACTTTTTGCAATAGAATTAAGCTCTTCTTTCATCTGACTTATTTGTTCTCGTGGAATTTGTCCGCTACTAGCATCAATAATTTTTTCAGGAGAAGCTCTCTGATAAACTGTTTTTTGTTGCATTAATGCATTTGTTTTTTTTGCATCTTCAACAAAACTTTTGAAGGCCATAGCAAGAGTATTTTTATATCTAAATAAAAAGTTATTGTAAAAAAGCGAAAAAAACGCTTGTTTGGATTGCTTTTTGTTCTTTTTGGGACTAATTATTTGCATTGTTTTTGGTGTTGATTTGATTTCTCCTGAATTATGTATTAAGTGCAAGGGAAAATTGCTTTGCGGTTTAACTAAGTGCCCTATACTTGAAAAGAATTTTTCTCAGACAAAAATAGTTTCTTCTATTAAAGACAATAATTTTTTCGGAGCTACTCCGCCAGGTTTTTTTGTTTCTTGGCAAAATTATCCAAAAGTTGCGGTAGCGCCTCTATCTGCTTTGCCTAATGAAGTATCTGAAATGAGTGATTTGCCTGAAAAGTGGTATGGTTTGCCACAGGAAAAAATAATTTCTTTTAGAGAGTCTTTGTTGCGTTCATACAAAACAATGCCTGTTTCTCTTGCTTCAAATCCAAATTATGAATTACTTGATTTTCAGGAAATTGCAATGGCATCTTCTTTATTGGAAGTTGAAGTGAATCTGAAAAAAACTCCTTCAAAGGAAACTACTTTTGATTCTTTTTCTGCACCAATGGGTCCGAGTGCCGAACTCTCAAAAATAAGTTTGATTGAGAATCCGAAAATTCCAAAAAAAATTGATTATTATTCTAGCGATATTGATGTTAAATCAAATACTGCTTTGATTGAATTGTTTAAAGATGGTTTTCCTGTTTCGGTTCTTGCAAAAGTTCTTTCAAGTGGTGCTCTTGGAGTTAAAAAAGATAGAAAAATTGTTCCTACTCGCTGGAGCATTACTGCGGTTGATTCTAATTTATCAAAGCATTTTATTCAAGAAAGTTTGTCGCAAAACAAATTAATTGATTGTTACAAATTATTCCATTCAAAATATTTGGATAATGATTTTTGGGTTTTGCTAATGCCTTTTCCATGGAGTTTTGAACAAATAGAAGTTTGGTTACCTGGTGGGATATGGACGGTGGGGGCTACAAGTTACCAGGTTTTATCAGACCATGAATTTAATTCCGGTTTAAAGGGTTACCCAAAAGAAACTGAGGGGGCTTATTTTGCTTCTCGCCTTGCAATAACGGAGTATCTAAATGAAAAGAAAATTAATGCTGCAGCAATTGTTTTCAGAGAAATCGGACAAGATTATGCAGTGCCTCTCGGAGTGTGGCAGATAAGAGAAAATGTTCGTGCGGCGCTAAAACAAGAACCGCTTGATTTTTCTGGTATTGATATTGTTCTTGATTTTTTATCAAAGAAACTTGTTGTGCCAATAGAACAATACAAAAAAAAATCTGAATTAATAAAATTCTTCAAAACGCAAACAAGAATAAGTCAGTGGTTCTAAGCGCCCCAATCTTCCAGGAGTAGTTTTGCTCTTGTTTTTCGAGGTTGTTTCATTAGTTTGTCGAATTTTTTTATAAGTTCTGCTTGTTCTTTTCTTCCAAGTATTTCTTCCAGAGCCCTCATAAAATCAATATCTGCGTTTGGTCTTTTTCTTTTTCTCACAAATATTCTTTGTGCGTCCCATACACGGTGTCTTTGTTCTCGTGTAAGATTCATTTCGCCCATTGCTTGAGTTAAACCAAGTTTTGTTATTTGCGCTAGTGTTCTCCTGTCAAGAATATCAAATTGTCTATGTTCATTTGGAATGGGTCGTCCTATTTTGCCGTCCGGCCTCTTTCGAACCTTTAGCATATCCCACGCAGTACGTCTTTTGGCTTCATCAACTATTTTTTCTACGGTGTAGTCTGTAATGGGGGTTGCTTTTCTTGTTCTGCGCCTTTCCATATTCTCACTTTTTGAATTTCATGAATTGTGCAAGTAGAGCTTCAAGTTGTATTCTTTCGTTTGCGCCTTCAACTATTCTAAAATCATATTCTCCAATAATATCAACTAGTTCTATCTTACTTTTTTGTGCTAACTTTTCTTCATCCAAACCCATTGTTTCTCTGTATAATTGTTTTAGAATATCTTCTCCGCTCATTCCGTGTTCGTACATTAGTTCATCGAGTTTTTTTCTTGCATCCATAAAGTTTCCATTTAGTGCAAATAAAATCATTTCTTGTACTTGTTCTGGTTTTGCTTTGCTTGAAACACTATAAATTATTTCTTCATCAATTTTTTTGTTTATAGTAGATGCAGCTTGTAGTACATTAATTGCTTTTCGTAAATCGCCTTGGCAAACATAAAAAACAGCTTTCTTTGCTTTATCATCAATTTCAAGTTTTTCTTTGTGGGCTACTTGTTTTATTTGTTCTTCAATATCTTTTGTGTTCAGTGGTGTGAATCTATAAATAACGCATCTTGATTGTAGTGGCTCTATTATTTTTGAAGAGTAATTGCAAGATAAAACAAATCTACATGTTTTGGTGTATTTCTCCATTGTTCTTCTTAGTGCCTGCTGTGCATCGTTTGTCAGGGCATCGCACTCATCTAAAAAAATTATTTTAAAATTAGAATCAAATGCAAGAGTTCTTGCAAAATCTTTTATGGTGTTTCTTACAACATCTATTCCTCTGTCATCGGATGCATTTAGTTCTAAGAAATTTTGTCCAAAATTTTCTTTGAAAATTTCTTTTGCCAGTGCAATGCTAGAAGAAGTTTTTCCTGTCCCCGCAGGGCCAGAAAACATAAGGTTTGGCATATTTCTTTGTTTAACATAGCTTTTCAGTCTATCAGTAATGTTTTCGTGTCCAACAACCTCTGAAAGATTTTTTGGGCGGTACTTTTCTACCCAGGGTAATTCCATTTCATCCATCGAAAATATTGATTTAGGTAGTTATTAAAAGCTTATTATTACTTATTTCATTAATACAATTATTAGCGGTGTTTTAATGGTATTAAACAAAAAACAGTTTTTGATTTTGATTGTTTTGTGGTTTCTTTTTTCTTTTCTGATAATGTGGTTTTTTGGTGGAGCCTGCACATCCCCTTTTGTTGAACCAAGTAAAGTAAGTTCTGTTTGTCTTTCGAGCAATTCTCTAAATTTTTTTGCGAATATTCCAATACTGGGTTTGTTCTTGCCTTATTACACTTGGGTTTCTTTTATGTACTGGTTTGCCCCCATCGCAGGTTTTATTTTTGCTTTTATTGTAATAAGATGGTATAACAATCATTTTGATACTGAAGAGGCTTCAGGAATATGGTTTTTACCTTTGATAATTATTTTTCTTTTACTTGGATTTTTTATTAATTTGGGTTGGTATTACGGTGAAACAGCTGCATCTGCTACTCGACAAAATAGCGGTTTGAATGCACAAGTATACTTTTGTTTTGAAAGTGATGCAACCGCTTGCAATAATACTGTATCAAAATTAAATAATGAATATATTTCTCAAGCTAAAAATAGTGGGGCCACAACTGTGACCCAACTTCTTAATGTGAATTATTGGAGTGAACTAAGACAAAGCATTTTCTTGACATTTGTTATTGGGGCAATAGCTGCTTGGTTGCCATTATTTGTACTTAATACCATTGATATTAGAAAAAAGAAGAAAGATAAAAAAGTAGATTAGAAATTAGATTAGAAAGAAAATTAGTTAATTTGTATTTTTCGTTTTTTTTGTTCTTTCAGTTCAATTATTATTTCTTTGTTGTAAAGAGTTTTTTATGAAAAAATTCTTTTTAGAGGGATATGGCTGTTCGCTAAATATGGGCGAAACTGAGCAAATTGCTGGTTTTTTAAAAAAAAATAAATTTGAGAAAACCGTTTTGGTAAAAAAAGCTGATTTCATTATTATTAATACTTGTTCTGTAAAAATGGTTACTGAACAAAGAATGCTTTCAAGAATAAATTTTCTTCTCAAATCCAAAAAAGAAAGCGCAAAATTAATTGTCGTGGGTTGTTTTGCAAAAACAAATGCAAAAACAATTCAAAATATTTCAAAGGAAATAATTGTTCTTGATACAAAGCTCTCTTCTCTGTGTGAAGTGTTGCAAATTAAAAAGCAAGACTTTTCTCCAGAAATACTAGAAGAAAAATCCCATGAAAAGATATCAATTATCCCGATTTCAATCGGGTGTTTAGGGAATTGTTCTTATTGTGCTACACGCCTTGCCCGCGGGGAGCTTTCTTCATATTCTTTGACACAGATAAATCTTTCTTTTAAGAGGG
>CAYODU010000004.1:0-34257 GCA_964402905.1 uncultured archaeon
TCTAATTGTTTCTTTTGTTTCTCCTTGATTTCCAAACATGAAACAACCATGAACAAGTATTTTTGCTTTTTTTGAATCTTTTACAAATCTTCTTATCCCATCCGGGGTAGTACCTTTATGAATATTATTTAATATTTCTTGATCTGCACTTTCTATCCCAACACACATTAATCTGCAATTAGCTTTCTTCATCCATTGAAGTACTTCAAGTGGAACATCTGCTCTGGCATTACAGCTCCAAGTCAAAGAAACTTTTTTGTTTATTATTTCTTTGCACAAATTAATTGTTCTTTCTTTGTCTTGTGTAAGGGTGTCATCTTCAACCATCACTTCTTTTACCTGTGGAAGATTTTTTTGTATCCACAAAAATTCGTCTACAACACTTTTGATGCTTCTCTTTCTGTATAAATGCCCTGAAAAAGTTTGGGGCCACTTACAAAAAGCACATTTGTTTGGACAACCTCTGCCAGTAAGTATTGTAACTTCAGGGTACTGCACTGATGGATAAAAATAATTTTCTATATTCAAATATCTTTTATAAATCTCTGAAACAAATGGAAGCGAATCAAGTTCTTTTTCAGTTGGTGGTTCTCTTTCTGCAGTTCTAACAATTTTTTTTCCTTTTTTGTAGGCGATTCCTTTTACTTGATTTAAACTTGTTTCATTTTTCAGCGCTAAGGCAATTTCTGGTAAAATAAAATCATATTCTCTTATTGCAACGGCATCAGCTTTGCTTTCTTTTAAACTTTGTTCTGGCAAAACACTTACATGGTCGCCCACAATAACAACAAAGGCATTTTTCAATTCTTTTTTTATTAACTCAATAATTTTTTTATCATTCTCAAAGGATGGAGTAACAGTGTCAACAACCACTAATTCTGGCTCAAAGGCACTTATTTTTTTCATTGTTTCGCTTAATGAGAGATTTTCTCCAGATGCATCAAGCAAAAAAGTTTCGTGTCCCTTTTTTTCTAATGCCCCGGTAGCATAGCCTAACCAAATAGGATAATATACACAGCCGCCTTTACTTACGCCTGGACTTCTTGAAGTGCGAGAAAACTTTTTCATAAAAGGAGGGCTTAAGAGAAGTATTTTCATTTCAATCACACATTTTTCTTGTATTAATTGAATTAAGAAAAGTTTATTTATAAATGGGCTTGGTACGAATTTTCCCTTGTTAAATGTATTTAAATCAGTAACTTTTTGTACTTAATACTGCCATACAATCGCACTAATTTTATAAGTAGGACATAAAATATTCCAAGTGCAATAATAAGTATTTTTTTTGGTAAAGAATTTCCTTTCACTAGCACTACTCCTTGTGGTGAACTAAAATCAAATTTTCCTTTCCAAAGTCCAGTAGCAACTTGAAAATCTTTCCACGGATTTCTAATAAAACCAATTTTCACATCAAAAAAATCTTTGCCACGCAAAGGATGTTTTTTGTAAAGTAGTGGATCAAATCTATGGATTTTTATTCGAGACCAACCATACTTAATTTTTTCTTTGAATGTATTTTTTCTCAATGAATGTTCGTGTTTAAATCGGGCTGTTTTATATGTGAAGATGCTTGTATATCCGTTTTCAAATGCTCTGAATGCCAAATCTGTGTCATCCCTAAAACCAGTCCCCTTTTCATTGAAATCCTCATCAAAACCTTTTAATCCCGCCAGAATATTTTTTCTCCAAACGGTTGCATTTCCTCCGGTATCGGAGAAAGGAGAAACAAAAGCAATTTTTTTATCTGTGAAATAAGAGAGAATTGTTTTAACAAAATCTTTTTCAAAAAATATATCACCTGCCGAAAGGCACACAAATTCATTTTGTGAACTAAAGATAGCTTTGTTCAGGCCCTTGACTCTTCCTTTTCCAAGTGTCTCAATTAATTTTACATTCTTATTTTTTTCCATGAAATTTTCTATAATGCTTTTAGTATTATCTGTACTACCATCATCAACAAGAATAACTTCTATTTTTCCGCTAAAATCTTGTTTCAAACACTTTTCTATTACGGAGATTATTTCGTTTCCCTGATTTTTTGATGCAACAATAATGCTTATTCCAGTTTTAGTCTCATTCATCTAAAAACGCCCCTATTAATTGTATAATCTTTTCTGCGTGTAAAGTTTTATTTATTTTTAGTTTCGCGGTTTTTGATAATGCCTTTTCAATTTCTTTTTCACTTTCAATAACAATTGCCTGTTTTTCTTTTTTTATGGCGCTTGCTAGTTCGAGTTGATGATCATTAGTGTGTTCTCCGAATTTTTTTCTTCGCGAAATAACAATCATTTTTTTTTCATATTGCAAACCGGTTCCTATGTTGCCTTCGCCTGCGTGTGTAATAAAAACCGAACATTTTTTTATGTATTTATCAAATTCTTCAATTCCAATAAATTTTTTGTATGAGTAATTCTCCGGTTTATAATCTGAGTGTCCTACTTGAGCAAAAACAATTTCTTTAATGACTTTTTTTTCAATAAGCAAATCAATTTCTTTTAATAGTCTATTAAATTGCTGTTTGTGTGTTCCGACGCTTACAAAAATCATATCTCTCACCTAAAAAATACTCCCGCCGAATTTTCCTTTTGGATAATATTTTTCCATTTCTTTCCATTGATAAATAAATAAATCTGCAATTGGGTAAACAAGTTTGCCGGTTATGCTTGGTTTTGTGGGTCTGCAAAAGCTTTCAATATAAATAATTTTTTTACCAAATAGCTTTGCAATAAAAATAGTGCAAACTGTTGTGTCCGCACCCGTGGATATTATAATATCGGGCTTTTCTTTCAAAAAGATTTTCAAACTTTGAAAAAAATTTATTACTAGATTAATTGGATTTCTTGACGGACATCTGACAAAATAAGTTTTTTCTTTTTTTGCTAGGCTTTTTCCATCTTCACGAGCAAGTGTAACAAAATAGTGTTCATATTTTTTGTAGAATTTTTCCAATTGAATAATTTCTTTTAAGTGCCCTCCGGCACTTGCTGTTAAACAAATCTTTTTCAGTTTTATCACCATGGAATAAGAATAACTTTTGCAAAATTCAGGTAAAAAATGGTAAATGCAACTGCACAAATAACTATCTGTATTAGGAAGATTCTAACAACAACTCCCTTTTCTGTATATTTTCCTTTGCCTAAATTAAGAATAAATTGGGTTATGGAACCACCTTTTGGATTCGCTTTTAGTGTTCCATTTTTTTGTGGAATACCATAGCACTCGCTTTGCATTCTGTGTTTTGTTTTAATGAATAGTTCAACAAAGAATAGTGCCAAAACAATTACACCAAATGTTTCCATGTTTCCGATTATTGACATGACTGCAATATTTGCTCCCACCATTAGTGTTAGCGCATCTCCACCAAATATTTTTGCAGGGAACCAATTGAATTTCAAAAAACCAATTAGCGCACCAATCATTGCTATTCCAAGAATCATTGCTGTTGTGTGCCCAGATAAAAAAGCAATTATTGTTAGTGTTGATGTGAGAATAATTCCTTGTCCGGCTTCAAGTCCATTGTATCCTGCAAGCATATTGAATGCGTTGCTTGCCCCAGTAATCCCGATTGGAATTATTATTAGTGAATAAAATATTCCAAAATTAATTGCCCCAAAAAAAGGAAGTGTCATTGAAGTATTTCCTGCACTTATTGCCATTAGTGGCAATGCAGCAAGTATTGGAAACAAAGCGTGTTGCCATTGTCGAATGCCTTTTTTCCATCCGATGATATCGTCAATTAATCCAATGAAAGCAATCATGGCAATTGTTGAGAAACCTCCAAGAAGCAAACCTAGTTCTATTGAGAATGCATTTAGATAAGTGGCTAAAAAAATTGCTGCAAAAACAGCAAAACTAAAACCTAGAAAAACAATTACTCCACCAAGTTCAGCAACTTGGGGCTTTGAATACTTGTTCAAATCTTTGCCCACAAATTTTTGTTTTCGCATTGTCTTGATGTAGTTAGGCATTATGAACAATATTGCTGCTACTCCAACAATAAATGGAACGAATTCAAGCATATAAGAAAAAAGCTTCTTTTACTTTTAAATATAACTGGTACAACAATTTGATTACTTAAAAATTAGTCATTATGATAAATTACTTTGAATATTTTTATTCCATTATCAGAAAAAACTTCTTGGTAGTACTGTGTAGTTTCCGGAGAATTAAACCAAACCTTTGCTATATTTGTGTTGTTTAGTACTTGATTTAGAAGATACAATCCATTTGATTCTGCGTAATAGAATAATGGGTATGTTCCGTTGTAGAATGTGTCTGGCGTATTTTTCCAGGTTGTGGAAATCTTATCATATTCTGATTGTGAAATTAATTGTCCGTTGCAATTCTTTCCTTCTGTGGTTGCTGAACAAGGTATTTGCTTTGCTGGACCACTATTATTGTATTTTTGAACTAAACTAGAGTTAACTTCTCCTGCAAAGTAAAACTCATATGTTCCTGCGCTAAAAATCATATCTGAACTTACAAGAATATATTCTGCACCAATATCTTTTGAAACAATTTCATAACCTCTTTTGGTATCAGTAGTAACAACAAATTCTGCAAACAGTTGGTTTGTGGCATCAGATGCATTTCTGTTATCGCTTGAAAACTTTCTCTCTGTTAAAAATGCGTACATGTGTCCATCGCTCCACCAATTAAAAAATTTGGCATTTGGTTGTGTGTTTGAATTTATCCAGTTTGCAGTATCAATTATTCGTGTGTCTGAATTAGCAAATGGTTTGTAATCGGGAATGAATAATGCTGCTGCACCAACTCCGAGTAGTACTAAGAAGAACAAAGCAACAACCGTTGTCTTTGCTTCAATTCCTTTTCCCAGCTCAAATTTTTTTAATAATTCAAATATCAAGTAAGCAGTTATTGCTCCGCCAGTTACAATACCTAACCCGAAAACAAAAGTGAATTTTAATGTGTACCACGCCATAAAAAGCGTTATTATCGTCCAAAGCCAAAAAATAATTTGTGTGTGTGAATCAGATCTCTTGAAAAAATATAATCCTATTGGTAAGAAGATTAATCCTATCCATGGAAATACAATCAATGAATTATACTTTGAACCAAAAAAATTGTTCCCAACACTTTCTTCACCAACAAGCGTGTGAATATTTGTTCTATCCTGTACATCTTGGACAACGATAAATGACATTGATACTGCTAGTAAAGCAACATACAATAGGCCTATGACAACCCATGGAAAAATCTTTTTTGTTTCTGAGTTTGCTTTTTGTATAAAATAATTAACGACAAATACTGCTAATACTAAAATAGCTCCGCCAATAACAGTTAAGATTGGACTTAACTTAACAATGTTGCCCGCATAATTTCCAACTCCATCAAGCCAGTAATTTCCGGTTAGATAACATATTATTGAAAAGATGACAAATGCTATCACAAATTTTATTGTGAAGTAAAAACTTTCACTTTTTATGAAAGTTTCTTTGTTCTCAGATTTGCTTGAAATTAGTGTTAGCCCAAATAAGAAATATGGTATTGCGATTAGCGGAATCAATAGGTATAGTTCCCAAGTCATTGCCATTATCCCAAAAAATATTCCGGCTAAAATAACATTCATTAAGTCTTGTTTTGTAAGAGTTTTGCTTTTTACTGCGCGTACAAAGAAAATAAATCCAATTGCCATCCACAAGAATCCAAGAGAGTTATCTCCCTGTGCACCTGCCATTGTTCTGTAAACAAATGCCGGAGTAACTGCAGCAAGGAAAGCAGTTATTGCACCGATTTTTTTACTATTAAAAATTTCTTTTCCAAGAAAGTACATTGAGATTGTTATTAGTGCCCCAAATATTGCGGGCATTACTTGTACACTATATAATAATAGTTCTTTGTTGAATGCTCCGCCGAATGCAAGTAAAATGTAAACAAAAGCGCTTATTATATGATAAATGGATAATGGGGCAGCCGGAACTCCTTCAGGCACCTGATAATAAATATTTGGATCAGGGCTGATTATATTTCCAGTTGTAACTATTTGCTCTACTAATCTTGCATGGTAATATGCATCGGGTTCAAATAAATAGTCTCCTTGATACTGAACAAGATTGACCCTTAAACTTACTGCAAAAATAAACATTACCAATAGGAAAAAAATGACTTTTTTGTTATCCAAAATCTTTTGCTTGAGAAAATTTGTGCCAGCAACTTCTTTTTTTTCTTTTTTTCTGTGTAACATTGAATCACTCAACAAAAGTTATATTCTTGGATACAAAATTATAATTAATTGTAACAGCACAACGCTTTAAAACCAAACTATTGCTAAAGCAAAACTTTTCTCTACAAAATTTTTTACTGTTTTATTTTTATTATCTTTTGTTCAGTGTTTAGTATGTTCAAAAAGCTTTTTTTTGGAACTGCGGGCATTCCATCCTCTACTGAACCAAGAAACAATTCTAATGGAATAAAAAGAGTTAGTGAACTGGGGCTTGGGGCAATGGAAATGGCTTTTGTTCAAAGTGTTTATCTTACTAAAGAAAGTGCTTTGCAAGCAAAAAAAGTTGCGCAAGAATCAAATGTTTTTCTTACTGCTCACGGACAGTACTTCATTAATCTTAATTCAAAAGAAGATGAAAAAATTCAGGCTTCAATAAACAGAATTATTAATGCAGCAAAAATTTCTTCGCTTGCGGGAGCCTTTTCTGTTACTTTTCATGCTGGTTTCTACCAGGGTATGTCAAGAGAAAAAACTTATTCTGTGATAAAAAAAGGGCTAGAAAAAATTCTTGAAACATTAAAGCAAGAAAAGATAAATATCAGAATAAGTCCAGAAACAACAGGTAAAGAAACACAATTTGGTTCGCTGGATGAACTCTTACAACTTTCAACAGAAATAAATGTTAGACCTTGTATTGATTTTTCGCATTTGCATGCGCGTAGTGGTGGAAAAGAAAATTCTTATAAAGAATTTAGACAATCACTTGAAAAAACAGAGAAAGCTCTTGGCTCCGCGTTTTTGAAGGAAATGCATTGCCACGTGTCAGGAATAAATTACTCTGCGAAAGGAGAAAGAAATCATTTAATGCTTCCTGATTCAGATATGAAATACAAAGAACTTTTGCAAGCACTAAAAGATTTTGATTGCAGGGGAATAATAATTTGTGAGAGTCCGGATCCGCAAGAAGATGCGCTTTTATTGAAAAAAAATTTTGAAGAATTATAAAAAGATTTTTTAAAAAAAGTTTTTGTGTGGCCTTTTTATTTGCCACACCAAAAAAATTATTTTAACTTTTTTTGTTTTTCTTTATGCATCTTCAACTTTTATGCAACTAACTGGACACGCATTTGCAGAATCTTTACTTTGTCCAGCATCACTTACAGTTTTGCTAAAAACGCTATTGCCCATATCTTTTCCGTCAATTAGAGTAGCTTTGTCTCCGTCCATACTCCAGTTTGTTGGGTCTAGTGCAGCACATGCTCCGCAACCAATGCACTTATCTTGTTCTTGAGTTATCTTAAACGCCATTAAATCACCTGAAAAAAATAGGGTTGTTTTGTTTAAATAGTTTACGGAAAAAAGAATTTTTTTATTTCAAGGGCACTTTTGTCCCAAATTAATATTCTTTTAGTTGAATTTTTTAAAAAAATTATTTTTCTTTGCTCACTTCTTTTGCAAGTATTGTTGCAAGGAAATAATTCCACATAGCGTTTAGTGTAACTGCAATTGGTGTTGCTAATTGTGTTTCTATTCCATATGCATTAGGGAGAATTATTGTGAATGGGTTTAAAACAAAATTAATAAAATTTCCTATCACTTGGTAAGGTACCCAATAAATTATTATGTATAAGTAAAGTTGTGCTATAAATAACACAAGGAAAAACCAGCCAATTTTTTTCCAACTGGGTGCAAAAAAATCTTTTAGTTTCATTTTATATTCTTCTCCGTTGTGAAAGTTTTATTGCTGGTGAAGGAATTTTGTCCGGGAGTTGGATACCAAGTCTTATTCCAAATTTTTCTTCAATTCTTCTCCATGAATTAATTGATGAAGCTGTTCGAGCAGGGGTAGTTAATCCAATTGGGTTATGTTTTCTCGTTTCTAAAAATACAAGTTCTTCTCCCAAAGAGTGTTTTTCTGGATTGGCTTTGTTAGCTGCGAATGCAATGTTTAGTTTCTTTCGTTCTTCTGGATTTCCTCTAACATTTCTATTCCATATTTTTATTTCACTTCCAACGATTTCATAGGTTATGTGGGCAATTCGTTCTCCATCTTTTTTTATTATGATTTGGTGAAGTCTATTGCCAGTATTTCCTTTTTTTTCCAAAAGTACGTGCTCGGCAGCATATACAGATTCAGTGTTTTTTTTCATGTATATACTTTCTTTTTGCTTTATTAAAAAGTTAACGTTTTGTCGAGTATTTGATGCCCTAAGAAAAAAATTACAATAAGTGAGGCAGCGTTTGGCAGGCTCCACCACAAAGGGCAGTGCCAAAGCCAATCCCTGCGAGACTTAACTTCCGGGTTCGGAATGGGTCCGGGTGTATCCCTCGCGGTATGGCCGCCTACAAATAAATATTCTTACTGGAAGGTTTAAAAAGCTTATTTTTCGGTTTTTCCCTAACAAAAGCGAACAGTTAAATAAGTGAAACAGTTATTATTGTTCTAATGGTTTTATTGAAAAAAGTTGTTGTAATTTTACTAGTGCTTTTGTTTGGTATTGTTCTTCTGGGCTGTACTACTCCATCGCCTCCAATTGGTGCTGGTTTAATGGGTTTCACACAGTTAGATGATTCAAAATCGACCACGGAAGGATTGAATGAATTAGTTTTAGCGAATAATACTTTTGCTATTGATTATTACAATAAATTAGATTCAAATCCTACAAACTCAGGAAAAAATATTTTCTTTTCTCCTTTTAGTATTTCCTCTGCTTTAGCAATGGTCTATGAAGGAGCAGACGGGAAAACTGCAGAAGAAATGCAAAAAGTATTTTACTTTCCTGTTGATGATATAACAAGGCAATCTTCTTTTGCAAACTTGTATAATTCTTTGAATGAAAGTGCATCAAAAGGAAATTACCAACTAAATATTGCTAATGCATTATGGAATGAAAAAACTTACACATTTGAGCAAAGTTTCTACGATATAATTGATAAATATTATTATGGAAAAAGCACTCCTGTTGATTTTAAGAATGTTCCAGAAGAACAAAGAATAATGATAAATAAATGGGTTGAAGACCAAACAAATAAAAAAATTGTTGACTTGTTGCCTGGTGGATCGATTGATTCTTACACAAAATTAGTGCTTGTTAATGCAATTTACTTTAAAGGCGATTGGCAAACAAAATTCAAAACAGAAAGTACTAATGATTCTGATTTCTTTGTTTCTGCAGAAAAAAAAGTTACTGCAAAAATAATGAATCAAAAAGAAGATTTTAGTTATTTGGATGACGGCACTTTTCAGTACTTAGAATTGCCTTACAAAGGAGAAGACATGTCAATGATTTTATTGCTTCCAAAAGGAATTCAAGCTGATTGCGAAGAAAACTCTGAATGCAACCCGGATAATTACAAGCCAGTTTATGACTTTACTATTCCGTCAGCAGAAGAACTTTCTAGTGCAAAAACAAAAATGTTTAAACAAGACGTAATTGTTTTTTTGCCAAAATTCAAATTTGAAACTGAATATGATTTGATTCCTGGTTTGAAAGAACTAGGGATGCATGAAGCGTTTTTAGATTTTGCGGATTTTTCAAAAATGGATTCAACAAAATCAGTAAAAATTACTGGTGCTTTCCACAAAGCATTCGTTGAAGTGAACGAAGAAGGAACAGAAGCCGCGGCAGCAACAGGAATTGTTGTTGGGATAACCTCTGCTAGACCGCAGAATGTATTCAATGCAAATCGCCCCTTTGCGTTTTATATTCAAGACAACAAAACAGGTGAAATATTGTTTTTAGGAAAAGTAGTTGATCCAACTCTTTCAAAATAAAAAATTAAATTAAAAAAATAAGTTCTTGTTAGGGAAAAAACCCTAACAAGTATTAAGTTTTAGCTACTTTTTCTTTTTGCTTTTCTTCTTTTTTGAAACCATTTCTTCAACGATTTTCAATCCTTGTCTTAAATGAGATTCTTTCTTTGCTCCAGCACAAATCATTTTACCGTTCTTAAAAAGCAAGAAAGTTAGTTTTGGTTCATCTAAACGAAGAATTGCTCCGGGGAATTGTTCCGGCTCATATTCTACATTGTCAAGAGTCATAGCAACTTCGAACAAATCAAGATTCATATCAAGAGAAGCTGTTGCAACAAAATTAACTATTTCAAAAGTAATGTTTCTCTTTACTTTAATATCCTTTTGAACTTCGTGAATCATCTTATTTGCTTTTCTTATTCCCTGTTCTATTTGTGCTTCGCTGTTCGCACCCGAACAAATAATTTTTCCATTTTTGAATAATAGCATTGAAACCTTTGGTTCTTTTATTTTTAGTATTGCTCCGGGGAATTGTTCCGGTTCGTATTCAATATTTGGTATGCCCACAGCCAAAGAATAAAGATCAAGCATTTGGTCAAGAGAAGCAGCTGCAACCATATTAACAACAGTATATTTCATACTATATCACCCACAAAATCCTGAAAAGGCCTTTAAAAAGCCCCTTCACTAAAATAAAAGGATTACACAAGGTTTAAAAAGGGGCTTTATAAATAAAAAAAGGGACTAGAATTTATCTAAAATATTTGTTTGGGCAAAGTAAAAGTACTTTTTTATTAATCAAATATGTTTATTAATCAATAAAGTGTTTTCTTGTAATGCACTTTTATCACAATATTAAGTATTTGATGCTCCATGATACCCTTTCAAAGTTCTATGTAATGTTTAGTTTGAGAAGTTTTGGTCTGGCAATGATTAATCTTTTCTTGCCGATTTTTATTTTTACTATCCGTAGTTCTCTATTTGATTTAGTGAATTTTTTCTTTTTTGAATTCTTAGCAATTCTATTGTTTTTCCCGATTGCGGGAAAACTTTCTGCAAGGATAGGTACTGCTCACACAATGCTTTTTAGTTCTCCGTTTATAATTTCATTTTTTGCTTTATTGTATTTCTTTAATCCAGTTTTAATTGGTCTATCTGCAATTGGTTTTCTACTCGGTTTTGGTGAAGCCTTTTTCTGGATGCCTTTTCATGAAGAATTTTCTTTTATTTCAAAAACAAAGCGAGTTGGTAGAGAAGTAGGCAAATACAGAGTAATAAACATTGTTGCTGCATTACTGGGCCCATTTATTGGTGGAGCAATAATTGCTTTGTTTGGTTTTCACTGGGTTTTCTTGTTAACAATTATACTTATATTAATTGGGCAAATTCCTTTACTATTATCCAAGGATATTAAACCCAAACAAAAATTTCACTTTAGACACATATTCAAAAAAAGGCATTTCCCTTATTTTTTCCCGTTTGTGGGGCATGGAGCTATTGGTATTGCAACTTCGTGTCTTTGGCCGATTTTTATTTTTATTTTGTTCCCAGATTTTGTTTTAATCGGTGCAATAGCAATGGTGGTTAATTTCATAAGTATTTTTTCAACGCTTTACATTAGTAAAAAATGTGATTCTTTTGGAAAAGAACAACTAGTGAAAACTGGTTCGGTTTTATTTTCTTTAACAGTAATGCTACGTGCATTTACAACAACTATTATTCATGCGGTTACTATGTGGTTTTTTGGTGGTCTAACTTGGGCTTTGCTTGATGTTCCATTTGAATCATTGGTTTATCAAAAGTCAAAGCATCAAAACAAACCAGAATTTTTTGTTGCAAGAGAAATGTCACTTGATGTGGGTAGATTTATTGTTCTTGCTGTTGTTTTCTTGCTTGCAACAAATATTTCTCTTGCATTATCAACAGCGATACTTGTTGGAGGAATACTTGGTTTATGGTACTGGCTGACATAAATGAATTGCTGAGACAAAATGATTTTCTCAGCTCTCATAAGAGTTAAATATTACTTAATGCCTTATTCACAAATAAAGAGTTGTTTTTTATGGAAAAAAATATTGATCAGCACGCTTCAAATGATAGGAAGGCTGTGTTTAACATATTGTTGATTGGAATCATCAGCGTACTTGTACCATTCATTTCAATTCCTGTAATAACCCTTGGCGGGGCAAGTATGCTTTCAAGAATAAATGGTACGATGCTTTTAATTTTATCAGTGCTTTTAATATTATTTATCATTATAAAATCAATTAATTTTTATAATAATGATTTGAAAAAAGGTTTTATTGTAGGGGTTATTTTTGCGTTGCTATGCATTATTTCTTTTGCGATTAATTTGAGTGTTTATATTTTGATTTAATTTGGATGTGGAATTGAATGGAAAAAAATAATAGAAAAAATAATTCAAAGTTAGTTGCATCCGCTTCAAGACAAACAAATGGTTTTGCCACTAATCCCCAAGTAAAAATAAATTGGGATAAATTACCCACATTAAAATCAAAAAAACTTTCTCGTGGACAAAAAGCAGCTGATTGGATTGCAAGGTGGGCTGGTTCCTGGACATTCATTTTATTATTTGCACTAGTAATTGTCGTGTGGACAATTCTTAATTCTTTGATAGTTTTGTTTGGAGTATGGGATGTTTATCCATTCATTTTATTGAATTTGTTTTTATCTTGTCTTGCAGCAATACAAGCCCCGGTTATACTGATGAGTCAAAATCGTGCTGCTGAAGTGGATAGGCAGAGAGCTCAATATGATTATCTTGTTAATAGAAAGGCCGAGCGGGAGATTAAACAACTTCAGTTGGATATAGTTGAATTGAAAGAAGCTATTTTGAAACAGTCTACACGAACACAAGCAGAAAAATTGCGTAATGAACTAAAAAATATTCAGGAAGAACTTAATCGCATAGAAACAAAAATGAATCCTTAAAATTAATCTTGTTTTTATAACCTTGGTTAAAAACACTTTTTTCTAGTTTTGGGGCTTTCATTTAAAAAGAAGTACCCTAATTATGTTTAATTTTGTTGAGTGAAAGAATAACCTTTTAAAGAATTTTATGTGAAAAATCATTAATTCGTTGGATTTAACGTTTTATTTGTGAATGGAGTGAATGAGAATGGATCATATTGTAAGGAATGCTATTGCGAGAGCTCAAGCTGAATCAAAATCAAAAGCAAAGAAAAAAATAGATTTTTTTAAACCTAAATCAAATCCAAAAATATCAAAAGCTAAGAAAACAAATAGTAGAAGATCAGTTCATTCTGATGAAGAACTTGTTGATATGCTTGAAGAAAATCAGGCAAAAATAATGGTTGTTGGTTGTGGGGGTGGAGGCTGTAATACTATTGAAAGAATGGCCGAAATAGGAATAAAAGGAGCAACTACTTTCGCAGTTAACACTGATGCGCAGGATTTACTTTCAACAAGAGCAGATAAAAAACTTTTAATTGGAAAAAAACTTACTCGTGGACTTGGTGCTGGTTCTGATCCTCAAATAGGGGAGAGTGCAGCAAAAGAATCTATTGAAGAACTAAGAGATGTTTTAAGCCAAAGCGATTTGGTTTTTGTTACGTGTGGACTTGGTGGAGGAACCGGAACAGGTTCTGCCCCAGTAATGGCAGAAATAGCTAAGGGACTAAAAGCACTTACAGTTGCAGTAGTAACTTTGCCATTTACAGTAGAAGGAAGAAAGAGAATGGAGAATGCAATGTTTGGTCTTGAAAGATTACAAGAACATACTGATACAATAATTGTTATTCCAAATGATAAGATACTTGAGATTGCACCCGACTTACCTATAAATGCTGCTTTTAAAGTAGCTGATGAAGTTCTTACTAATGCTGTTAAAGGAATAACTGAAATGGTTACAAAACCTGGTCTGATTAATCTTGACTTCGCAGATTTGAGAACAATTCTTAGCAGAGGTGGAGCAGCAATGATTGGGCTTGGAGAATCTTCAAGAGGAGAGAGCTCGGAAGCAAGAGCACTTGAAGCAGTTGAAAATGCTTTGACTTCTCCTTTACTTGATGTTGATATTTCTAATGCAAATAGGGCACTGGTAAATGTTACTGGTGGAAGCGATATGACTCTAAGAGAAGCAGAAATGATTGTTGAAACAGTTTCATCAAAAATTCATAATGCAAGCCATATTATATGGGGTGCAATGGTTGATGAAAATCTTCCAAAGAATCAGATACAAGCGATGGTTGTTATTGCTGGCGGAAGATTCCCTTATCTTGACGGGGATACTGCAAGTGGAGAAGTTGACTTAGGAATAGAATTTACTTAAGTCAACCCAAATTTTTTTTCGTTTCCCAATTGCTTTTTGTTCTATAAAGTTTCTTTTTTCATTTTATTTGCTTTCTCTTTTATTTTTAAATCTTTCCCTTTTAAATTATCTTAGTGGTGTAGCTTAATGAACATAAAAGAAAGCATTTCAAAGTTTATTTCGGACAGTAGAAGAATTTTTATTGTTTCAAAAAAACCTACAAAAGACGAATACAAAAGAATGGCTCTAATTATTGGATTAGGGATAATAGTGATTGGAATAATTGGTTATATTATATCACTTTTATTTGCTCTAACCGGTTTAGGTTATTAATTTGTGGTGGGTTTATAAATATTTCAAGATTGAATTTTTAGGTGAGCAAAAATGATTTTCCCGATTAGAACAACAGTTGGACAAGAACAATTAGTAGTGGATATTCTTGGCTCAAAAATTGCCAAAGAAGATTTGAATATTTACTCTATTGCGGTTGTTCCTGGATTGAAAGGATATATTCTTCTTGAAGCGGATAATGAAATAACTGTTAGAAGAGGAATAACCGATACTCCACACATAAGGGGTTCTGGAATAGTAAAGGGTGCAGTTAATATTGATGAATTAACAAGTTTGCTTGAATCAAAACCTTTAATGAAAAGTATTCAGGAAGGACAGAAAGTAGAAATTATTTCTGGTCCATTCAAAGGAGAAAAAGCAAAGATAACAAGGGTAAATGCTCCAAAAGAAGAGGTTACTGTTGAATTACTTGAAGCGGCAGTAAAAATACCTGTTACAATAAAAGCTGAGAATATTAAAATAATTCAATAAATTATAATTAAATAAATTTTGGTGAGTGATAAAAATGGGTGAAATAAAAGTAATGGTTGATGGCGGAAAAGCATCTGCCGGCGCTCCGCTTGGCCCCGCATTGGGACCTACTGGAGTAAATATAGGTGAAGTAGTTGCAAAAATAAATGAGAAAACTGCTTCTTTATCAGGAATGAAAGTTCCAGTTACAATTACAATTAATGCAAACAAAACTTTTGACATAAAAGTTGGTTTGCCCCCAACAAGTGCACTAATAAAAAAAGAGTGTAAAGCAGCTAAAGGTGCTGCTAATCCAAAAACTGATGTTGTTGGAAATCTTTCAATTGAACAAGTAAAGAGCATTGGTCAAATGAAAAATGACAATATTAATTCTTATCATCCAAAATCAATTGCAAAAGAAATAATTGGAGTATGTGATTCAATGGGAGTAACTGTTGAAGGCATGCGAGCAAAAAACGCAATAAAAGCAATTGACGAAGGGAAATTTGATAGTAAGTTTTAGTGCCAAAGGCACAATTACTTTTCTGGAACAAAGAATTAGAAACAAAAAATAATTGTTTTTGTTTTCAAATAAAACGGCTTTGTTAAAAGATTTATAAACCTTTTCCAGAGATTATTTTATTATAAAGAAGCCTTTTTAGGCCGAAGCAAAAGCGATTACTTTTGCGTTACCACTTTGGTGGTAGGTGTTAAAAAATGAAGAAAGATGAAGCAGCTAGAGCTATTCAAAAAATGCGTGAGGCAACAAAGAAAAGAAACTTTTTGCAGAGCGTAGAAATGATGATTAACTTTACTGGCCTTGACATGAAGAAACCTCAGAATCAGGTTAATGTAAAAGTTATTTTACCTAATCCTACTGGAAAAGGTTCTGGTAAGATATGTGTTTTTGCAAAAACAAGTTCTTTTGTTGATACAATAAAAGGAAAAGTTGATACTATTGTAATGGAAAAAGATATTGAGGCTCTTGTAAAAAATAAAGCTAAGTTGGCTGAATTAATTAATTATGATGCTTTGTTTGCTGAAGGTTCAGTAATGCTCACCGTGGCAAAGTTTTTGGGACAGCAATTAGCTCCTAAAGGAAAAATGCCTAAACCAATTATGAATGTTGCAAATTTTGATGAAACACTTGCAAGAGCAAGGACACAAGTAACAGTAACAAATAAGAAAGGAAGATTCATGCCAGTTGTACAATCTGTTGTTGGAAAAGAAAATATGGAAGATCAAAAAATTATTGATAATATGTTTGTTATTTATGAAGCAGTAATGAATACTTTGCCACAGAAAAAACAAAACATCAAAAATGTTTATGTAAAAATGACTATGGGTGTTCCGATAAAAGTGGGTGATACTCAATGACTTCACACAATAGAAAATGGAAGGAAGCAAAGAAAGATGAACTTTCGTCTCTCTTGAAAGAATATCCTTTTGTTGCAATAGCAACTCTGAATCAATTACCTGCAAATATTTTATCTGTTTTAAGAAAGAGATTGCATGGCGAAGCAGAAATAAAAGTTTCTAAAACAAGAGTAGTAAGAAAAGCTTTTCAGGACGCGGATGTTGACACAGCAAAGATTGATGGTTTGGTTGCAGAAAGTGTTGCAGTTATTTTTTCAAAGAAAAATCCTTTTGAATTATTTTCTTTTATTAAAAAGAATAAAGGAGAAACATCTGCAAAAGCCGGTGATATTGCGATATCAGATATAACAGTACAAGCAGGCGATACAGGTTTGCCTCCAGGACCAGCATTATCAATTCTAAAAGGGGCTGGACTGAAAGTAACTGTTGCTGGACCAACTATTTCAATTGCACAAGATAAAGTAGTTGCAAAAAAAGGAGAAGAAATCTCGGCCGCAGTAGCTGATGTACTTGGAAAACTAAATATTAAACCAATGAAAGTAGGAATGAAAGTTCTTGGTGTTCTGGATAAAAAAGAAAATGATTTTTATTCAAGCGAAGCACTTGATGTTGATGAAGAAGAATTATTTGATAAATTTGTCTTAGCTTATCAACAAGCACTTAATTTATCTGTTAATGCTGAGTACTACAATGATATAAGCACAGAAATAATTTTGATAAAAGCACAGAGAGAAGCAAAAGCAGTTAAAGAAACAGTTGACTCTGTTTCTCCAAAAGAAGAAGTTAAAGAAGAAGTTAAAGAAGAAGTAAAAGAAGAAGTAAAAGAAGAAGTAAAAGAAGAAGTAAAAGAAGAAAATAAAGAGGGAGAGAAAAAAGAGTAGTTCGCTAGAGTTAAGTAACTTTGGTACCACTACTAATATTATTTTAATATTATTTTTGTGAGGTGAAAAGGATGGAATATGTATATGCAGCAATGTTGCTTCATTCAGCAAAGAAAGATGTCAATGAAGCTGGAGTAGAATCAATCCTAAAAACAGCAGGAATTGAATTCGATTCTGCAAGAGTAAAAGCTCTTGTTGCTTCAATAAAAAACATCAACATTGACGACGCTATTGCAAAAGCAGCGGTGGCACCAGCAGCAGCTAGTGCGGGACCAGCAAAAGAAGCAAAAGCAGAGGAACCAGAAGTTGATGCAAAGAAATCTGAAGAAGAAGCTGCAGCAGGCCTTGGAGCTCTTTTCGGGTAAATTTATTTAAGTGAAAATGATTGTGCTTTTCAGCCATCATTTTCACGAAACTTTTTCTCTTGCCAAAAGACGGCAATTGCATTAAATAAGATTAGTCAATTGCAGTAAAAATTAATATTAAATTCTTTTCAGTGAAAAAATTCTGGCATAGTTTATATATTACAATGGAGCAGATATTATTGGAATTGAAAAGAGAGTTTAGTTCCGCGGTTGGGTGGAGAGACAAGTGCTCACCAACTGGAGAGGTGCCTCACGGCGTTATTATCGGTTCTCTCCACCCAGCTAATCTTTTTTTTTGAAGTATTATTATAGCTTTTTCTAATTGTTTTTACATGCCCCCTTATTTTTTCTTACACTTACTTGTTTTGGGATTCTTTTTGTTTGAAAGGATTATTTTTTTGATTGAAAAGATTAATAAATATCTTTAAAGTGTATATATTGTGCTTTTATGAATAAAAGAATTCTTTTGAATTTTCTTGTTTTATTTTCCATGCTCTTGCTTGCAACAAATGCTTTTGCTATTCTTGACTCGGGGCAAATAAAAATTTTTGCAGTTACAGAAGATGAAAAAGGGATGGCTGCAGATTTATTTCTTTATAGTATTCCAGGAGATGGTGAAGTAGCTTTTATTACTTCAAATTCTCTTGTTGGAAAAGATACTCAAACAACCGGTAATATTGCACTTAAGATTGCGCAGAAAAAAACCGGCGTTGCAATAAATCAAAACAATTTTATTTTTGACATTAAAGCAAATGCTTCTGAGGTGGATGGCCCAAGTGCCGGGGCTGCAATGACTCTACTTGCATATTCGCTTTTATCAGAGAAAAAAATTCAGAGTGATATTGGTATAACCGGAACAATTAATTCTGATGGTTCTGTGGGAATGGTTGGCGGAGTTTATGCAAAAGCACAAGCTGCTTCAGAAATAGGAATAAAATTACTTATGATTCCAAAGGGAGAGGCGAGTCAAGTAATAAAAGAAACTGGAAAGGTAGTTTCAATAAATCTATTGGAATATGGTCCTGATAATTTGGGAATGAAAATTGTCGAAGTGGGTACGATTGATGAAGTATTAAAATTTGCATATTCAAGTATTGATTCGATAAAAGTTGATACCACAGTTACATCAAGTTATTTTGTTCCTGAAGCGATTCAATACAAGCCCGCACTAGAACCAATGAAGCAACTGTCAAAAAATTATATTGAAAGAGCGAAGAGTGCTATTAGCGATGCAAAAAAAGAGTTGGAGGTTACTACTCTTGATGATGCTACAAGAAGCACTTTTTATTCTAAAATAGGTGGAGCAGAGAGAGATATTGAATTAGCACAGATTTATCTTGACCAGAACTACCTTTACTCTGCAGCAAATTATGCATTTAATTCGACTCTTACTGCTCTAACCATAAAAGAGATTTCAGCAAACCCGTCTTTGCTTGAAAAAGATTCTACTATACTAAACTCAATGATAAGTTCACTAAGAGTTGATATTAAATCAACTGAAGAAAAAGCTGATTTTATTCCGTTTGATAAAATTGAATGGATTATTGGGGCACAGCAAAGAATTGCTTATGCAAAGAATGCTTTGAGCACTGCTGAGCAAGTTACTTTTTTACCCACTGATGATTCAGAAACCATAGAAGAAGGGCTAATTAAAAAAGTTTATGACTTTGTTTCTGCAGAAGCGTGGACTACTACTGCAAAAGATTTTATTATTGAAGCACAAAAAAGTAACCTAAAAAAACAACCAATGTTCAAAGATGATTTTGTTTCGCAAGTAAAAACAAAAATTCTTTCTGTTGAACAGACACTGATTGATTCCAACATTCCTTCTGATATTGTCCGTGAATCCCAAAGAAGAATTGATTCAGCAAAAATATCTTTTGATAACAATTTTTTCTTTGCAGCGCTTTATGATGCCTACTTTGCCGATTCTTTTGTACAAGCATATGTAGAAAGAAAGGATTTGGATCCTACACAGCTTTTGGATGCAATGGAAAAAAAAGTTAGTGATTCTCATAATCTAAACTCTTTTTGGGCAAATGTTTATCTTGACCATGCAAAGTTTTTTTTGCAGAATGCCATTTTTGAAAAATCAAGCGAAAGACAAAATAATATGGTAGCTAATCTTGAGACCGGTTATGACCTTGCAATATTGTCAAATTATATTGAATCTGCAAATGAGATCGTTGATAATTATCTTTCTAATAATCAATTACAGGATTATGTTTCTTCAAAACCAATAATTGACATTCAATATACTAAAGTAGATTCAATTTCAAATTATCTTGTGATTTTATTAGTAGCTCTAATAATTTTGCTAGTTGCTTTGATTACTATTGGCATTAAATCAAGAAAAAGAGTTTTTATTAACTATTCAAAAGCTGATAAATTAAATGCTTTACTTAATCGTCTTGATAAGGCTCTTTCACAGAAAAAGATTACTGATACAGAATATTTTTTCATGAAGAAGAAGTATGAATCAGAATTTAGTCAAATGAAAAACTTTGCTTCCGAGAGATCAAAGATAACTCTTAATATTGATGAATCAAGAGCAAAATTAAGGGCTCTTGAGCGCGGAATGAAAGATTTGAAAAAGCATTATCGCGCAGGTTTGATTCTTCCGACAGATTATGAAAAGAGTTTGACTGAAGATGCACAAGAAATTGTTGAAATAAGAAAACAAATTTCTGATTACGAAAATGAATTAAAAAACAAACGTGGTTCTTTTAACCGACGCAAATCATTTTTGTATAGTTGTCCAAATGATTTTAAATCTTCTTTGGAAAAAAGTTCTCGTAAAAGAGCATCTAGTGCTAATAAACTTTCTTTTAGTGGAAAAGTAAGTAAATCAAAAAAGCCCATTGGGGCAAGGCGTTTGCTTCATTCAAAAGATTCTAGTGTTAAAGGGACTAAAGAAATTGAAAAAGAACAAATTGCTGAAGAAAAAAGAGAAGAGCGGGAAAGAAAAAGATTAATTAAAAAGTCAAAAGAATAAAAATAAGATATTGAGTGAACAAAAAATTATTTATATCGAAATTATTCGTCTTGTTTGTTTTTCAGTTTCAATCCTATTACTGAACTGTTGTCTTTGTTTAGTGCCACGCCAATTATTTGTGTTGCTTTTCTTGTTATGGTATCATTGTGTGTTATTGCAATGAATTGGCTTTTCTCAGCAATCATTTCAATTAGGTTACCCATTTTCATTGAATTTTCTTTATCGAGTGCTGCATCCGCTTCATCAAATGCGTAGAATGGTGCGGGAGAATATAGTTGTATAGCAAACATAAATGCGAGTGCAGTCAAAGTTTTTTCTCCTCCGCTCATTGAATCCATATTTTGTAGTTTTACTCCCTTTGTTTTTGCATCAATTATTAATCCACTTTCAAGAGGCTTTTCTGCATTTGACAGAGTTAGATTACCTTCTCCGTTAAAGAATTTGAAGAACATATTCTGGAAATTAGAGTTGACTTCGTTAAAGCACTCCATGAATACATTTGTTCTTTTAACATCAATTTTGTCTATCATATCAAGAACGGCAAGTCTTTCATTAGCCAGTTTGTTTGATTTTTCTTGTATATCATCAACTTCTTTTTTTAGTTCATTGAAATTGTCAACTGCTTTCATATTAACTGCGCCGATATCACTAAGTCTTTTTTCCACGTGAACAATTCTCTCTTTTAATTCTTCAATTGTTTTTTCTCCAATGTGTTCTGCTCCCTCAAATTCTTTTTCTTCTTCTTTTAAATCGTTTTCTTTTACTTCAAGTCGGCTTTTCTCAATATTGAATTCGTTTATGCGAGCATCAATTTTTTTAAGTTTTATATTTTCGTTTATGATTTCTTTTTCAATTTTCTCTATTTTTTTGTCAAGTTTATCTTTCTTTTCAATAAGTTCATTTTGTTTTTTCTTTGCTTTATCTATTTCTTTTTCAATTGATAGAACATCTTTTTCAATTTCTTCAAGCAAAGGCTTTTTCTCGTTTATATCTTTTTGATTTTTTTCTATCTCGTTTTCAAGTTCAGCATTTTCAAGTAGTGCTCCTTCTTTATTTGAGAGGAAGGTGCTTTGTTCTACTCTTAACTTATTTATTTTTGATTCCAAAGAAGCATGGTTATGTAGCAGACTCTCTTGTTTTGTTGCTATGTTTGAGTACTCTTCAAAAATATTTTGTGCGCGCAAATCTTTTAGTTTTTCTTTTATCTTCTCTCTTTTTACAAGCATTTCTCTTAATTTTTCATCCATTTTCTTCTTTTTTTCAAGTTGCCCTGCAATGATGCGTTCATCTATCTCTTGTTTTAAAACACCACTTTTTCTTTTTATTTCAACTATCTTTTCTAAAACAGCTTTTTCTATTGCAATATCCGATTCAAGTCTGTTAATACTAAAAATCTTTTCCTTTATTTCTTCGGTAACGCGTCTTGCATTAGCAATTTTGTTCTCCCCTTCCCTCTCAATAACACGTTGTTTCTCAATAACATCCATTTTCTGTTGTATAATAAGCTTTTTTTTGCTTGATTCTAGGTTTGCATCACACACTGGGCACTTTGATAAAGCTTTTTCCAGTTCTTTTATTGCTTTTTCTTCTTCCTCAATAATTGAGATGCATTTGCTTTTTACTTCCTGAATTTCTTCAAGTTTTCTTTCGGCTTTCTTTAATTCTGATTCTAAATTAAGCCCCTTTTGAAGAGACTCAATTTCTTTTTTCTTTTCAATTATCTCTTCTGCTTCACTTTCAAGTTCTTTTAGTTCTTCATCCAGTTCAGTTAATTTTTTTTCATTGAAAGCTTTTTGTTTTTCCCATTGTTTTACAAATACTTCTAGATCAAAAAATTCTTTTCTTTTTTCTTCAATTTCACGATTTGTTGCATCAAGCTCGTTTTCATTATGTACTATTTCATTATTTTTTGATTTAACAACTTTTTCAATTTCTTGTTTTTTATTTGAGATAAAATCAATTTCTTTTTGTATTCCTAAAATTTCTTTTTCAATTTCTTTCATGCCTTGTGAGTTCTCTCCAAGTCTTTTACTTGCATTTTCTGCTTCATCTTTATTTGAAGAAATTTTTTTAAGATTTTTTTCAATTAGAATCTTTTTTAATTCAATTTTTTCTTTTTCCAGATTAAGTTTTGATTTCTTTTCTTCAAATTCTTTTCCTATTGTAGAATAAATTTCCTCAGAACCTTTGATTGCCTTTTTGTTTGCTTCCTTTGCTTCTTCTTTTGATTTTATTAGCTCTTCACTTGATAAAGAAACATTTTTTTCAATATCTTCTTTTTGTTTTTCAATTTCTTTTAATTCACTATCAATTTCAACAGTCCTTTTTTCGATTTTATAAAGTTCCTTTGAAATTATTGTTGCTTTTATTTGCTTTCTCTCTTCTTCAAGTTCTTTGTATTCGCGTGCTGAATTCATCTCTTGTTCTAGTTCACTCAAAAAAGTGTTTCTCTCATTTAAAATTATTGTAGCCTCTTTTATTCTCAAATCAACTTTTTCCAGTTCTTTTATTGCTTCTTGTTTTTTCTGATCAAATTCACTTAACCCTGCAATATTATCAATTATTTCTCTTCGTTCTATGGCCGACATTTCAATTATTTTTGTTATATCTCCTTGGGTAACAATGTTGTGCCCGGAAATGTCTATCCCAAGTTCTATAAGAAGAGAATTAATTTCATTTAGAGTTGTTCTTTTTCCATCAAGGCGATAAACGCTTTTTCCTTGTTTATCAACCATTCTACTTACTTCAAATTCTTTTTCTCTTCCTTTTATTGTTAAATCAACTTTTGCGTAACCTTCTTTGCAAGTGTTATTTACTAAATCAGTTAGCTTTCCTGCTCGTAGTGTTTTAAGTGAAGTAATACCAAGAACAAAAAGAAGTGCATCCAAAACATTGCTTTTTCCGGAGCCGTTACTACCCACAATTGCTGTGAATCCTTTGCTTATTGGTATCTCAGCTTTTCTAAATGATTTAAAATTTTTTAGTGTCAGTTTTATTAGGCGAGTCATTTAATCAACCTACTTGAAATAATAATAAGAAACCGCTAAACCAAAGAAAGTGGTTGCAATAACATCTCCTAATAAGTCGAATATAATTTCTATATCCACCAGTACTCCGATATATGAAATCCAGTTCCACAAAATGTATGTTATTATTAGCACGACTATTATTAATACAAGGTTAGAGATAAATTTTTTTTGACTGAAATCCCAGCTTTTTTGAAATGCTTTTTTAACATTGTTGTCAACAAAAGCTGGTAATACAAATGCTAATCTAACTAGCAAAATTAATCCGACTACGAAAATAATGATTGGTAACAAAATCAAAAGTAAAAAATCTGTTACTGCAACTACTGCAACAAAATCACTTACTATGCCGAAAATAGTTGCTACAACATACCATAAAATAAATAGTAGAAAAGAAACTACTAAAACAAATATTGTAAGTCCAAGACTTTTTTTCCATTCTAGAACAGATTCATTAATTGCTTGAACAAATTTTTTTCCGTTAGCTACTCTTGCCATTGATAAAAGCGCTATAATACTTAAAAGTAAAACAAATATTCCGCATAAAAGCATTGCAATTGTTTCAAGTGGATAATTGGTTAAGAACACTGATAGTATATCTGTTCCAGCAAATGCTTCACTGTATAAAACAAAATCAGTTATGGGTCTTTCAAGAACCCATGTTGTAAGATTTGATAATAAATAAACAACTAGTGCCACGACAATCATTGGCAAAAAAATAACCGGTTTAAAAATCATCGTTTTAACTGTTTTTTCAAGCGAAACAAAAACCATTTCAATCACCAACACAAACAAAAAAGGCTTATTAAAAACCTGCTAATATTAAGTAAAAGACATTTAAATTACTTTCTGAACTTTCCGCCTTATAAAGCCCTATTTATTTTATTGAAAAAGGGCTTTTTTGATTACTCTGTCTTTTTTGCTTCTCTTGGAAAGCCTTTAAAGAAGCTTTTAAAAGCTTTGCATCCCCTTTTTTTATAACTGGTGAGATAATGAAATTTCCAAAAGAAAAGAAACTTTACTGTAAAAAGTGCAAAAAACATACTAAGCACAAGCTAAAAGAATTCAAATCTGGTAAAGGTAGAACACTTGCACAAGGGAATGTAAGACACGAAAAGAATACTGCCCATGGTTACGGCGGAAGATACAAGTACGTTGCAACAGTAAAAAAACAGAATAAAAAGCCTGTTTTTGTTGGTGAATGTACTATATGCAAGCAAAAATGCGAGTACTCACTTGGAAAAAGAATGAAGAAAGTAACTCAAGAATAATTTATTTAAAAAGAAATATTTTTTGTTTTAAGCTAGTTTTTTAATCATTCTTTAACATTCTAACTTTATGACTTTTAACAATTCTGTTTTGCTTATAATAAAGCAGAACACTGGACTTGACTATAATGACTTATTTGCGAGAATAGTTTCGCGTTACAAAAATCCTTCTTCTGCAAACTCAGCGCTTAGTCGTGCACTAAAAAATCTTGTTTCTTTTGGTTTGATAAAAAAAGAAGGTAATAACTTATTTATTACTGATAAGGGTTCTGCCTCAATAAGCATTGAAATGAAAGAAAAACTCGTTCTTAAATTAAATGAATCAATGAAAAAACCTTTACCTAATATTGAAGAAATAATAAAACTTTTGATTGTTTTGTCTCAGCGGGCAGCACAAAGCCCGGAACTTTTGAGTAATGCAAAAGAAAATGCTTCTTTTACAATAAAAGATGTTGAAGATGTGAGAGCTAAGATAAAGGAGAGGCGAATTTATCTTAAAAAAATGAGTTTGTTACTTAAGGTACAAGAAGAAAAGTTGAGGGAACTTGATTTTAATGATTCTATCCAAGTGACTTTTGATGAAATGCTAGTTGAAAAAATAGTTTCTTTTTCTGTAAATGATAAGCTTGTTTTAGAAACGCGTGACAGCGAATTAGAAAGATTAATTCCGCAGATATGGAGAAAACAGAGTGAATATGTTGTTGAAAAAGAAAATATTGGACAGTTATGCAAAATTCTATTAGAAAAACAATTGTTTAAAGCGAATATTTATTTTTCCGGAATAAAAATTAATGTTAATAATACTAAAGCAAATTGCTTTGCTTCTTATAAAACACTAAAAAAGTTTTTTGGAGAAAAAAAGTAGGGCAATGAGATAATGATTCTTTATTTTTAGGCTATTCTATTTCCGTTAATGCCCTCTATTATTTCTGTTCTTTCTTCACCGGTTTTTTTCTTTAGTACACCTTCCCATATTGGAATGAATAGGTGAGTAATTTCTTTTACTGTAATATTTCCCCACATTTTTTTAATAAGTTCAGCTGCTTCTTTTTCCTGGATTTTTGGTTGTATTAGTACTGCACTCTCAACCTCAGTTATTGGGCGTCTTCCTATGCTTGGCATTATTGCATGTAACGGGCTTTTTGGTAAATCGAATTTAGCTGTAAGATAATACAAGTCATCTTCTTTTTGTTTCATTCCAACAACAATCTTTTTCTCGATTAGTTTGTCAAGAACTCTTTTTGCATTACCCTTTTCCATTTCAAGTAACTTGGCGATTTGTTCTAGATTCATTTTCTTTTCAAGCATTTTAATTACTTTGATTTCACTTTCACTAAGTTCAAGCATCTTATCAAGCCCACGACTCTCAACGATTTTTCCGTTAATATCATGGATAAATTCTCCTGTTAAAGAATTAATGTATGCTTCTCCTAATTGGAAAGCATCTTTTTGTGAAAAATAATTGTATTTTATTTTGTATAACACCCCGTACTTTAGTGTTAGCCTATCGAGTATTTCTTCTTCTCCAAAAAAGCCAAGCTTCTTTTTTAATCTCAAATTCGCAAGTAATTTTCTTGCGTTTGCTTCATCAATATTTCCCTTTAGTGCAGTTAACTCTACTCTTGTTTCATAAGATGCTTCTGTTTCGCCCACTTCTTTTTTACCAACTTTAATTTCTTTTTCTCCACTTTCAATAGATTCTTCGGTTTCATCTATCGCTGTTTCCTCTTCTAATTCTTCTTTTACTCCTGGAGCATAAATTCTTTCTTCATCAATATTAATTCCTTTTTCTCTTAGCGCACTCAAAATATCTTCTAATTTAACATTCTTTTTGTAAGTGTTGTTTAGTGTTTCAAGTGTTTGTTCTAAACTCTCAATTGAAATGCTAGGATCTTTTTCTAGTTGTCTTAGAACAATACTTGCTCCAAGAACCTCAACTTGGTTTTGATCAAGTTCGTGTTTTACCTCACTTGTTTCAGCATCTCTTCCTTCGTGCTGAGACATTCTTGGGCGTATCCCCATTACAAATGCTCTTGTAGTTGTTTCTTGTCTGTCTCCGGTTAAAGCAATTCCAACTGGCATTGTCTTAATGAAATTTGGTTTCTTGTATTGTGCAGGAAGAATAGCTGGAGTTCTTTTGTAAATACTTTTTATATCATCATCAAAAACAAGTTTGTGAACCATTATTATGTCTAGCTGGCTTAGTACTCTTGAATCAATTGCACTTGGTTGCTGTGTAGCAAAAACTAGTGAACATCCCGGTCTTCTTCCTTGTTTAACATACTCTACAAGCGCACTACTTGCCGGTGTCTTTTGATTTCCCCCAGGAATAAGTGTGTGTGCTTCATCCAAAAAAAGCCATGTTGGTGGAACATTTAATTCAACTAAATCTTCCATAGTTGTTTCAGCAAATTTTCCTGCAGCTTCTCTTCTTGTACTTAATTTTCTTGCAGCTAATAATCTTCTTGAAAGAATTCCTATTACAAGTGCACTAACATTATCCTCTAAAAAACTAGTGTCAAGAATAGTCATTTGTCCTGCTCTTGAAAGCATACTTAGCGGAGTTCCTTTTTCATCAAATATTCCCCAGTGCTTTGCAGCATCAAATCTTGAAGCGAGGGCTCTGATTGAATCAGCTTTGTATCCTCTTTCTCTATCATTTAATTCTGCATCATGTTCAAAACAACTTATTAGGTCTTCTAAAGAAAAAGTATTTTCTTTTCCTCTAACAGTTTTTGCGTTTTCATCAGTATAACCGGTTTTTACTTTTGCAATCCCTTTTTCCATTAAAAGTCCTGTCGGAGAAAATCTGTCAATACCAAAAGTTAGGCACCAATCCTCTGCTGTGAGCAAAGCAGGCTGAATAGAAAAAGTTGCATCATAAGTACTCTTTGGAACACTCGAACGCATTCCAACTGGAATGAATACTTTAATGTTATCAAGTCCCCTTGGCATCAAATCCCATTTGGCCAAGAGCTCAAGTTCTTTTTCTTCTTTGTTTGGATGTTTCATTGACCAGAAAACACCTATTGGATCAACAACAACTATTCCAACATTCTTATTTTTTATTGCAAGTTCCTCGGCTATTACTCCTAGCACATAACTTTTTCCGCTTCCTCTTGCACCACAAACAAATACAACGTGTGGATTTAATCCATCTAAATAAACATTTTTGTCTTTTAACGATTCTTCGTTAACTCTTCCAAGAAATAATCCCGCTTCTTCACCATAATTTTTCAAAACACTTTTTTTTCTTCCAATGAAAGCATTTCCTTGTTCACTCATTAAAAAGTCTAGTTTTGGTTTTACCTCACTTTCATTAAAGACTTCTTTTGTATTCTCTTCCAGAACTTTTTCTGAAT
The DNA here is from genome assembly GCA_964402905.1 of uncultured archaeon. Lineage (GTDB taxonomy): Archaea > Iainarchaeota > Iainarchaeia > Iainarchaeales > JAAZKV01 > JABIDZ01. The sequence continues at coordinate 28,305 of CAYODU010000004.1, forward strand.
TAACTTCTTCGTTTTTAATTTTTTCACTTTCAATGCGAAGCTTTTCAGTTTCTTCTTTTGAAATACCCTCTTCTTTTGTTCCATGCTCTTTCAATAAGTAATCAGCTAAATCATCATGTTCATCAACAGCAGCTTTATTTGCTTTATTTTTTATCACAGTTTTGATAATATTTTTTTCAATAGGATTAATAGTAGAAAAAGTTGGTTCCTCTTCGAATTCTTCTTCATCTTGACTAACTTTTAAATCAAGTTTTCCGCTAGTTCTTTTTTGTTTCAAACCACTTTCAATGCTTTTCTCCATGCCATCTTTTACTATTTCATTGTAATTGCTTTTCTTTTTACCAAATTTTTTATCCTTTATTTTTTCTTTAACCTTATCTTTTTTTTCTTTGTCCTCTTCACTCACTTCCAAAAATAATTCTGGTTCTTTTTCTTCACTCTCACTTTCTTCTTCGATTAATTCGTCTTCATCTTCGTCGTCTTCTTTATTTTCTTTTTCTACTGACTTATTTTTTTGTTTTTCTTTTAGTTCATTAGCTTTCTCTTCTAAACGTTTTCTTGCAGCCTTTTTCTCGTCATCTTCACCAAAAACGTCGTCGAACATGTCCTTGCTCGTATCGATACTAGTTTCTACCCTGTCGTTATCGTAAATTGAATCATCTTCAGCCAAAAAGCTCACTCTCTTCCAATGATAAATAGAGAGTTATTTTAATATAAATAGTTATTCTTCAAGAAATTAGACTGTGATATGGTCTAATCATCATTTTCAAACAAAAAATCGTTCGAGTTAGCTTTTTAAAAAGATTGTAAAAAAATAATATCGTGTTGGGAGTTAACTCAATGAAGCGATGCTTTGTTGAGATTGCAAAACACATTGTTTTGCGATGGGGAGACGAGTCATACCTCATAGAGGTTCCCTGGCTTGTCTCTTCTTACATTTATCTAATTTTTTAAAAAGCTTTTACTCAAGAACAAAGGTTTTTTCTGTGTTATAGTATTCGTCCCAGTGTTTGATGTAATAAGCAAACATTCTTTCAAGCCTTTCTGGAGCAAGTTCTTCTAAATCAAATTCTTTTAACAAAGAATATATTTTTTCTTTTGCTTGTGGAACCTTTTCTTCTGAATCAACCATTATCTCAAATTCGGATATGTAACCATATCCAGCATTTTTGTCAATTGTTATAGCAACATTGTCTCTTCTAAATTCTTCTCTTTCTCTTGACCACTTGGCTTGGTACTCGCAACCAACAGAAAGCAGTAATTCATCTAATTCATTAATACTCAAATCAAATTTTTGTTCTATTTCGTGTCTTGTCCTACCATTTGTACTAGTAGTATCATCAATTGAAGCTTTGAGAATTAAAAAAGTGTTTTTTTCATTGTAGCGAGTACGCACAGCTAAATCAGTACTCTGAATTATTTTATCAAATAATTCTTTGTCTTCTATAAAATCAATTAGCTTTTCCCTAAAATCTTTCCTAGACGGAACAATAAAATAATGGTTTATTTGTTTTGATGAACTAATTGGCGCAGGAAGTTTTTTTCTTAATTTTTCTGCAAATTCCGCTTCTCCTAAAAGTGATTTAATTTCAACTTCAATCATATAAACTGCACCCCCCAAAGAGTTTTTTATATAGGCAAGTAGTAAATGCTTTTAATAATGCTTTTTTAACCACTTATTTTTTTCTTATAACCTAGAGAAAAACTTTATAAAGACTCTCAAATCAAATATTTCTGCGGAGTTGGCAGAGTGGTCAAATGCGCCCGCCTTGAGGCAACCTTTTTTCTTTTGAAAAAGAAAAAGTGTTCTTATCCCAAAAAGAAAACTTTTTGTGGAAAAGAATTGTGTTGCGTGCTAGCGGGTTCCCTACCGGGAGCGGGGGTTCAAATCCCTCACTCCGCGTTTTCTTTTGGTTATATGTAGCTATAATTTCTGGACTACTTTTTCTAGTTTTGCAATGACCAAACGATTTGCTCCTGCACAATTTTCAATTGTGCTTAATGACTTTCAAATTCTTTTACTTTTTTTCCCATTCTTCGATAGGTCCTTTTGTTCTGTAAAAAATAGGGTTTAATTCAACTTCGCTTATCTTATTGAATTCAGAAAACTTTTTCTTGTCGCGCAAAAAAAGCTTTTTTCCAAGATGTTTTTCTTCATGTTTTATTTGACCGTAAGTAACTGTAATTTTTTGTTTTAATTTATAGTATTTGCATTTGCTTCTGTCAAAAGAATAGCCTCTTTTGTTTGCTTCTATCCAGACAAAAAACAGGTAAGTATTGATTGCTTTTAGTGGCTCTTTGCTTTCTTTGAATCTTTGTAGTTGTGGGTGTTTAGTATAACCCTTTGTTTTTCCTTGCAAAACCTTTTTTGCTAGGAGAGCTTCTCTCCACAAAGCAACTATTCCTTTTGAATCCAAGTATTTTGGATGAATGCTCCATATTCTCATACAAAGAAATTAGAAAAAATGTTTTATATTCGTTTTCTTTTTTTTGATTCTAAAACAGTTTTTGTTGGCATTGCTAAAAGTCCTTTTTTGCCCAAAACCCCCCAAAAGCTGGTTTATAAAACTATTTATGGCATTTTATGTATATACTTGGATTTGAATATATGAAATTTAGTGAGTTTAAATTAAACGAAAAACTGCTTAAATCGGTTGAAGAAATTGGTTTTGTTGAGCCAACGGCTATACAAGCTAAGTGCATTCCACTTTTACTTGAAGGAAAAGATATTGTTGGACAATCTCTTACTGGTTCTGGGAAAACAGCTGCTTTTGGTTTACCAATAATGCAGAAAATTGTTCCGGGTGCAGGAGTACAAGCACTAATTTTGACGCCCACAAGAGAGCTTTGTAGCCAAGTAACCGAGAGTTTGTTAAAAATGTCTAGGCACTGCCCAATAAATATTGCAGGTGTTTTCGGCGGAGTTGGTTTCTACCAGCAAATAGAAGACATAAAGAACGCGGAAATTATTGTTGCTACTCCGGGAAGATTAATTGATCACCTTGGGAGAAGAAATGTTTCTTTGCACAATGTAAAATTTATGGTGCTTGATGAAGCTGATAGAATGCTTGACATGGGTTTTGAAGATGATGTAGAAAAAATATTTGCACAGATTAGTAAGACTAGGCAAACAGCTTTGTTTAGTGCAACAATGCCGGCTTCTGCTAAAAGATTAATTAACAAGTACTTAACAAACCCTGTAATGATTAAAGAACAATTACACGTGGATAAAGGTTTGTTAAAACAAGTTTTTTATTCAATTAATAGTGAATACAAATTTTCTCTACTAGTACACTTAATTAAAACCCAAAACACTTACTCTGCAATAGTTTTTTGTGCAACAAAGCGAATGGTTGACAAAATTTCCAAGAACATGCGTACACACGGAATAAAAGCAATGCCGATTCACGGAGACCTAACTCAAAGCAAAAGAACTCATGCGGTTGACTCACTAAAAAAAGGAAAAATTGATATTTTGGTCGCTACTGATGTAGCTGCTAGGGGGCTTGACATAAATAATATTACTCATATTTACAATTATGACGTTCCAAGAACCTCAGAAGAATATATTCACAGAATAGGGCGAACTGCTCGTGCAGGGAAAAAAGGCGAAGCAATTACTCTTGTTAGTGAAAAAGATCGTAAACAGTTTAGTGATGTTCTGAGAGACAAAAATCTTGATATTGTTCAAGAACCTGTTCCGGAATACGAAAAAATTGTTTTCAAAAAATATATGGAACAAAGGGATGAACATCGTAGTAGTAGTTCATTCCATTCAAGAAGAAGTTTTGGGCATTCAGATGGATCTGCTCGCGGACGCAGAAGAGGCCTTGGAGATCACAGGCCAAGAAGTTTTTCTAAAGGTGATGACTTTAAAGCAAAGAATAATTATCGGGATGGAAGTCACGCTCCAAAAACATTTTCAACTCCAAAAACATTTTCATCTAGAGAATCTTTCCATGGAGAAAAGAGTTTTGGTGGGGGTTATGGTGAACACGCTAAAAGTAATTATGGGGCAAGTAAGCCGCGCGGTCCAGGAAATTATCCACATAAAAGCCCAAGCCAACATAGTCGTGGAAGTTATTCTCAAAAAAGTTCTTTTGGTGAAGACAATAAAAGTGATTTCAATAAAAGTAGTTTTTCTCATTCGAAAAAGTTTTCTCCACACAAACGCTTTGCTAATAAAAGAGGTCCTGCTCGCCCGCACACAAACAAACGCGGTTCTTTCAAACCAAAAAGTAGTGGACGAAGCAAAACAAGTTGGTAGAGAATTCAGTTAAGTCCAAAAATCTAATTTTGGTATTTTCTTTTTTTCATTTAGCATTTATTCTTTTATTGGAAGAATAAGAATATATTAAAAAAGAATAATTGTATTGTTTCTACGAAACCGTTTGGTGTTACTGTTATATTTCCTTGTTTTAATTGTTGTATTGCTTCGTTTTCTGGATTGTCTGAAACCAATAATTCTGTTAGTGCTGTTTCGTTTACACTAACAGTATAATTTGCTCCTTCTACATCTTCTCCGATAAGAACATTTGTTACGCTTCCATCTTCCACAGTCACTCCGTAGTGTATTTGTGTACTTTCATCAATAACATTTATTTTTGCTGTATTTAGTATTCCAAAAGCGCTAAGTAAATTAGAAATATTTGTATTGGGTAGTCCTGTTGCTTGTACATCAATATCAAGAACACTATTTTCAAACATATCTTCTGCTACTGCAAAAGAAAAAATCATCATTAACGCAATTGCAACTAAAAAAATCTTCCCAATCATGTTAATACTTTCTCCCCTCATTATTAAAAAGCTAATTGTTTTGTTATTTCCGACAAAATTCTTTTTACTAATATTTTTTTGTCCAAGCGCCATCTTTTTCATTAGAAAAAGGTCCTTTTTTCTTAAAACCTTTTTTCTTTTTCATGAAATAAACTATTCCAATTGTAGTACCCAGAACAACTATCACAAGGCATGCAACTACAATTAAACTATTCATATCAATGTCCATGCTGGAAATGCCTAAAAGAGAAGGATTATTTAATCGTTCCAAAATAAGTGAGTATTTTCCAAGCGCTTCTTTTGATTTTTCGTCTGCTAAAGCAAGATTTGTTTCAAGAAGACTTTCAGCTTCAGCGATTAATTCATCAGCGAGTTGTTTTTGCTCTGCCATTTCTGCGTTAAGAAAAGGAGTTATTTTTATTTTTTCTTCTATCTCAGACTTTTTTTGATTTGCCTGATTAATTGTTGCAACAACGCTTTCCATTGTAACTTCACTCGAAGCGCTGGCTGTAACAATAATATTTATTTCTACATTTGCAGAATTTTCTGCTCCATCGAATGCAATTGCTTTTAATTTACCTGATGCTTTTCCACTTGTTTCAAAAGTATAATACCAAACGTTAGTATCTTTTTTTGCCTGCCCGATTCTTGTCCCATCCAAAAAAACAACAATTCTGTTTATTACATAATTATCCGTTACACTAAATTCAATATTTTTATCTGAAGAGATTTCTTCTCCATCGGTTAAATTTGAAAAACTTATAGTTGGTGCTTCTGTGTCATTGTGCAAGTGAACTTCTTTTGTTATTGTTCCAAGTGTGCTGTGTGCACTGATAAAGAGATTTATGTCAGAGTAAGTAGAGCTTACAGTAATTGTTCCACTGGTGCCGGTTGTAGCATCTGTTCCATTTACTAGTGTTGCAATATTTAGGTCATCAACTTTTTTATACAAGAAAAAATCATCCACACTTTTTGAAAAAGTTATTGTGTAAGTAAAATCGTCTGCTGTTTTAAAGTAACGTGTTTCTCTTCCAGAAGAATTTTTTATTGATACTGTTATTGTTGTAGCTGCAAGATTCTCTGGGATAGTAACTGAAACAATTGGGGCATTGATGTCATAACTGTGGTTACCAGCCGTATCTAATGCATGTATTTTGTAGTAATAAGTTATTCCTTC
>CAYODU010000005.1:0-32281 GCA_964402905.1 uncultured archaeon
CATTAGCTTATATCCTGAAAACATAGCAAGAGGTGCAATATACTTTGATGCACCCATAAAAACCACTAAAATAAATCAAATAAAACAATTCTCACCAGTTAAGAAAATTTGAATAAAAAGCATTTATAAAGCTAACTATTTCCTTTCTTGCGGAGAAGATCTCGATGTTCTGACTCTTGAGCTTGAAGAAGATCTTACTACCCCAACTCTTGGCCTCTTTGAACTTAGTGAAACTCTAGAACCCTCTCTTTCTCCCAGAACCCGTCCAATTATTCTACTTCCCTGCGCAATTCTAGCAGCAGTAATTATTCCAGCAGCTGAGCGACGAGGAGAAGGCCTTACAAATCCAGAAAGCCCAAAACGCGGTTTTTCCCCATGCTTTAAAACTGGAACTGAACCTTTTCTTGCAACCATTTAACCACTGTATATTTCTTTAATCTTTCACTATTTAAAACCTTATTATGAAACGAAAAATCAGGGAAACCAAAGAGAAATCCTCAAATGGAAAAAAAAGCAATTCCTGTGATAAATGTAGCAAGAATGCTGTTATTACTCTCCCGTATGGCCCACATAAATTTTGCGAAAAACATTTTACTGATTTTTTCGAAAAACGTTTTAGGAAAACAATCAGAAAATACGCTTTGTTTAAACCAAAAGAAAATATTCTTCTGGCTCTTAGTGGTGGAAAAGATTCAACTGTTTTGCTTTACCTTTTAGAAAAGTTTTTTTCAAAAAGTAATGAAATAGACGCAATCATTATTGATGAAGGAGTAAAAGGCTATCGCAATAAAGCAATTAAAACAGCAAAAGAAAATTGTGATAAATTAAATATAAAATACTTTATTGTTTCTTTTAAGAAAGAATTTGGAATTACAAATGATTTAATAATGCCGAAAGTAATGGATAATCCAAAACTTGGTGGAACATGTGCTTTTTGCGGAACACTTCGCAGAAATATTATGAATAAATACGCAAAAAAAATGAGAGCAGACAAACTAGCAACCGGACACAATCTTGATGATGAAGTACAAAGCTTTGTAATGAATGTTTTTAACAATGATTTCGAGAGAATGAAACGAATGGGAGCGGGCGCTGGAATAATTGAGCACACAGGTTTTATTAAAAGAATAAAACCACTTTACGAAACTCCCGAAAAAGAAATTATTGCATATGCTGCATACAAAAAAATTAATCACTATTCTGAAGAATGTTGTCCCTATTCATGGACTGCAAAAAGAAATGAATACAGAGAAATGCTTAATCACTTTGAAAACCGTTTCCCTGGAACAGAGTACTCAATTCTCAGATTTTATGAAAATCTGAAAAAAAGTCTTCCAAAGAAAAAAAATGAAACAATTCAAGCAAACAAACTTGGTGAATGCAAAAAATGCAAGGAGCCCACAGAAAAAGAATATTGTAAGAGTTGTGAAATGATAAAAAAATTACTAAGTAAAAAAAAGAGTAACCAAAAAGGAGAGAGGAAAGCTAACAAAGCTCTTACTTGCAAAACAACAAAGTACTGGAATTAAAAATACAATAAACAAAAAATAGTTTTTCTGTTCTTTAAAATTAATTAAAGCTTTTTTTTATTTTTATCCAAATTATTAGAGCACAACTTTTCCATTTACTTCTTTTTTGCTTTATTTGAAATATTTTTACTATTACTTATTTTTTTCACACTATCTTTTTTATCTATTTTTTTTTCTTCTTTTACACTCGGAATATTTTTTGATTCATTTACCAGTGAATGAATTGCACTTGTAAACCTTTTTTCAAAATTTGTTAATTCTTCAACTTTAGCATCAATTGCAAGAGTCTTTTCTTCAAGCGTTTTCTCAACCACTGCATTTTTCTCATTCAGTCGTTCTATCGCAGAATTTATTTTTTCAAGACTTTCAATCATATTCGTTAAAAACTGTTTTTTAAATTCATCAAGCATTTTTATTTTCTGTTCAATTGCTTCGGGATCAATATTTTTTTCAATTGTTTTTAAATTATTCAGTTTTACTTCCATCTCTTCTATCAAATCATCCGCTTTTGTTATTGTAAGAGACTCTATCTTTTGTTCAGCTTCCTGCATCAATCCCTCTGCAATATTTTTTTCCAACTCAAGAGTCTTATTTATTCTTTCATCCAGTGCATCAAGCTGTTCCTGTGCTTTGTCAAGGAAAGCCTGCGCGCCTGACTTACTTTTAATCAATTCAGAATTCATTTCAACTATTAATTGCGATTTTGTTTTCTTTGCTTCGCTTAGTGCACCCTCTATTTCTTTGAGTGCTTCACCCTGAATGTTTTTGGCTGAATTAATCTGTTCCAAAGTCTTATTTAACTCTTGATTATTTTGTTTAATTTCAGCTATTTTTGAATCAATTATAAATGTTATCTCTTTTTGTTTTTGTTCAAGTGCATCTTTGTTAGTTGAAACAATTAATTCTTTTTGCGATTCCAGAAGAACTTTAAGTTGTTCAATTTCTTTTTTCATTGCAGTATCAACTCTGCTTCCAATAAGAGAATCAACATCTTCTTTTAATTTTTTCATCTCTGCGAGTTTTGTATTCACTGCAACAATAATTCCTTTTTTCCAAAAATCATCAACTTCACTTGGCATTGTTTTTTCCTGTTTTTTTGGAACATTTTTTTCTTCTACATCTTTTTTGAACTGAGGACTTTTTCCAGAAATGTTTTTTCCAGTTATCTCATCAAGACTCTTTTGTAGTTCCTCAGAAATAAATGGGGAAGGGTTTTTTTGAGAAGTCATTTTTTGAGGATTCTGAGTTTGTTTTTTTTCTTGGGAAACTATTTTTGTTTCCTCTGAAATAATTTTATTTATCGGTGCTTTTTGTAAATCATCTTTTTTCTGTTGTAAAGGCACTTGAGTTTTTTTTGTTTCTGGAGAAGTAAACGACTTTACTTTTAAACCAAAATCAACTTCAGAAGGGTTAATATTTTTCTCTTCCGGTTTCTTTGTTACTTCTTCCTTGGATTCCTTTAAATTCAACTGATTTGTAATTTGATCATCAAGACTAAGTTTATTTGTTGTATCATCAAAAACATCCTTTGAATTTTTTTCACTTCCAACTTGCTCTTCTTTTTTCTTCGTACCTGGACTTTTTGCTTCAGTTATGAGTGCCTTTGCTTCTTCTTCATTCAAACCCACATCATAGAGGTTTTTTAGTATCTCATCATCCGGAACTCCAAATGAAAGGAGTTTTTGAATTAGTTGGATAACCGGTTTGCGTTTATCATCAAGCATTTTTATCAGTATAGAAATAGTGTTTCCTAAATAAAAAGCTTTTCCGGTAAAGAAAAAAAGCAATAGTTTGTGCTATTGCTTCATTCATGGAGAAATCATAATTACGCTGTCGCCTCTTAGAAGAACTCTACCGTAATTTGTTTTCATTTCGCCGTCAACTATTTCGTTTGCATTTTCCAGATTCAGATTCATGTGAACATCAAAAGCAACAAGAGTTCCTCTTACCTGCTTATTTCCTTTCAACACAACCAGAATTTCTTTGTTAAGTGACTCATTAAGTAAGTCAAATGGTCTGTTATTGTTATTATTCATTCATACACCTCATTTCTTTTTGAATATTGAAATTAATCTGGAAAAGAAACCAGCTTTTGTTTGCTGTGTTTCAACTATTTTTGTTCCAGTCAATCTGGAACCAATTTTTTGAAATTCCTGTGCAGCAGGACTATCACTTTTTCTTATTATTACAGGAGAAACTTTTTGCTGCATAAAACTTTTTCTTACTTCTTGGTCAAAAGGAATTACTCCATAAACAGGTAACTCCAAAATACTTGAAGCTTCTTGTTTAGTTATCTCTCCTTTTTCACCCATTACAAAATTTACTACCACCCCAATTACTTTAGAGCCTAGTCTTTGAGCAACAAGCTTTGTTTTTAATGCATCTGCAATAGCGGGCGAAGTCGGCATAGTTATTATTAGTGTTTCTTGTGCTGCACTAAGTGCACTCAAAACATTTTTTTCTATTCCTGCCGCAGCATCAAGCAAAATAAAATCATATTTATCTGAGAGTTGAGAAACTATACCCCCAAGTCTTTCACTATCAACTCTTTTGTAGTTATCTAAACTTAATCCAGAAGGAATAAAGTGTATACCTTCAGGGCCATCATAAATCGCATCGTGTGCCTGTGCCTCTCCAAGCAAAACATCATGAAGAGTTATTGGAGAACTCTGCATCCCAAGTATTAAAGAAAGATTTGCCATTGCCACATCAGCATCAATCAACAAAACTTTTTTCCCTAAACGCGAAAGTGCTATTCCAAGATTAGCAGTAAGAGTAGTTTTTCCTGTGCCCCCTTTTCCAGAAGCAATAGCAATTATTCTAACCATATACATCACTCGATATTATTATCTACTAACTCCTTTTCTTTTTTTAAAACTGATTTATTTTCTTCAATCAAAATACTTAGTTCAAGTGCAAGAGCCTTTAATTCAATATTTGATAATTCGCTTCCCGCCTCAACAATAAACACTTTTTTATCCAAAGTAAATAACATGAACCATGAACCCTCTTTTTTTATCAGAACTGCTTCGCTGTCCGGGATCTCACTTTTGATATAGGAGAGCATCGCTGTCCCCATTATTGCTTCGCTTTGTGGACTCCCTTCACTAGAAACTACAACACTTCCATCAAAATTTGTTACAACAAAAGAATCAACTAAATGTTTTCTCTTTAAAATAGAAAGATTTTCTTCAAAATCCTGTGAAAAAACATAGTTATGTTTCGATAAAAAGTCTCTTAAAAATTCAACTTGTGAATTTCCCCTTGTTTCTTTTTCCACAAGACCTTTTTTACTTGATAATTTTCTTAAAAAATTCTTCATCATAAAAATCACAACAACGATAAAAAAAATAAACTAATTTTTTAATTCGCCCAAACCATACAAATCCATTGGGTGTTCGCCCTGTTTTGGCGAAACAAACTTTGCCTCGAAAGCATTTGGAATTAACTTTGGAAGGTCTTTTAAAGTTATTTTATCCACAAATAGAATTTTTTCATCAAAAGCAGTTACAAGATCAACTTGGCTCCTTGCTAATTCAACAATTTGGAAAAAGCCTTCTCCCATTGTTTCATTAAAAAAATACTCTGAAGCTTCGCGACTTCTAATTGTTTTTCCAAGAGCGCTACACTCAACTATACAAGCCACCATTTCTCCGTCCCTAAAGAAGATTGCTCCGTCCTCAATGCACTCACCTTTAACACTTAATATAAAATAGCCATTAAACTTTTTTTGTACTAAAGCATCAGCTACTTCCTTGAAATCGAAAGGAGCATTTCCTTTTGCAATTACATTACCCACAGGAAAATTCATAAAAATCAATTAATAATGTAAATTAATACTAATTATTTTTTTCCTTTTAAAAAAATTACTTTATCGGCAGTGTTTTTCAGCGCAGCTGCACTCATTTCCTCAGCCATCATTGCAACCGTCTCTTTTCCCCTATTCTTTGCTTTTATCAATGCCGGAAGAAAATCGCTATCGCGTGTAGCAAAAACCATCACATCAATTGTTTCATTAAAAACTATTTCTGTTGCATCACAAGCCATTGCAACATCAACATCAGTTGTTGTGATAATTGGTTCAAATCCTTGGTTCACAACAGCTTCAACAAGTTTGTTTGAAGCAAACTGATTCAAATAAACTTTACCAATTTTTATACTCCCAAACTTTTGAGCCTCTTTTTTTATTGTTTCAAGATCAATACCAAATTCTTTTCGCAACAAGTTGGGTCCATCAACAAAAACAGCAAGCCTTTTTTCTCTATGCGGCAAAAAATCCCTTATTTTCTTTCCAAGCACAAAAAACACCAAAAACAATTATTTACACGAAAACTTCTATAAAATATAAGTAAGAGAAGAATAAAAAAGCTTTTATTCTGGTGAAAAAACGAATAAAATACCTTTGTTATTGAAATTGAATATGACTGAAGAAAAGAAAAGAGTTGGAGCGGGTTTTGGCATAATGGTATTAAGAAATAATAAAATACTTTTAGGCAAACGGCACGAAGACAGTGAAAAAGCGGATTCTGAATTGCATGGCGAAGGAACATGGACTATGCCTGGTGGAAAAATGGAGTACGGGGAAACCTTTGAAGAACTGACTACAAGAGAACTAAAAGAAGAAACAGGGATGGAACTAAAAAAAGCTAGGTTGATTTGTGTAAATAATGATAAAAACGAACACGCGCACTTTATTACACTGGGTTTTGTTGCAGAAGAGTTCGAAGGAGAAGCAAAAGTAATGGAACCCGACGAAATAACTGAATGGAAATGGTTTTCTTTAGACGAATTACCTGAAAAAATGTTTTTTCCAAGCAAAAAAGTGCTTGAGTGCTGGCAAAACAATAAAATTACTTTAGATTAAAAAAAATTCTCAAAAATCTTGATAAATAAAGATAGCTAGGAATTTTTTTCGCTTTGGCATTAGCTTTTTAAAACAAACTCTCGATTAGTTTTTCATGGTTGATGAGAAAAAGTTCGGACAAGCCGGGGCACTAAAACCGGGAAATAATGTTCTAATTGATGATGAAGTGTGCCAAGTTAGAAGCACAGAGAAATCAAAACCAGGAAAACACGGTGCAGCAAAAGTTAGAATAGTTGCATTCAATATTTTTACTGGACAAAAAAGAGGATTATTGAAGGGAACTGATAATGATGTTGAAATACCAATTATACCAAAAGCAAGTGCGCAAGTAGTTGCTGTTGTAGGCGAAATAGTTCAAATAATGGATATGGAGAACTATGAAACTTTAGATGCTCCAAAAAATCCTGATGTACAAGGACTAAAATCAGGCGACGAAATAGAGTACATTAAGTACGGCGCAAATGTAAAAATTATGAGAAAAAAATAATTTTTACAAAAAAAAGCAAAGCAAAAACTTTTTATAAAGTGAAACTCTTATTTTACTATGCCAAAAAGAACAATAAGCCAAGAAACAAAAATAAGAATACAAAGAATGCGGGCTCTTGCGAGAAAAAATGGTTTAAGCCAAAGAGATGTTCTTATAAGATTGGCTAAAAAATACCCAAAGAGAAATGCAGAAGGAAATGCCATGAGAGTAAGCCTTGCCAGACACATTAAACAAAAAAGAAAAGCAATTGCACAAAAGAAGTCTGGGATTAATGTAAGAGGAAAAAGTCCTGCAAAAAAGTAATACAATAAAGTAATTAATGTTTTGAGCAACTATTTCTTTATGAAACAAAAAGCACTTCTTCTTTTGAGCGGAGGAATAGACAGTCCGGTAGCAGGTTTGTTTGCAAAACAAAAAGGTTTTGATTTAGAAGCAATTCATTTCTCACAAGAACCTTTCACTGATAATACTCCTGAAAAAAAGTCTTTAGCATCAGCAAAAAAACTTGGACTAAAAGAAATGATTGTTGTTAATATCGGACAAGAACTAAAAACAATTACCGATGTTACATACAGAGAATACTATTTTATCTTAATGAAAAGACTAATGATAAAAATAAGTGAGAAAATCGCAGAAAAAAAAGGAATTTCTTTTCTTATAACCGGTGAGAGTATGGGACAAGTTTCTTCACAAACTTTAAGCAATTTGAATAATATTAATAATTCTGTTAAAATAGAAATTTTGCGTCCGCTGATTTTTATGAACAAACAAGAGATAGTTGATGAAAGCATAAAACAAGGCTTTTTTGAAATATCAAAGGGAAGAGAAATGTGTGATGTTCTTGCCAGCGGAAAACCAAAAACTATTTCAAAAATAAACAAAGTTTTAGTGGAAGAAAAGAAGTGCAAAATGGATCTTTTGGTAAAAAGTTCTTTGAAAAATGTTCGAATAGAAAAAATTGTGGATTAAGTGAAAAACAAATACAAATAAACTTAAATAACCAAAACAACAATCCTATAGTATTGCAAATAGGAATACATTAGAAAATTAAAGAATGATTTTTATGGAACTAAAAGACTTTACTGGAAGACCTTGTTCGAGTAAGGTAAGCTACGAATTCTTTCCAAAGAAAAAAGTTAAAATTGATTTGGAGAAAGCGAGTGAAGAAATTAAAAAAATTGCAAAAATAGAAATCAATTCCAAAGTGCTTTTAATGATAAATGCTTTTGACAAAACAATTTCTATTTTTTCTAATGGAAAAATTCTTGTACGTGGAGAGAACGATGAAAAAGAAGCACGCAAAATAGCAGAGAAAATTGTTTCAAAATTAAATGAAAGCGTTCAAGAAAAAAAAGGATTGTTTGGGTGAAAAAATGAAAAACAAAGAATTCTATATTTTTTTTATTCCAATGTTTGCAATAGGTGCACTTTTTATTTATCTTCCATTCATACTACAAATAATTTTTCCTTTTAACTTAATCCCAATAATAATCGGAATACTTTTTTTAATCGTAGATATCTTCGCACTCCTAGTGCAATATGTCAACTGGAGATATTACAAAGAAGAATAAAAAATATACAAATTAATGGTAAAGAAATAATAAATAAAAAAATAAAATAGAAGAAAAGCAAAAAAAATAGTTCAGAGAAAAAAGAATATTAATAAAAAAAGAAGACAACATTATTTGTTTGGTGAATTACTTTGGAAAACTGTATTTTTTGTAAGTTTGCAAACGGAGAAATCCAGTTAACAAAGATTTTTGAAAATGAGAAATACTTGGCTTTCCTGGACATTAACCCAATGCACCCAGGGCACACACTGCTGATTCCGAAAAAGCATGTGGATTATATTTTTGATTTAAACGACAAAGATTTCTGCGATTACTTTCTGACCGCAAAAAAAATTAGTTTCGGCTTAAAAAATGCAATGAAAACAGAGAAAGTTGGCATTGCAGTAGAGGGCTTCCTTATAAGACACGCCCACATACATCTAATCCCTATTAACAAAGGTGAATCGATAGACCCCTGCCTGCAAAAACCGGCTAAAGCAGAGGAACTGAAAAAAAATGCTGAAAAAATCCGTGCCGAATTAGAGAAAATTGATTTGAAAAAATAAAAAAAAGCTTTACTGGTTTGCTTTTCATTTTTCCATGTTATGTAATGCTTCATTATTCTAACCAAGAAAGTATTAATGTATGAATGGGCTATTAATATAAGTTTTTAAAAAAAATCCCACACTATTTTCTCAACACACCGGCATAAAGCTACGAGAATGCTTTTATTGCTTTAAAACAAGTAATTTGTCAGATTAAGTGATAAGAATGGATTTAAACCTAGAAGAAATCGAGAAACGTGAGTCAAGTCCTTTCGTCGAAAGGTTTGAAGAATTCTTTAATATTGAGTACAAGAAACAAATAGAGAAAATAATTGAATCTTACCCCGAAAAAAGAACTCTTGTAGTTGATTTTAAGTCTCTTGAAAAATTTGATCCTATTCTAGCAGATGAATTACTTGAAAGTCCTGATTCTGTTCTAGAAGCAGCAAAGAGCGCTATACAAGAAGTAAATATTCCTTCGCTTAATGTTGAATCCTTTAATCCACATATTCGTTTTTCTAATCTTCCAAAAGACAGAGAAATTGATA
This sequence comes from uncultured archaeon, assembly GCA_964402905.1. Lineage (GTDB taxonomy): Archaea > Iainarchaeota > Iainarchaeia > Iainarchaeales > JAAZKV01 > JABIDZ01. The sequence continues at coordinate 9,524 of CAYODU010000005.1, forward strand.
TACGTGGAATAAGTTCCAAACATATTGGACAAATGATTTGTCTTGAGGGACTAGTAAGACAAATAACTGATGTTTTGCCCAGATTACAAATGGCTGTTTGGAAGTGTAGGCGATGCGGAAACATTTACAAAATACCTCAAGAAAAACAATTAATTAAAATGCCTTCAATGTGCGAGTGCCACTCAAGAGATTTTGAACTTGTTGAAGAAAAAAGTACTTTTACAGATTACCAAAAAATACAGATACAAGAACCCCTTGAAAAATTAAAGGGACACGAACAAGCTGTTTACATTGATGTTTATGTTAGCGATGATTTAGTAAACAAAGTTTCTGCTGGAGACAAAACAAAATTTGTCGGAGTGCTTAGACTTGTTCCCCCACAAAAAGATAAGAAAACAATTTATGGTAGATTCATTGAAGTGAATTATCTTGAAGAAACTCAAAAAGAATTTTCTGAAATTGATGTTACAAAAGAAGAGGAAGAAGCAATAAGAAAACTTTCAGTGGATCCTGAAATATATCATACTCTTGTTGAAAGTATTGCTCCTGCAATTTATGGACACGAAACAGTGAAAGAAAGTATTGTTCTACAATTGTTTGGAGGAGTAACAAAGTATTTGCCAAACGAACAAACCATTAGAGGAAATGTTCACGTTTTATTAATTGGGGACCCTGGTTGTGGAAAATCACAATTACTTCAAGCAACTAACAGTATTGCGCCAAAAAGTATTTACATCAGTGGAAAAACTACTTCAGGAGTAGGTTTGACAGCAAGTGCAGTTAAAGATGAATTTGGTGAAGGCGGTTGGACACTAAAAGCCGGTGCACTTGTTTTGAGCAGTGGCGGAATATGCATGGCAGATGAATTAGATAAAATGGATCCACAAGATAGAAGTGCTTTGCACGAAGCAATGGAACAAGGAATGATTAGTGTTGCAAAAGCAGGTATTGTTACTCGCTTTAAAGCAGATACTTCTTTACTTGCTGCAGCAAATCCAAAATTTTCTCGCTTTGATAAATTCCAGCCTTTTTTAGAACAAATCGATTTGCCAGCATCACTAATATCAAGATTTGATTTATTTTTCATGATAAGAGATATTTTGGATAGAACAATGGACGAAAAAATAGCTGGACACATATTGATAACCCACCAAAGTGGAGAAAAATTAAGACAAGCAAAACAAAAAGGAACTGCGCTCTCAAAAGAAGACAAAGAAAAGATTGATGAAATTACAAAACCAAAGGTTGATGGGGCTCTTTTAAGAAAATACATTTCTTTCGCAAGACAAAAATGTTTTCCGATTCTAAGCGAAGAAGCAATAGGAATGATAACTAATTTTTATGTTAGTTTAAGAGATCAAGGAAGACAGCAAGGAAGTTACACAGCAACTGCAAGACAACTTGAAGGACTTGTGCGTTTAGCCGAAGCGAGTGCAAAAGTAAAACTAAAAGACGTTGTTGAAGCAGAGGACGCTGAAAGAGCAATAACCCTTGTGAAAAAATCTTTGGAAGAAACAGTTACAGATCCTGAAACAGGAAAAATAGATATTGATATTGTAACAAGCGGAGTAACTCACGCAAAACAAAACGCTTTATCACTTGTACTAAGAATAGTTAAAGATGCAATGAACGAAGGAATTGACATGGTTCCAATAGAACAAGTAGTTGCAGAAGGAATAGAAAAGGGACTTGATGAAGGAAAAATAAATTCTGCAATAGAAGAACTAGAGAAAAAAGGAGAAATATACAAACCAAGACACCATTATTTAAAACCCACAAAAAAATCAAACTAAATATAAAAGCAAAAGCTATTTTTGAGCAAAAAACAAAAAAAGCCCTTTTGAGATTACTTTAAAAAAAGAAAACCGTTACTCTTAATATGGCAAAAATGAAGAAAAATAAAAAACAGACTTTTTCCAAAACAAAGAAAAGAAAAATAAAAAATAAATTGCCAGTTATTACAGAAAAAATAAAACAAAAAGATGAATCAAGTCCAACTCAAAAAAATAAAGAAGAAGTTGGGTGGCTAAATATACGAGTATTTGTTTTACTTGGAATAATTTTTCTTATAACACAAGTAATAGGATTATTTGTTGCAAATTCTTTAATCGCACAAGGATTTGCACAAGCTCCATTTACTGATGATATTAATGATCCGCTTAATTCAATCTATCTATTTTTTGTAATAATAGGAATGACTATTGCAATACTCTTGGCACTGAGATTTAAACGACAAAGAAACTTTTTATGGATAATTGAAGCACTAGCAATATTTGTAACATCAACAGTTGTTTTTAGTTCATTCATTTTTGATGATTTAATTGTATTACTCTTAGCGATATTGATACTAGTGTGGAGATACACTCACAGAAAAAGTGTTTGGTTTAGAGACATTGTGGGAATAATTGCTATTGCGGGTGCTGGAAGTTTTATTGGAATTTCTTTAGGAATAATCCCAATTATAATTTTCATAATAATTCTAGCAACATATGATATGATTGCTGTGTTTGGAACAAAACACATGTTAACAATCGGCAAAAGTGTTGTGAAAAATAATTTTGCATTTACTATCGCGATGCCCACAAAAAAACATACTTTTGAACTTGGAAACGGGGATCTTGTTATTCCCCTAATGACGGCTTCAAGTGTACTTGCAAACGGTTTTTTTGCAAATAATATTCTCGTTGCAGGAATGGTTCTAGTCGCAAGTTTTATTGGATTAGTAATAAGTATTTATATTGTATCAGTAAAAAAAATTGCTTTACCCGCACTGCCACCACAAACAGTATTGATGTTAGTTGTTTTATTCTTAGCAATGTTAATAGGATTGTGAGAAAATGATTCCAAGAAAAGAAAGAAATAGGGCAGTAACTACAATAAGAGTTGCTAAGGCAACAACTTCACCAAAAAGGGGAAGAGCTACTATAAGAAATTTAAGCGGAAGCTGGGAAATAGGGGGAAGACTACAAAGCGAATTAACTCTTAGTCAATGGAGAGAAATATTCACGGAACCAAAAGTAGCTGAAGAAATAGTTCGAAGAACAGGAATACAACCAACGGTACTTAGAGACATTGCAATAGACCGTGTAAGAGAAAGACAAGAATTACTTGAAATGCGAAAATGGTTTTTAGGAAATATTTTTATGTCATCAGTTCCAGCAAAAGAAAGACAAGAATTCAGACGTGCAGTTAATGTTTGGTACCAAGCAATAGAACATAGAAGATTATTTAGTGATAAAAATGCAATTAAAGCAGCCAAGACAATTACAGGAACAATTAAAAGAACTTTACCAAGATTTCCAATGATGAATATTGAGGAATATGTTCTTTTACAAAGAGTAACTGTTGGAATGGTGCCCTAGTAAAGTAAAACTAAAAAAAATAAATAATAAAAATCAGTTAATTAAATAATTTTCATTTAACCACCAGCAAATATTTGTATCAAAAATGTTACTCCAAAGTAACCTGCATAAGAAAGAATAATGTAGCGTGGTGTTTTTCCAAGTAAACAACCAATGAAAAACTTTTTCTTAGAGTATTTTGAGAGCCCAGCAGCGATTCCAATTAAATCAAATGGAAGCGGAGTAAAAGCAAAGAAAGCTATTAGCGGAATACCTATTTGTTCAAGCTTGTCTTTTAACAAAGAAAGTTTTTGACTTTCATTTTTTTTCATTGATTCAAAAGTACTTATCCCAGCCAAACCAACAAAGTAACCACTCATTTCCCCAATTGCTGCTCCAACTGCCACAATTATTCCAAGTAACAAAGGAGATAGAATTCCTAAACCAAAAAAATCTATTGCCGCTAAAGGGATTATAAATAAATCAATTGGGAGAGGTAAAAAAAGAGAAGCATTGGCAATTATCGAAGCAAAAAATAATCCTATCGGTCCGATGGAAATAAGCAATTCGAAAAAACCTTCAAACATAAATTAAATATGAAACTTTCCTTTAAATAACTTTTCCTTAAGGAAGTATATTAAGAAAAAGGGATAACTAAAAAAAGTGAGAAAAATGGACATGAATTATGAAGAAATGCTTCAAAGAGCATATTTGAGTATACCAAAAAGCGCTTTGGAACACGAAAGATTTGAAATACCAAAAGTTGATTCATTTATACAAGGAAAAAAAACTATTGTAAAAGGATTTAATGCTTTAATGAAAGAAATGCGTAGAGAAACAAAACACTTTTTGAAGTACTTAACAAAAGAAACTGGTGCCCCAATAACTGAAGGCAATAATCAATTAACAATAAGCGGAAAAGTTGGTGCAATACAGCTAAACAAAATAATTGAAAATTATTTCACACAATTTGTTTTGTGTAGCGAATGCAAAAAACCTGATACAAAGATAATTACTCAAAACGGCACAAAATTAATGAAATGCGAAGCATGCGGTGCAATAACCCCTGTAAAAGGGCTATAACAACAAAAATTTGCGCACAAAATTATTTTCTTTTTAGAAGTGCTGAAAATGATTGCAAAAAAACACGAATCAGATTATAATACAATTCTCGCAGTCTGCGACAAAGAACATATTGGGAAAACTTTTGAAGAAGGAAACATTTGTTTTACTGCTTCCCAAAGATTTTATGGCGGAGAAACAGTAAGCGAAAATGAACTCGTTGAAATGATCAAAGAAGCTAATTCAGTAAATCTTTTTGGAAACAAGTGCGTAGAAATCGCAGAAAAAAATGGATTAGTAAGCGAAAAACAAATAATAAAAATAAGCGGAGTAAAACACGCACAAATATACAAAATATAAAATGCTCCAATTGACTTTCCCAAAAACTTTTGCAAAAGCAAAAAGGCTCCACACAATTTTCCCGAGGCTTTTTGCAAAAGCAAAAAGGCTCAAACACAGTTTCTTTTCGCGAGCCTTTTTTTAAAAGGCTCCACACAATTTTCGCGAGCCTTTTTTTAAAAGGCTCAATGAAAGCTTTTAAAAACACTTACAAATGGAAAATAATTAGGTGATAGAATAGCAAACTTTAACAGTCAAAAAAGAAAAAATGCGATGCAAAAAACAAAGACTCAAAGTAATCCTGCAGTAGAACAGACTTTTGAAAGAGTAAGATTACCCAAATCTAGTGAACTAGAACAGTTCGGAATAATAACACAATTAATGGGTTCAGATCAAGTGAAAGCGGTTTGCGAAGATGGAACCGAAAGACAATTACGTATACCCGGAAAACTAAAGAAAAGGGTTTGGCTAAGAGAAAATGATATAATCATTTTGAAACTATGGGATTTCCAACCAAGTAAAGGGGATGTTGTTTGGAGATATCTTGGAAATCAAGTAATGTGGCTAAAAAGAAAAGGATGCTTAAATAAATTACCAATATAAAAAACTTTTTTATCACCCAGAAAATTAAGTGCAATACATTTTTTTGTTATGATATATTTTGAAGAGTTGTTTTAATGAAAATTGATAGAGATGCTGACCCAAGAGAAGAAAGATTCATCAAAAACAAAGAAGTTAAAAAAATCTTTAATGATGTTTTTGATAAAGCCACTATGGAAACTATTTTTGAACTTGCAAGAAAAAAATATTTTAATGAAGTTGAATTTGTTATATCAACTGGAAAAGAAGGGAATGTTTTTCGGTGTGTATCCGGCGAAAATTACTATGCTCTAAAGATTTATAAAATTGAAACATCAAGTTTTAGACACATGAGTGAGTACATAACAGGCGATGAGAGATTCAAAAATGTTAGAAAAGATAAAATTGAAATTGTTAAAGCATGGACAAAAAAAGAATTTAGAAATCTTAGCGAACTAACAAAAGCAAAAATAAGGGTACCCCTGCCAATTGCATTCAAAAGAAACTGTCTTGTAATGGAATTTATTGGAGACAATGGAGAAGCTGCCCCAAGAGCAAAAGATGTTCCTTTTGCTAATCCAAAAGAAAAATATGATTTGCTTTGTAAGTACATGGCGAAAATGGTTGAAAAAAAACTTGTTCACGCTGATTTAAGCGAATACAATATCCTTAACAATAACGAGGAAATGATTATTATTGATGTTGGGCAAACAATAACAACAACTCATCCAAAAGCAAAAGAATTTTTTGAAAGAGATGTTTACAATATGAGCAAGTGGTTCGCAAAACATGGAGTTGATACGAACTACGAAAAAATGTATGAGGATATAAAAGCAAATAAATAATGAGGAATGATTGTGGAAATAAAACAAATATTTATGATTACTCACTCACTAGCAAAGGCCCCTATTGAAAGTGAAGATGAAACAAGAAGTTTTGTACAAAAGATGCAAAACTATATCAAAGAAGCCGCCACAAAAACTGATTCACTTGTTCTTTTTATAGAAACTGATTTTGGCCCCCCAAGAAATGCAGCTGGTGAAAGAGTAATGAATAGAGTAAAAGTAATTGAAGCCGAATTAATAAAATATGCTAGGGCCCTTCTTGAAAATCGTGTTATTACAATAAATCCAATAAAAATTGGTTTTGGACCAACTGAATTTGAAAAAATTAGTGGAGCGCTACTTAAAGAAATAAAGGCAAGGGGTTTTACTTTAAATCCAAAAACCAGAATACGCGGGGGAGGAGCTTACTTTACATGGTGCGTTGAAGAGAGTACCCGTGCATTCAGAAGAACAGCAAAATTAAAAGGAAACGTCGTCCGAAAAAAAAAGGATTCAGTTTTTCACCCAGTTGAGGAAGCAGCTAGACACTGGACAAAGAAACGCAGATAGAAATGTACTAAAAACATGTTTACAAATTTTTTGCGAGAAGATGAATACCTTTAAAAGTTGCGCTTCATTACTTGTTTTTATGGAAGAGATAATAAAAGTGCCTGAAGAGAGAATAGGAGTAATGATTGGACCAAAAGGGGCTATCAAGAAAAAAATTTCTAAACAGACAAAAACAATTATTGATATTGATTCTGATTTAGGAGAAGTTTTAATTCAGGGAGAAGGAGAAGATTTCTTTAAAGCAACAGACATAGTGAAAGCAATAGCTCGCGGTTTTTCTCCAGAAAGAGCATTTAATTTACTAAAAAAAGATTATTTACTAAAAATAATTGATATTGTTAATTATTCAGGAAAAAATTCTTCTAACCAAAAAGCAAAGCGAGGTAGAGTAATAGGAAGAAAAGGATTTGCAAGAATAGAAATAGAAAAAAAAACAGGCGCTCTTATCTCAGTTTATGGAAAAACAGTTGCAATAATAGCAAAGCCAGATGATTTGGACGCAGCAACTGAAGCCGTTAGAATGCTCCTGGGTGGAGCAAAGCATGAGACCATGGAATATTTTTTGGATAACAAAGATAAAGAGATATTTAAGTTATAAAAAAGCAATAGCACAAAGTTAGCTTTTTTAAGTTAAGTGTTATTTAATATTTCAATTTAAACAAAAACTGTTTTATGTTGGTGGGCAAATGGCTAAAGAAATTATCATAGATGATAAAGAAGAGATTGAAGACTCAAAAAGCCTTGACGACGGAATGAAGACACTTGACAAAGAATTTAAGGAACACTCAGTAGCAGAATTTTTTAAGAAAAACAAGCAGATGCTTGGTTTTTATGGAAAAGTAAGAACACTAACAATGATTGTACACGAATATGTAACTAATTCTTTAGATGCATGTGAAGAAACAGGAATACTTCCAAATATTGATATTAAAATTGATGAACTTGGGCCAGAGTACTACGAAGTAACTGTGGCTGACAACGGTCCTGGAATAAGCAATGAAAATGTTGGCAAAGCATTTGGAAAACTTTTAGCAGGAACAAAATTTCACAGATTAATTCAAAGTAGAGGACAACAAGGAATCGGTTGTTCGGGATGCACAATGCTTAGCCAAATGACAACAGGAAAAGCAACTAAAATAATTACTGGAAGAAAACAAAGTAAACCAATTTCACTTGAAATAACAATTGACCCAAAACAAAACGAAGCAAAAATAACTAATATGCAGGAATTAACAAAAGATTTTCAAGGAACAGCAGTACAAGCAAAGTTCAAAGGAGTATTATATCGTGAATCAGAACAAGGAGTTCTTGAGTACCTAAGAAGAACTGCAATTTCTAATCCACACGCACAAATATCTTTCCGCGACCCGATGGGACAAAAAGTTGTTTTCAAGAGAACTTATAACAAAATTCCTCTTTTGCCAAAAGAAATAAGACCTCACCCAAAAGGAGTTACTGTTGATGAAATAATTTCTTTATCAAAAGGAACAAGCGCACGAACAGTATCAAGTTTTTTAGTAAAAGATTTTGATAGGGTTGGAGCTAAATCAATAGAAGAAATAAAAAAAAGAGTTAAATTTGATTTGAGCAAAGATCCAAAAAAGATTTCTTGGGAGGAATCCGAAGAAATCGTGAAAGCATTTAAGGACATTGATTTTATCGCACCAAGTACTGATGCTTTGAGACCAATTGGTGAAGAACAAATAAAAAATTCTTTGATGAGTATTGTTCAACCAGATTTTTTAACAGTACTTACAAGAAAACCCGCAGTATATGCTGGCGGTTTTCCTTTCCAAGTTGAAATAGCAATTGCATACGGTGGAAAATCAGGAAGATCAACAAACGAAGGAACAAAAATGGAGATAATGCGTTTTGCAAACAGAGTACCCCTACCATTTGATGCAGGAAACTGTGCACTAACACACGCAGTACAAAGCATTGACTGGAAAAGATACAATATCAAAGATGCAGAAAATTCTCCAGTAACAGTATTCATAAATTTTATTTCGGTTCACATCCCTTACACTGGAGCAGGAAAACAATCTGTTGCTGATGAAGAAGCGGTTCTTGAAGAAGTAAGACTTGCACTAATGAACACCGGAAGAAGAGCAGGAGTATTTATTTCACAAAGAAGAAAACAAGAAGAGAACCAGCTAAAAAGAAAAATGTTTTACAAATATATTCCTGAAATAGCAAGAGCACTTAATTTCATAACAAAAATCAGTGAGAATGATATGAAAAAAAAGCTTGAAAAACTTGTTTTAACAAAACTAAAGCTTGACGAAGCAAAAGAAGCTGAGGAAATGGCTAAAGCAGCAGAACAAATAGAAAATGATTCAAAGAGCTCGGTTGCAGAAGATATGATACCACAAAAAGAAAAGAAAGCAAAAAAAGCTAGTAAAGAGAAGGTGAAGAAATGACTGTAAAAAAAGCTAGTGAAGCAAAAATTAGAACAGAAAAATCAAGTCCAAAAGAAATTGCTGCAAGAATAAAATCTTCTTCAGAAGACATAATAAAAGAAATAAACAAACAAGAGGATCCAAGCTTCACAACAATGCAAAGAGGAAAGAGTAATGTTGTTTGGGATGAGAAAAAAGGTTATTTGAGTTTAGGAGAAAAACAAATTACAAGAAATTTTTTGAATATAGCACACGCAAAAAGATTTATGCAGACAACCATGATAATGTCAAAAACATTTGATTATTTATCACACAATAAAACAGCATCTATTCGTGAAATTTATTATGAATTAAAACACACCATTGAAGGAACAAAAGAAAACACTTTTGAGGGACAAGACGAGTCAGATCCAATTATTGTTGATCTTGAACACAGTGTAAATACTATTAGAGAAAAACTTAATTTACACGCAAATCCAAAAGGAACTTTGTATGGAAATATTACATTAAGAGACAAAATGCACCACAACGATAAATTTAATGCATCAAAACTTGGAAGAGGCGGATGGAGCATAATGTCAAGAATAGAACCAGAAGAAATTGAGTTAATAGAAACTGATGCCGAGTACTGCTTGGTTGTTGAAACAGAAGCAATGTTTGAAAGATTAATTGAAGAAGGTTTTCCAAAAGATAATAAGTGCTTACTAATCGGAACGGGGGGACAAGCTGCAAGAGGAACCAGAAGACTTGTTCACAGAGTACACAACGAATTAGATTTACCAATTTATGTTTTCACTGATGGGGATCCCTATGGATGGTATATTTATTCAGTAATAAAACAAGGTTCGATGGCACTAGCAGCTCACTCGGAATTCATGTCAGTTCCAAAAGCACAGTACGTTGGAATGACTCTTGATGATGTAAAAACATATGGTTTGCAAAATGTAACAGAACAAATGAAAGAAGGCGACATAAAAAGAGCAAAAGAAATGATGGAGTATCCTTGGTTCAAAAACAAAGCGTGGCAAGCACAACTTCAAAAAGCTTTAACTGAAAAAATTAGGATAGAACAACAAGCACTTGCAAACAAAAGACTTGACTTTGTTGCAACACATTATCTTCCTGAAAAAATTGGTAACAAAGACTTTTTGCCTTAAATCTTTTTATAGCCGCGCCTTACACGTGGTAGACGCCCGTTCTTTTTTAATTTAGCAATTCTTCTCCTAAGCGTCGCATAAGTAATTTTGTCTTTCTCATCACGAGAATTATTTATCACAACCAATATTTGCGGGTCTGTTTTTTCAGGATGTTGCCTTCTTAATCTAACTATTAAATCATCAAGAGGTTTCCATTTAGCAGCAACTACCTTTGCACGCGCTTTAGCTGTAAAATATTCCTTGGGTCTACGAAATTTTAGACCACTAGTACGCAATTCCTCTAAAGCTCTTGAAACAAGGAACCTAGAAAAATTGCCCCTATATTCTGCCTTTAACATTTTTTGAATACCTTGAACAGTAACTAACTCTCTTCTTCTTATACAATTTAATACTAATGGCATGACAAATTTAGTTTTAAAAACTGAAAAATACTGTCTTTGGGTTTGAAGTCGAGTTAATCTTTGCCCCCGTCGGCGCAAAACTGTATCCAGAGAAACCCCTTCCATCCTGGCAAGTCGAGCAAGTGTTAAATTTGGATCACTAACCATACTTTTTATTCTCAAGTCAACTTCTTTAGGCAAACCAGATGCAAATTGATTACTTGCAGAACGAATAACGTGTTTCATTGCCATAACAAATAATTCTTCATAACAAGTTAAAAAAGCTTTTTATCTAAAAGAACTTTTAATATTCTGGATAATTACTTCTTTTCTTGCAAGTAAATCAGTCACTTTTTCTTTTGTTAATCTTGAAGAAGATATTTTCGAAAATAACCTTTCATTAATTAAAACACAATCCTTTACTGCAGCGTGAGAGAACTCTTCTTTCCACTTTACCTTGTTTTCATCAAGAAGATTAATAAGCTCCATAAATTTTTCAAATGAAGTTAGTACACTGTTAAGTAAAAGTTCTGTATTAACAGAGTCAATGCTTTTAATAAATTCATTAGAACCGGTTTTATCAACCAAAATAAATATTTCTTCGAGTGTCTCTTGGAAAGAAGATATTATTGCGTTAATAGATTTTAATTCTCTCAACTTAATATTATTTTCTTCAACCCGATTAATTGTTCTGTCAAGATTCTGTCGAAAAAGAAGTAGAGAAGAACGCAAACGATTTATTCTTTCATTAAAAGAAATTTCATAAACTTCGTTTAGTATTGCATCTTGCTTTATTGAAACAAGTCTTGATGTTACAAGTGCAAGCAACAATAGTCCGCCGATAACTTCAAAGACAGCTATTAGTTTAAACCAGCCAAGTGGAACAATATCCCCAAAGCCTGTTGTTGTTGCTGAAACAAAGCTAAAGTAAATTGCATCAAAAACATTGTCTATTGGGGCCTGCGTATTTGAATAAAGCAGTGAGGACGCAGGAAAAGAAGCATAAAAATAAACAAGTCCAAAGAAAAGAATTATTAAAAACCATATAAGAAAAATGTGTAGAAAATGTAGTTTGTCAATCCAGCGAAGAGAATTGTTTCGCTTTATTTTATCAAGTAAAAAAGAAATGCTGTGCTCTTTATCATTCATTAGTACCACTGCCAAGATTAGAAAATCAAATAGTTTAAAAATAACACTCAAAAAAAATTCAAAAATAAATATGACGAAAATCAATTAAAAACGAAGAAAAGGTATATTTATACATAATAATATTTTTTTGCTTTTATTTTAACAACAATTCCTCAGCTTTTTCCATTTCATCATTTGAAAGTAATTCAAATACTCTTCTAGTATCAAAGCCCTCAAGCTTTGCCTCAGAAATATTTTTTTCAAGTATATCAATTCCCATATCAAGAATACTCTTTTTTTCTAGCTGTAATTTTTTCAAATACTCAATCTTTTTCTGGAATTCCACTAAATCAAATTCTTTTGAAATCGAAAAAATTGCTTTTTCTTCAAAATCAGATAAATTAATGAGAATGTCTTTTTGTGAAAAACCTTTTGCAAGAGTTCCCTTTAAATTAAAACGGATAAGCGGTTTTATTTCATTTTTCTGTAATAAAATAAATTTTATTTTTTCTTCAACAGTCTTTATTATATCTTCAGGCACAGCATCCTTAAAAACTATTTTTTCATAAAAAAGTTTTCTTTGATTTTTGAATGGAATAAAATTAATTTGCTTTGTACTAGAATCAAATAAGAAAACTCCTTTTTCTTTTTGCGCTTCAAGTTTTTTCATCTGAGTGAAAATAGTTGAACCAGTAAGCAAAAATCTTTTTCCATCAATGTTTTGTTCGTCACGCCAATGTAAATGCCCATTAATAATTAAATCGAAACCATTTGGCAAATCACCCAAAGAAAGAGACGCAATTGATTCATCATCAAATGGCAAGAATTCTTTGAATGATTGGTGAAGCAAAAGCAAATTTGTTTTGTTTGGAAAAGGAATAGGAGAATACTTAAACAAAGCATCGCGCGCATTTTTTTCAGGTATGCCACCCATACCATGAACAAAAACTTCTTCTCCATTTTTTTCTAGTTTAGCATAACCCGCATGAACATGGACAAGACAATTAGCTTCTTCAAGAATATCAAGCGCATTGGCAAAATCCTTTCCACGAAATTCATGCGTTCCATGAATAGCAATTATTGGAATTCCCTTCGCTTCAACAACACTTTTTTCCGCGAAATGATTTTTTTCAATAAAAGAAACTTTTCCATTATTTTTATTAAAACAATTAAATGTTCTCAACCAAACCTCTTGTTTTGGAACAGCTTCATCAAACAAATCACCCGCGTGGAGAATGAAATCAACATTATTTTCCTTGAAAATATTTATCGCTTCATCAAAACGATCAAAAGCCTCTTTGTTCCTATCATCCGAACCAAAGCCAAAGTGCGTATCCGAAAAAATCCCTATAAGCATGAAAATACTTTGCTGGAAAAAGGTTTTATACTCTTTGTAGGTTTTGTGCCGGCAAAAGAAAAGACGCGGGTTTAGTCAGAAAAAGGAGTACTTATCTTTACACAAATAAAAGGAGAAAACACTTTTGCCTTCAATAATTTTGAATCACTCTCAGCTTCTTTCAATGTATTTGCACAAGAAAAAACGGCTTTTACTTTTTCTTCAAATAATTGTTTTTGAATTACATTAAGTGAACACTCTTTTAGGGGACGAAAAACATTCCATTCTTCTAAATTACTCAAATCAACTTTACTCGGATTAAAAACGCATAAATTACAGCCTTGTTTTAAAATAGAAAAAGCAATTGATTTGCAATCACTTTTATTTTTGTTACAAATAAGGGCAGCTGTTCCCTGTGAACCCACAGGCATCCCCCCCGCAGCCCTTTCTTCATTAAAATAAAAATAAATTTTGTCTTTGAAAACAATACAGTGAAGAGTTTTATTGGGGTTAGACAGATTAACCTTTAGCTTTGGATTGTTTTCAAGCACTTTTCCCCCAAGTTCTCTCTCCACTTCACTCGCACTCACATCTCCGAAATAACTTTTGCATCGCACAGCAAAGCTAGAAGAAATTTCTTTTTCTGAAACCTCAACCCCTTTCTTGAAAATAAAATCAAAAATATCTTTTTCTTTATCACAAACAAAGTTCTGGGCAAGTGCCATTGCATGAATACCAAAGCACTTGGAAAGAACCGCAATTATTTCATTTGGTTTTGTTGATTCAATAAAAAATCTTCCAGCAGAAAAAGAATTTAGTGAATAAATAGCATTTGATTTTTTTAAATAAGAAAAAATATTTTCTTTTAGAATTCCTTGCATATGCTTACGCACTTTATCGCTCTTAAGCAAAATCTCTGGAGCTATTACTCCAGCTACGCAATTTGGTTTAAACATAAATAACTCGTAAAAAAAGAACTTTAAAAAGTAATCTAAAAATGCGTAAACTTATAAGAAAGGCACTTCATACTCTTTTAGGAGACTATTGAAATGACAACAAACTTAAAAACAATCTTAAAGAATGAAGAATTTGGAAAAAATTATTGGGACAAATTTGATTTTCCCGGAACACAAAATGTTACATGTATATTCACCACATATAATCGTTGCCCATTCAACCCAAATACTGAAAAAGGAAAATATAATCCGCTTAACTGGAGCATAAAATCTATTTTTGAACAACGACCAAAAGTAAGAGAAATTGTTGTTGTTGATGATGCAAGCACTGATTATACTCGAATAGTTTCAAAAATACTAAAAAAAGATGCACAAGAAAAAGGAATAATTTTTAGATATATTAGACACAAGATAAATAAAGGAACTCCAATAGGAAGAAATACTGGAGTTAAACATGCCACATCAGACTTTGTTTTTTTTATGGATGATGATTGCATCGCATTCAAATACTCTGTTTATGGTGCACTAAAAACATATAACGAAATGCAAAAAATAGGTTTGAATGTTGGAGTGGTTCAACTACCCGTTTACACACTAAACATTAATCCATTAAAAACAATAAAAATGAATGAAATTGGAAGATTTGATTTTGCAAAAGGCTATTCCACAACAAACTTTTCTTTTTTTCCAAAAGAGTATCTTGACGAAAAACGAGATATTTTTATCGACAAAGAAAAAAAGCTTTTACGCCCAATACAAATACAGTTTTTGATAGGAGTTTTTTTGTGCAGTAAAAAAGTCTATAAAAATGTTGGAGGTTTCCCCACTTACATAAACTGGAAAAATGCAGCTGCGGAAGAACCCGAATTCGGGTGCAGATTATTGGACAACGGATACATATTGTTTATGCAACCTGATCCAAAAGTTGGAGTTTTCCACGGAAAATTCGGTTACAAGACAGTAATAAAATTCTCACAACATGACAAAACAGTTACATTCAACGAAAAGGTTATTGGAAACATAACTCTAAGAGAAATAATTAGAGAGTGTCGTACCCCAAGAGAAAACACAGGTAATCGCTGTAGCCCAGAAGACTGGTACTATTCTTATGTTATAGGACGATTCATAATATTTTACAAAAGAAATCCACTAGGTGCACTTAACTGGACAAAAAGAATTTTTGATTCATTTGTTATAAAGAACTCTAAAAAGATTAGTCCACCAAACAAAATACAAATTGCAACCCAAGAAGAAAGACAAAAAATATGGTACTCTGCGATAGTTGACGGCTTAAAAATAATTTCAGAAAAATACTTGCTTGAACCATTTGACTTCCTAAAATTACTTAATAGCGAAACAGGAGAAATTGATTCTTGCCAAATGGACATCTTTTCAGAAGAAAAAAGAATAATTTAGAAAAGATTTTTTAATTTTTTATTTATAAAAAAACAACTGTTCATTTAAATTCAATCACTTTCGTTATTTCCTCAAAACCACTAAAATCTTTTCCATTTGATTACTTATTAAACTTTTTCTCTATTTTTATTATTTCTTTAAAACTTTTTATAGTATAATCTGGTTTAATCTTTTTACTTTCTTCGCTTTGATTGTGCCCAACATTTTGATTGTTATTTACCCACACAGTAGTAATCCCGATTTTTTTTTGCTGAACCAATATTTCCTTTTAAGTCATCTATTAGCACACACTCACTAGTTTTGAGTCCAAGGATTTTGCAGGCAAATAAAAAGAATTCTGGATTTGGTTTAGCTAAACCTTTTCCACTTATTAGTACTTCATCAAAAAGTTTGTCAATCTTTTTTTCTTTTATTAGCGGCAAAAGCATATCAGTTATGTGATTTGAGAGCATACACAAAACATATTTTTTTCTCAAAGTTTTCAACACTTTTCTGTAGCCAGGGGCAAATCGTTCTTTAGAATAATAACCATTCAAATATTCTTGTTTGTTTGGCACCCCTTCAAGAAATTGATCAAGAGTTATTTCATCAACTTTTGCTTTGTGCCAACGCGCAAGCAATTCTTCAATAGGTATCCACTCATGACCCACTTTATGGAATTCTTTAAAATCACTATTCTTAGTCAAAACCCCGCCAAAGTCAACCAGAATGCATTTTATCATAAAACACTTTTCACTAAACAACTTTTTAAACAAAACGCAAGAATTTTTATTTAGCAGTAGCAAAACTAGGCTCTATCAAGCAAAGCTAAGATAGCGCATTATAATACACTCTTTATGAAAAGTTGCAGGGGTGGCAGATCGGTTATGCACTCCCCTGCAGAGGGAGTCAGGAGGGTTCAACTCCCTTCCCTTGCTTTTTTGTATTTTTGACAATAGAAAACACTTTTTCTTATTTTGTCGCATAAA
Organism: uncultured archaeon; assembly: GCA_964402905.1. Taxonomy (GTDB): domain Archaea; phylum Iainarchaeota; class Iainarchaeia; order Iainarchaeales; family JAAZKV01; genus JABIDZ01. Next base: position 25,979 of record CAYODU010000005.1, read on the forward strand.
TTGCTTCCGCCAACGGAAAAGAAATCGCAGATTTCTTTTGGGTTGTTAACAAGCTTTTTAAATGTTTCAGAAGGCAATTTAGTAGAAAGCAAATAGCTTTGTTTTATTTTTAACTGGTGAGTAAATGGGATTAAGACCTGGAAGATGCTATAGATACTCGGCAAAGAGCAGAAAAAAAGCTGGGGCGAAGAGCCACAGAAAAAAAGCGGTTAGGCAGAGATCTTATAGTAGAATTGCAATTAAGGTTCCAAGAAAAAATTATATTGGAGCAGCACCAGCACTAAAAATAAGGCAATTTAACATGGGTAACCCAATACCAAAATATGATTTGGTAGCTGATTTAACTGTTAAAGATAGTTTTGATTTAAGAGACAATGCAATTGAGAGCGCAAGAACATCTATTAACAGACACCTTGTAAAGACACTTGGAAAAGACGGTTTCTTTATGAAGGTAAGAGTTTATCCAAGTAATCTTTTAAGAGAAAACAAACAAGCACAGGGAGCTGGAGCTGATCGTGTATCACAAGGAATGAGTTTATCATTCGGAATACCTATTGCAAGAAGTGCTAGAGTGAGAAACGGACAAACTATTTTTAGTGTTCTTTGTAAAAAAGGACAAGAAACAATAGTAAAAGATTCTTTGCTTAGAGCAAAAGCAAGATTTCCATGCGATGTAAAAGTTGTTTTCCACACAAATGTTAAGAGCATAGGAACTCTTCCATCAAAACTAATTGAAGAAAAAGTTGCTGAAAAGAAAGAAGAGAAAACAGAGGAAGGAACAACTACAGAAGCTGGTGCAACAGGAACAACAACAGGAAAAACTCCTACAACAGGAACAGGAAAAACACCTGCAGCAGGAACAACAACAGGAAAAACTACTACAACAGAAAAAACAGATGCAAAAAAAGAAGAGAAGAAAAAATAGTTTTCTTCAAAAAATATCTAGTAAATTTCTGCAAAAAAGTTTTTTCAAAAATATTTTTTTATAACTTGATAAAGAATAAAATTAATGTCCTAGAAATAGTGTGTTATTCCAAATGACAAAATAAGAAACACTTTATTTTTTTGTTCTTACTTGCACCTGTTCTTTTAGTTGTTCCCATTGATTTTCGTTTAGTATACATCCCGGATCAGGCCCTTGTACATCACCAAAGTAAGAGTAAGCGCGTGCCCTACAACCACCACAAATATTTCTACTCTCACATTTCCTACAGTGACCAAAAAATTCTTCTCTGTGACGCAATTTGTTAAGTGTTTTATCTGTTAACCAAACTTTTTTGAAATCATCTTTTTTTATGTTACCATTAACAATCGGAATAAATACACATGGTTTAATATCACCATTTGGTTCAAGAGTAGCATATAGTCTTCCGGCCCCACAACCGCCAACAAATTCCGCCAAGAATTTTACATTATCAACCATTTCTTTTGTATTACCAAAAACATCAAAATGAGTCATTGAAAGCAAACCTGATTTCTGGCAAACCCTACTATATTGTGGCGCGGTAGAAAGAATATTTAACTTTCTCTTTTTTTGTTCTCTTACCAAATATTCTAAAAGCTCTTCTCTTTCCCTCGGAGAAATATCCATATCAACAATTTCTTTTCCTCTTCCAGTTGGAATAAAATTATACGCCATGAATATTTGTACGCCAAGCTTTTCAGATAAATCAATTAATTCTGGTACTTCTTTGAGATTGTGCTTTGTTATTGTAGAACTAATTCCAACGGTTATTTTTTCATTTACAAGATTTTTTATTCCTTCCATTGTTCTCTCAAAACTATTTACTCCACGAAATTTGTTGTGCGTTTCTGCATTTGCTCCATCAACACTTACTTGTGCATAAATGCAACCAAATTCTCTAAGTTTTTTAGCATTTTCTTTTGTCAACAAAGTTGCATTAGTTGCAATACTAAAAGCCATTTCTCTTTCCTGAATTCTTTTAGCAATCTTAAAAAAATCTGGGTGCATTAACGGTTCTCCACCACTAATTGCAATGTAGGCTACACCAGCATCCGCCATTTTATCAACAGCACTAATTGCTTCTTCAGTAGTCATCTCATCAGGGGCACGAACCTTTGCATTTTCATAGCAGTGAATGCATTTTAAGTTACATAATTTTGTTATATTCCAAACCATTAGGAAAGGACTTGCAGCAATGAAAGGTTTTTTTGGACCAAATTCTGCTATTCCCTCAAGAACAGCAGCTAAACCTTTTCTCCACATGGGTTGCTTTAGATAATCAATTATTATTTGCTTATCCATTTTTCCTTTTGAAATAAATGTATCCAGAACTTTTTTTATTGTAAAAGAAGCTGCTCTACATTTAATACACAAATCAATTTTTTCACCAGTATACTCTCGCAAAGCCAAATCAATTCTTTTACCGCATTTCTTGCAGTCCTTTGTAGTAAGAGCAATAGCTTTTCTTAGAGCAGGATTTCCAAGCCAAGTATCAATTAACTTTGCCATAGCAGTTGCCATATCTTCAGCCAATAAAAACACCAATTAACCTATTAACTAAATATAGTAATTATGTATTTAGTATGAAATATAAAGCTTTCGATTAGCTAAAAAAATGCCTTCAGCAAATCTTTTTAATCAGAACAATCTTTACTTTGTGATGCCTAACATTCTCTGGTTCAAAGATATTTCAATGAAAGATATTTCACTTGTGGGGGGCAAAGGCGCTTCTCTTGGAGAAATGGTTAAGAATAATTTTCATGTCCCAAACGGTTTTGTTATTACTAGCGAAGCCTACTTTGATTTTGTTAGGGGACAAGGAATACAAAAAGAAATTGTTAAGACAATTGACTCAATTAATGTTGAAAACACTGATGAATTAGAAAAAAAGAGCACATACATAAGAAAGCTCATTGAGAAAACAGTTATGCCGGAAAAAATTAAGGCAGAAATACTAAAAAATTATAAGGAATTAAATGAAAAAGAAAATAATGGGGCAAATGTACTTGTGGCTGTGCGCTCAAGTGCAACTGCAGAAGATTTGCCTGAAGCAAGTTTTGCGGGGCAACAAGAAACTTTTCTAAATATCATGGGAGCAGAAGAAGTTCTAAGGGCAGTTCAAAAATGCTGGGCATCCTTATTCACTGCAAGAGCAATTTATTACAGGAAAAAACAAAACTTTGATACAAAAGATGTGGGTTTGTGTGCAGTAATACAAAAAATGGTTCAAAGTGAAGTAAGCGGAATAATGTTTACTGCTGACCCCAACGGTAATGAAAAACAAATAATTATTGAAGCTGGTTTCGGACTCGGAGAAACAATTGTTTCTGGTTCAGTAACACCAGACAATTACGTTATTTCAAAAAAAGATTTCAAACTAGAGAATAAGACAATCAATCACCAGGAATGGATGCTAAAAAAAGAAGGAAAAGGAAATGTAAAGATAAATCTTGGAGAAAACAAAGCAAAGGCACAAAAACTTCCGGATGAAAAAATAATTGAACTCGCAAAAACCGGACTAAAAATTGAGGAGCACTACAAAAAACCAATGGATATTGAGTGGGCTATGGAGAAAAATATTTTATTTATAGTTCAAGCACGCCCAATTACAACACTTAATATTGGAAAAGCTAGGGAAAATGATTTGGGAGAACAAAAAGAAGAAAAAGAACTAGAAAAGAAATCAGAAAAAGATATTTTGCTTAAAGGACTTCCAGCTTCGCCCGGAATAATAAGTGGAAAAGTAAAAGTTGCTCTGGAAATAGATGACATTGTAAAAATAAATAAAGGAGATATACTCGTAACAAAAATGACTTCTCCATCATGGGTGCCAATAATGAAAAGAGCATCAGGAATAATAACTGATGAAGGCGGAAGAACATGTCATGCTGCAATAGTAAGCAGAGAATTGGGAATTCCTTGCGTAGTTGGAACAGAAAAAGCTACCCATGTTCTAAAAGATAATCAAATGGTAACAATAAACGGTTTCAACGGAAAGATTTACTCTGGAGAAATAAGTCTAATTCATAAAGAAGAAAAAATTGAGGTTTTAGAAGAAAAAGAGATAGATGAAATTGAAGAGGGATTGGAAAGAGAGTTGGCAGGAAAAAGTTTTTCTTCGAATACAAAAGAAAAAGTAGAGATTATTGAAAAAGATTTTGGAAAAATAAAGTATGCTGATATGTCAATAGAACAAAAAGAAAAAGAAGAAAAAGAATTACTTGATGTGCTAAAAGATTTATCAATAAAAGTAAAAGTTAATGTTGCTCTAACTGATGCGGCTGAACAAGCAGCAAAAACTGGAGCTGATGGAGTAGGCCTGTTAAGGGCTGAACACATGATTACCAGCAGTGGAATGCATCCTGCAGAATTTATCAGACAAAATAAAGATGATGAATTAAAAGAAGTTGTAAAAAAAGGAATTAAATTTGTTGCGAAAAAATTTTCGGGTCCAGTTTGGTTTCGAACATTTGATGCACGAACAGACGAATACAAAGAGTTAGTTGGCGGAGAAAAAGAAGCTAAAGAAGATAATCCAATGCTTGGATGGCACGGAATTAGAAGAGACTTGGACGAGCCAAGAATGCTCAAAGCACAAATGCTTGCAGTAAAAGAAATTTACAATGAAGGCGTGAGAAATGTTGGTTTAATGCTTCCTTTTGTTCAGAGTCTTGAAGAAGTAATTGCTGCAAAAAAGATTGCCCAAGAAGTTGGTTTGCAAAAAGAGGTTGATATTGGGGTAATGATTGAAACTCCAGCAGCGGTGTGGATTATTGATGAATTAATTCCCCACATAAAGTTTGTTTCTTTTGGAACAAACGATTTAACTCAATTAACTCTTGGAATGGACAGAAACAATGAAAAAGTACAGAAAAACTTTTCGGAATTGCATCCGGCAATTTTAATGCAATTATCCCATGTAATAAAAAAGTGTAAGGAAGCCGGAGTAACAACAAGCATTTGCGGGCAAGCTGCAAGCAATCCTGAAATGGTTAAAAAGCTTGTTTGGTTTGGAATTGATTCTGTTTCAGCAAACATTGATGCAGTAGAAACAATAAGAAACATAGTCATGATAGAAGAAAAAAAGAAGATAATTGAACTTGCACAACGACGCGCACTAACAGACATATTTGCAAAGCTATTTGGGAAAAGTAATTATAAGTAAATGTATTTTCTAATCATTTTCTAGTTTCTGAAAATAAAAAACAATAAACACACTATTTATAGGACACTTTTTTGGTGCTCTTGGCTTTTTAAAATTTCCTAGCAAAAACTATTTCATGCTCTTAATAGAAATGAAGGAACCCATAAAAGAATTAAAAAAAATCGGTGCAAAAAAGATTTTTTTACAAGTACCCGAAGGACTAAAAGTTAGTTTAGAAAAAATTGTTTTGGAACTTGAAGAAAAAGGTTTTGAAGTAATTACTTCAATGGACCCTTGTTTTGGAGCATGCGACCTAAAACAATCAGAAGCAAAAAACTTTTTGTGCGATGCAGTTTTGCATCTAGGACACACAGCTTTTCTTGAAAAAACAAGTATCCCCGTTATTTATGCTCCGCTAAAATACGAATTAAAACAATTTGAATCAATAATAAAAAAAATCAGCAGTTACTTAAAAGAAAAAAATATCTCAGAAATTGGACTAGTCACAACAGCACAATACTTACATTATATTCCAAAGATAAAAAATGCTTTGAAAGAAAAAAAAATTATTGTTTTAACTCAAAAAGGAAAGAGAGTACAAGAAGGACAGGTTCTTGGTTGCAACTATAGTGCGGTTCCAAAAAAAAATTCAATTCTTTACTTTGGCGACGGATTATTTCACCCCCTTGGAATACACTTTTCAAATCAAAAAGAAGTTATTCTGGCTGACCCCATAAATAACAAAATTTCTTTGCTTGGAAAAGAAAAAAATGATTTTTTAAGAAAAAGAATTCTTTTGATAGAAAAAGCAAAGGAAGCAAATTCTTTTGTAATAATTGTTTCAACAAAAGAAGGACAGAACCGATTAAGTTCTGCAAAACAAATAGTGAAACTATTAAAAGAAAAAAACAAAAAAGCAATTATCGTTTCAATGGATTATATTTCACAAGACAAACTACTGGGAATTGAAGTGGGCGCATACATTTCAACTGCGTGCCCACGCCTCTCAATTGATGATTATGCTTCATTCAAAAAAACAATTATTAATGCCAGCGAAGTAAAGTATTTACTTGGAGAAAGTTATGATAATTACAAATTAGATTTAGTCTATTGAATTAAAAATCAATTTCGTGTGGATCAATTTCTTTTTCTTCCTCTTCAAGAGGATTTTCATCAAGCTCTTCAGCCACTTCTC
>CAYODU010000006.1:0-30367 GCA_964402905.1 uncultured archaeon
ATTAAAAGAGAGATTATCAAAAGATGATGTTCACAATGGATTTGTTTTAGATGGTTTTCCTAGGACTCTCGCGCAGGCACAAGAACTTGATGTGTTACTTGAACAAATTGGAAAAAAGCTTTCTTTGGTAATAAATATTGTTGTTCTTGAAGAAAAAGTTGTGGAAAGGATATGTAATAGGATGACTTGCCCTGTTTGTAAAAGAATTTATAGTAAAATAATGGTTGGAGTAATTCCAAAAGTTGAGGGTAAATGCGATGATGACGGAGCAACGCTAGTTCAGAGAGAAGATGATAAAGAAGAAGTTGTTAGAGCAAGATTTAGAACTTATGTTGAAAAAACACTTCCATTAATCGATTACTATGGTGAAAAAGGTTTACTTGTTTCTTTTGATGGTAATCCAAAAATGGAAGAAAGTGTTCGCAGAGCATTTGAGATAATTGATAAAAAAGTTTTGAAGGAATAGTGGTTGCGTGGAAAAGAAGATAATTGAAGATGCAAGAAACTATGCTTTGCAAGAAATGGAAAAGTTTGGTTCTCCGGCGTTAGAGCATTTTGAACTAACCTGTGTAAAAGGACAAGAAATCGCAGCAAAGCTTAATGTGGATAAAGATATTGTCTTGCTTGGAACAATTTTGATGGATTTAAAACTTGGAGAATGTTTAAAGAATGGAAAACTTCCCGAACATGTTGCGGAAAGCTCAAAAGCTGCCAAAGTTTTTTTAGAAAAATATAGCCTAAATGATGACGACAAATTAAAAATACTAAATTGTGTTGAAGCGCATCATAAAACAGTTCCATTTTCTTGTACAGAATCTGAAATTTGTGCAAATGCTGATTGTTACAGATTTTTACATCCGCGGGGTTTTATTGCTTATGCAAAACTTCTCGCAGCTTCTGATCGCGGTGACTTAGATTATATAATAAATCAACTTGAGTATAAAATTGATGAAAAATATTCTATCTTGTCTTTGGATTTATGCAAAACAGAACTTAACGACTTTTATCCGCTGTTTAAGAAAATACTTGCGGAAGCAAAAAAATTATAATTCTATTTGATTGCTTCCCAAATAATATTATCTCTTGGATTAACAATAATTCCTTTTGGAGTAATGTCCATTGGGTGTGGACTCTTATCATGTTTTGTTCCCCTCATTTTTCTTACAAACAAGCTTCTGTTTGGGGGAGAAAAATACATGGCAAGTATTCCGTCGGCAACAAATTCTTCTACACCGAAAGCAGAAAAAGTAGCTTTAGTTGGTTGTGTTTCACTTGTCATTAAAGTAGTGCAACCCATTGTTTTTAATTGGTCGCTGAATTGGAATAAAGTTGTTCTCAAAATGCTTGGGTCAATATATGCTCCAAAAACAGTTGTTGAATCAATTACAAGTCTCTTTGCTTGTATTTCATCAACAGACTTTTTTATTTCAGCTAATTGTTCATCTATCCTTTCTTGTACACTAAATTTGTCTTTTATATTTCCTAGATTTAATCGGTAAATAGTCATCATATTTTCGTCTTGTAATTTTTTTATGTCCCACTGAAAACTCTCCATATTCCATGAAATGTCTCTGATATTTCCTTCAAGTGTAACAAATAAACCAGCTTCTCCGTAACTAACAGCTCCATTGTAAAGATACTGTGTTGCAAGAATAGTTTTTCCTGTTCCTGCTCCGCCTGCTACTAAAACATTGCTTCCCTTTGGTATTCCACCATTAATTAGTTCATCTAAACCAGGTATTCCTGTTTTTGTTCTTTCCAATCTATCACCTTTAAACTCTTTTTAGATTAAGTTTTAGGAAGTATTTAATTGTTTCTTGCATTTTTTATTTTCTTGGTAAAAGTGCCAAAAAAGCCTTTAAAAAGTCCTTTTTTTCGAAAAAATTATAAACTACTATTATTATTTAGTATGTATGCCTATTGACTTGCCAAATGATTTTCCTGTGCCAGAATTCGATTCTGCTAGTGAAGAGACTGCCTTTGAGAGAGACTACTCTAAAATGGATTTAGTTGATTTGATTGAACAGCCTGCGTGGAAAACAATTCTACTTGATTTAGTTGAAACAGAGAAAATGAATCCATGGGATATTGATGTTATTGTTCTTGCAGAAAAGTACTTACAGAAAATAAGTCAGCTTGAAAGCTCTTCTCTAAGGGTTCCAGCAAATGCGATTCTTGCTTGTGCAATTCTTGTTAAAACAAAAAGCAAGTACCTAAGATTAAGTTCTCTTGATGAAGAAGAAAAAAAAGCAGAGCTAACTATTGAGCAAAAACAATTATTTTTAGAAGATTTACCTGATTTGGTTGCTAATCGTTCTTTTAGAGAAGGAAGAATTTCTCTTGATGAATTAGTTGCAAGTATTGAAGGGGTAATGCAGAACACTAGTTCAAAAAGAAGTGCTGAGAGATTAATGCCAAGAATGGAGATTAATTTTGATTCTACTTCAATAGAAGATAAAATGCAAGAAGTTCTTTCTCTTATAGAGAAAAAAGCTGATTCGCAGGGCATAGTAATGTTCAATGATTTGCTTTCAAATAGCGATACTGATTCAATAGTTGAAACTTTTTTGCCTGTGTTGTTTTTAATGAATAGTGGAAAAGTGATTGCTTACCAGAATGAGTTCTTTGGAGAAATATTTGTTCAACTGCTTTCAAAAGTGAATGAAACAAAGAATGCCAACTAATTGTTTGTTGTTTCCTTTAAGGAAACGATTATATACTGGTTTTGTTTAATTTTTGTTAATGGCTAAAAAAAGTACTAAAAAGAAAAGTAGGAAAAATTCTTCTTCGCAAAAGCGTTCCGTTGGAAAAGAAACTGTTAGAGTAAAGACTTTCATTGTTGAGAAACCCGTATATGTTTCTTCGAGGGAATCAAGGAGAAGAGATAGAGATTATGAATTAGATGGTGAAAGAGATAACTTGGACTCAAAACAAAGTCGTTACTCAAAAAAGTTTAGTGAAGAATTGCCTGAAGATTTAGAAGAAAAAAGTGTTGATAAATTTGATGATAACTTAGAAGAAGAAAATGCTGGAGAAGAATATGTGGAAGATGAAGTCGGAGAAGATGTGGGTGCAGAAGAAAATAATGGGCAAGGGCATTTGCGAAGCAGAGGTTTGTTTGAAAATGTTTGGTGGAAAAAAGGTGCTTTACAGGGTTTAATTATTTGGCTAGTAATAGTGGCTTTTGTTTATTTTCTCCAAATAATGGATATGGCTAGTGTAGAGAATTGGAAGCGATGGGTTTTTTGGTTGATTTTGTTTGTATTGGCTGGAATGGTTTACCAAAAATTCTTTTCGGGTAGAGTTAAAATATAAAAAATATTAGCATAGCAAAAAATGCCATGCCCACTACTTTTATATCAATTTATTTGCTTTTAGTGCATTTTCAAGCTTTGGTCTATCAAAACCAATTATTATTGTTCCGGCAACATCAATAACGGGTACGCCCATCTGTCCACTTTTCTTAATCATTTCCTTTGCTTTTTCTTGATTAGTGCCTACATTGATATCATCGAATTCAACTTTTTTTCCTTTTAACCAATCTTTTACCATTACACAGTAAGGACAGCTGTTAGTAGAATAAACTTGTATTTTTTCCATAAATATCACCTAAAAAAAATAGTTTAATTAGAGTTATAAACCTTGTTAAGTTGATAAAAAAACAGCTTTTTGGGAACAGAGGGGGTGCCACGAAAGACAAGTGTCGGGACCCAAACCGGGTAAGATTGCACCCCTTGAACCTTTTCACATAGTTTTGCTATGCATTGACATTAGTTAGATTCAATTGGTTATTAATGTTTCTTGGTTTGGATTCAAAACCACTAACAATAATTAACTTCTTTGTTCATTTCAAAAAAGTTTATGCGGATTTGGGCTAAAAATAAGTTATGAATTAAGTGAAGTGTGTTAAATTAATTTTTCTTGTCCAATTTATCCATTAGTTTGCTTTACTCATTTAATTTTTTTTTTTCATTAACTTTTTTTTCCTATCATTACAAAAAAAGCGTTTTGCTTTTTGAAGAGCCACTTAATTTCATCTATTACTGGAAAAACAAATTTTGGCTTTGATCCAACAAAAACAATTTTTTCTTCTCTAAACCATTGTAGCACTTCTCGCACGGAGTGATAGCTTTCGTGTACTTGCCCGTATTTGTCTGCCAAGCGCGAAGAATTTTCTTTTATGCTAAAAAGTTTTTTTCCAATTTTTATTCGTGCTTCAATATTTTTTCCAGCTAAAATCCAAAGAATAATTCTTTTTATTCTATGCCGAGCTCGTGAGTACTTATTATACAAACCAATTATAACTAATCCATTATCTTTGCAGTGTTCACACATGATTTCAAATCCTTTTCTTGCATTAATTGTGTGGTGCAAAGAACCAAGAGCAATAACAACATCATATTTTTCTGTTTTTTTGTTTTTTATTGAGCTAAATGATAGAATATTTTGTTCAGAAAAAGAAACTTTTTTTTTGTTGGAAAATCTTTTTGATAATTTTTGTGCTTCTTTTATTGAAGCACTGCTAAAATCAATCGCATCTACTTTTGCATCACACAAAGCGAGTGCATTTGCAAGTTCTCCCGTTCCGCAACCAAACTCAAGAATACTCTTATTTTTCCAAAAACTCCTATTCGCGCTAAAAATGTTTGAAAGCCAGTCAACGTAGGAAAGTATCTGTTCGCTGTTTTTTACTTTTCTTAATGGATAAGGATATTTCTCGTATAGTTCTTTAACAAGAAGCTCTTTTTCATTATCTTTCATAAGAACAGTTTTCTTAAGAATAATTAAAAGAAGCTCGTTTCAAATTGTTTTATGCAGAAAATAATTGGTTTGCTTGACCTAGATTACTTTTTTGCGCAGTGCGAAATAGTAAGAAATCCTTCTATCAGGGGTAAACCCATTGCAATAATCGTGCCAACTATAAGAGAAAATACTGGGGCTGTTGCCACTGCAAATTATGAAGCCCGTAAATTGAAAATAAAATCAGGCATGTCTCTTTCTCTTGTAAAAAAGATTGCTAACAAGGAAACAATTTTCATTAACGCTGATAAAGAATATTACAAAGAAATGTCACAGAAAGTTTTTGAAGTGCTGGATTTTTTTTGTGATAAAGTGGAACAAGTTTCTATTGATGAAGCATATTTTGATTTAACTAATCCTGAGGGATTTGAAAAAGCAATTGATATTTGTAAAAAAATAAAGGATAGGATAAGGGCAGAAACTGGCCTCACTTGTTCAATCGGCGTGAGTATAAATAAGCTTCTTGCAAAAATGGCTTCAAATGAAAAAAAACCTGATGGTTTTTTTGTTGTAGAAAAAAAGGATGTTAATTCTTTTTTGTTAAAAAAGAAAGTCAAAGAACTGCACGGCGTGGGCCCCAAATCAGAGAAAATAATTCAGAATGAGGGTGTTTTGATAGTGAAAGAGCTTCAGAGCATCAGTGAAAAAAAACTTGTTGAATTATTTGGTGAAGTGAGGGGAAAAAGATTTTTTGATTTTGCAAGAGGAAAAGATGATAGAGAGATTAATCCAAATAGGGAAAAACAGCAGGTTTCGCGGATGATGACTCTTAAAAAAGATTCTCTTCAGTTTGATGAAATAAAAGAAAATTTGAAATTTATGAGTGAACTTGTATTTAGTGAAGTAAAGAAAATGAAAAAGAAATTCAAAACGGTTTCACTTATAATAGTGAATTCTCATTTTGAAATAATAACCAAATCAAAATCAAATACAGATCCCGTGTTAAGTTCTTTGGAACTATTTGAAATTGAGAGTGAATTACTCAAAAGCTTTTTAGGGCAAGCAATTCGTCCTGTGCGAAGAATTGGAGTAAGAGTGTCTAATTTTGATGAGGATGAGGGAGTGCAAAAAAAACTATTTGAATTCAAGTGATTTTACTGGGGCGGGGAAATGATTAAAGAAAATATAATTGAAAAAAAGTTGCGTGCGAAAAAGATTCTTGTTCTGCTTAAAAAGAATTATCCTGATGTGCCCGAACTTTTTCTTGATTACACTACTAATGCACAAATGCTTTGTTCAATTATCTTATCTGCTCAGAGTACTGATGCACAGATAAATAAAATTACGGAAAAGCTATTCAAAAAATATCGCACAGTAAATGATTTTGCTTCTGCAAAAAAAAGTGTTTTCGAGAAAGAGATTTTTTCAGCAGGTTATTACAGACAGAAAACAAAAAATATTATTCTTTGTTTTAAAAAAATTGAAAGCGATTTTGGTGGAAAAGTTCCTTCTTCTATGGAAGAACTTGTTTCTCTTCCGGGAGTTGGCAGAAAGACTGCAAATCTTGTATTGCTTTCGAAAGGAAACATAAGTGGAATTGCAGTTGATACACATGTTTTTCGTTTATCAAAAAGAATTGGTTTTTCGATGGCAAAAAATCCGTTAAATGCAGAGAAAGATTTGATCGAATGCTTTGATAAAAAAGAATGGGCTAATATTAATAGGCTTTTTATTTCTCATGGCAGGGCAGTTTGCACAGCAAAAAAAGCTTTTTGTTCGAAGTGTTTTCTAGATAAAAAGAAATTATGCCCAAAAATTGGTGTTCATAACAAACAATGCTAATAATTCTTTCTTTTATTTGCTTTTTTTAATTGAAATCTATATTTTTGCTTTTTTTAAAGGAAGGTATATAAATGTTTTTGAATGAAAATTATTTCATATGATAAAGAAATCTGATACACTTGGAAAAATAATTGAAGATACTCCTGAAGTAATTCCTGTTTTAGCACAAGCTGGGTTACATTGCATTGGTTGTCATGTTTCTGCATATGAATCTGTTGAAGATGGTTGCAAAACCCACGGTATGAGTGACAAAGAGATTGACAAGCTTGTAAAAAAAGCCAACTCTGTTGTAAAAAAGTTTGATACTATGTCGAAAGTTTCTTTTTCTGAATCTGCAATAAAAGAACTTGTGAAAAGAAAAGCCACAAAAAAATTTGTTAAAATAGTTTCTCTTTACGGGAATTTTGATTTCGAAGCTATTGATAATAAAGAAAATAGTGATGTTTTAATTAAAGTGAATAATGTTGTTAGTGTACTTGTGGATAAGCGTACTGAAAGAATGCTTCGCGGAGTGAAAATAAGTTATTCTGAAAAAGAAAAAGATTTCGAAGCAAAAAGAGAAAAGGCCTAAGAAAAACTATTTTTTTGTTTGAATGTATTGTACAACTGAATGAGCAGCAGTTGCTCCTTCTCCAGCGCTTGTAACTATTTGTAATAATTTTTTATTTATGCAGTCTCCGGCAGCAAAGATTCCGTTTTCACTTGTTTTCATTTCCGAATCAGCAATTATCCTGCCCAAAGAGTCTTTTTTCACACTAACAAAGTCTGTGTTTGGTTCAGTTCCAATATAAATAAATGCTCCGCTTGCATTAATTGTTTCTTTTGTTCCATCGCTTTTCCTTATAATAACTTCTTCTAAAAAATCTTTTCCAGTAAACTCAAGCACACTAACTTCTTTCATGACCTCTAAATTTTTATTGTTCTTAATAAGTTCTTGCTTTGATTTTTCAGCAGTTAGTTCCTTTTGTTGGCAGAGTAAAGTGGTCTTTGAAGTTATTTTTGATAGATAGAGCGCTTCTTCGAGAGCGCGGTTATCGCAACCGACAACAACAACTTCTTTTTCATTGTACATTGGGCCGTCACATGTTGCGCAAAAATGAATTCCTTTGTTTAAGAATTCTTTTTCTCCTTTTACTTTGAGCCACTTGCTTTTTGAGCCCACAGCAATAATAACTGCTTTGCATTTGATTGTCTCGCCAGACATAATAATTTCTTTTTCTTTTGCATCGGATTTTATTTCTAAAACAGTGTTTGATATTATCTCTGCCCCAGATTTTTCTGTGTGCTCTCGAAATTTATTCATTAAATCCATTCCAGATATATTTTGTTCGCCTGGCCAGTTTTGTATTGTGCTTGCAAGCGTAGCTGTACCACCTATTAGTCCTTTTTCAATTATTTTTGTCTTGAGTCCATATCTGGCACAGTAAATTCCAGCAGTCAGTCCTGCTGGTCCGGCCCCTATTATTGTCACATCGCAATTATTCATAAAAGAAGGGAAGGACAGCAAGCTTTTAATAATATTTTTTGTGTGAAGAAATCACAATTTTTTTCTTGTTTCCCAACCAAGAGCTATTCCTATTAAAAGGGAAATAAGTATCGCCGCAAACAATGCACCCGGAAACAAAGTATTTGTATTCCTCTCAGTAATATTTTCTGTATTGATTGCTGTTTCTCCTAGTGTTTCAGTAATTGCTGCTGGAGAAGTGGCTGTATAATATTCTTGTGTTGCTTTGAGTGAGTTATCCATTTGGTATATCGGTGTTAAATTATATGAGTTGTTTAAGAGAACTCCTTGCAATGCAAATAAAATAATTGATGCAAATATTATAGCTCCAATGCAAAGCATAACAAAAACTTTTGCTTCTTGTAATGGATTTGGTAAAGCAATTTGTCTTCCTTTGCCTGTTAATTCATAGTACTTCCATTTTCTGCCTTCATCAATTTGTTTTATCAGTTCCGCGTTCACAAGTATGTTGCAGTGCTCTTTTATTGTTGAATCACGCAAGCTGAGTCTTTTACTCAATTCACTTAGTGTCATTCTTCTTTCAGTAAGTTTTTTTAGTATGTTTACTCTGCTATCTGCCGAGAGTGCCTTGAAGCTTTTTTCATCTAAAACAACTTTTTGCTCCATAAGAATCAATTATACCAAAGATAATTATTTGCTTGTCTTTATATTTTTTTGTGTTTTATTAGGTAAGAACACAATATTAATTCAATGAATTTATCTTACAGTTACTCTTACAAGTATGGGCACACTTCTATCAGTAATTTTTTCTCCAGTGTGTATTGGATCATCAAAAGTCCAGTCTAAATAGCATTCAGTATTTGCTTTTTCAGGATTATTTGTTGGAGTAATACCTATCTTTAAATTTGTACTTTCATTTGGATTGAGTGAAACAACATTAGTGCTTTCAACACTCAGCCATGCAAGGCAATCGCCATCTGATAATTCCGTATCAATTCCGATTAATATATTTTCTATTTTATCTGTTCCTGTATTTTTCAAAATTATTTTGTTTGTAGTAAGTATTTCTGAACATCCACTATCTGTGCAAGTACTGCTAAAACTTGGATTTGTTGTAAGAGCAAGAGAAGCTTCTCTCGCATTCTTAATAGTGAAAATCATGTCATAAACTAAATCTTCTTGAAGACTCAAAGAACTTATTGTCAGAGTTCCTCGGAATTCATCACCCACAATAGCATCAATTTCTGGTTCTACATTTAGAACAATTTGTTCAGTTAATCCTTTTCCAACACTATTTATCAAGAACTTATTTTTTTCTTGGTAGTATTGTCCGAATTCAAACCAATCAAGTTTATCTTCATAACCCGTATTTGCTTCTATCTTAACTAAAACATTTTCTAAAGAAATATTTCTTTTAGTATTATTTTTTAGTTTCAGGGTTGTAATAGTTTTTCTGCTTCCTGCTGTAAGTGAACTATCAGTTATTGTTCCTGAAACTGGACCCAATAATTGGATTTCACTTTTTGCAAGAGCTGGTGAAGCATCAAGTTTCACAATTGATTTAATATTAGTTCCTTTTACTCTTATTGTTATTGAATTATTTTCCATTGTTTCATTAAGTGTTTGTTTTGAATTAATTGTTACACTAAATGAAACTCTTGTTGCTCCGCCTGCAGATAAATCAATCACACTTGGAGTAAATATAACATCAAACACACTCTTGCTTTGTTCAGCAATAAGTGTTTCTCCTTGTATTACTTCCTCAGCATTGTTTGTTATTTCAATTTCGCCGTCAATTGTTTGTCCTTGATAGATTTTTTGTGCTGATAGAGTTGCTTGTAGTGAAACATCAATATCTTTTTCGAGTTTTATTTCTATGCTATTTACTCTCTCGCTTCCATTCATATTTGGAATTGTTATTGAACCGTTTTTTGTAGTGTACCCTGTTGCCATAACTCGGTAAGTATATGTTCCTGGAGAAAGAGTAAATGTGTGTGTTGTTGCTTTAACGGGTTGTTCAACATAAGTGTTATCTGAATTGTAAAGTGAAAATGTTGCCGGAATTGCCCCGCCATCAAGTTCTTTTATATTAAATGTAATTGTTTGTTGTGAACCAAGCCATAAAAATACTCCTCCAACAACCACTGCAAGTATTATCACTACTATTATATATGGAACAATTTTTTTTATATTTATTTTTGGCTTTTCAGAGTAATCGCCCCCGCTATCAGGACCTGAGAATGACTGGTCTTGCATCCCCCCAAAATCATAATTAGGTTCTTCTAATCCTTTATCAAACACGAAATCACCGCTTTTTACCGAAAAAGCTGTTATTATTAAGCATTTTAATATTATAAAGTTTTCTTTTTGCCTTTTCTGGTCCATTAACTTTTTCTGTTGTTTTTTTCAATAGGAATGTATTAAACCTTTTTCACTTCAAATGTATTTCATGAAAATAGCATTTATTGCTTGTAAAGATAATCCGGTTGAGATATTTTCTCTGCTTGCAAAGAAAATTTCAAAGAAGATTTCTGGTTTAGAACTTGAAGAGAGATTTGCTCCTTTTCTGGAAGATATTCCTGCGATTGCATTGGAGTGTTCTGAGGAGAGCGACTTTATTTTTGTTTTTGCTGTTGAAGATGATGAAAATAAAAGAAAAATGATTGAAGACAAATTAATTGATGTGGAAATAAATTCCCATACAAGAATACTAAAAGTAATTGTTGAAGATAATTTCTCAGATTTAAATGAAGAAGAATATGAAGAAGAAAAAGAAAAGCTTGTGGATGAATACATTGATATTATTGTAGGAATCCTTTTTAATGAAAATGAGTTCGAGCCAAAAGATAAGGACTTTTCTATCTAAGAAATAAATTTTTGAAGTTGCTTTTGATTTAAGCTTTTTTTATTTTTGTAATTTACTAATTTGTCTTTTTCTTTTTACAAAAGCATTTTTTTTGTTTTGAAAAAGCATTTTCTTATTTTTTATTTTTGCCAATTATAAATTATTTCTTTTTTCTTCCTTTGTTTTGTGTGCTTTCTTTTTCTTCACTCAACTTAGCTTTTAATCTCCTTATTTCTTTTTCCTGTTGTTCAATTAGTTTAATCACATTTGCTAAAGCAACACTTTTATCATTCAGTTCTTTTTTTAGGTAATCAATTTCTTTTACATATCTCTCGCTTACTTTTTCTTTAAAAGTATTTTTCTTATCTTCAATCTCAAGTATTTCTTTTGTGTACTCACTTCTTATTTTAAGTGTTTCTTGTTCTATCTCAAGTGCCATTACTCGTGCGTAGTCCCTTTCTTTTTTCATTTCTTTTATTAGTTCGAGTGTTTTTTTGCTGTAGTTTTCGTGTAAATCCTCAATTTGTTTTACTCTCTCACTGAGATTTGCAAAACTTCCTTCAACATAATTTATTTGTGCGAGATGGGTTTTTAGGGCTTTAGAAGTTTCTGTTACAGCTTCTTTTAGTGTTTTATCTTTTTCGTGGAGATCAAATTCTATTTCAGCAATTGATTTTTCTTCTACCGTGCCGAAAAAACTTTTTCTTTTGAGATCAACATTCCTTTGGCGCAGGATTCCTAGTTCGTCTTCTTTTCTTTGTAGTAATTCAATAAGATTTTTTGCTGTGTTACCTTTTTTTACAAAAGGCATATTTTTTGCTGCCAAAAAATTATTTACTTTTTCAATATTGTATCTAGTTTTGAGTGAAAGCCCAAGTATTTTTTGTTGTAGGGAAGAGTAGAGCTCAGGAACTTCTTTTTTTTCTATTTCATTAACCATCTCTGAATGGAATTTTTTTGATTTTTCCATTGAAATGTTTGATTCAAGAACAGTTATTTCTCTTGATAATTCTACAAGAAAACCGCTAAGATCAGGAGAATTTTTTTCAAGAAGCATCTTAATACTTTTATCAATTTCAGAAAGTTTTGAATAAATTACGTTAAGCTTTTTTGTGCTCCGCTCAAGTTCGAATAAAAAGCCTTCTCTGTTGAGTTCGCTCCATTTTACTCTGCTACACAAATCATGTAGTTCTTCAATGAGTTTTATTGTCTCTTTAACAGTATTTTCAAGAAAAGCCATACTAAATAGTAATTGTTTCAAATATATAATTCTTGCTTATCAAAAATATGCACAAATTAAGATTCTTTGTGCTTGCTTTTTATTTTTGTCCCGCGTTACTTATTTATGTTCCAGCAGAAAAACGGTTTGTGCTTTGGGGAGCTTTGCATTGACCCTCATCGAAAGCCACAAGGCAAAAAAGTATTGTTTTCTCATGCTCATTCAGATCACGTGAAACTTGCAAAAGAACCAGAATTTTTTGCTTCGCCTCCCACAATTGATTTAATAAAAAATCGTTTCAAAAATAATGGAGAAAATTTTGTTCCTCTTTCGCTTAACAAAAAACATTCTTTTGATGGATTTGATTTAGAATTATTTCCAAATGGGCATATACTTGGTTCAAACCAGATAAAAATAACCGGTAATGGTTTTGATGGGGTAGTTACTTCTGATTTTAGATTAAATGATTCGCTTCTCTTTAGCGGAGCAAAGCCTATTCATTGTGATACTCTTGTGCTTGAAACAACTTTTGGGAGTCCTGAACACAATTTTCCTAATCAGGATGAAGTAGTTTCTTCTATGATTAATTGGATAAAATCTGAAGCGAACAAGGGACTTGTTTTGCTTAGTGGTTATTCACTTGGGAAAGCACAGGAATTAACTCGTATTTCAAACGAAGCTGGTTTTACTCCGCTTGTACATGAAACAATTTTTGATTTGAATAAAGTTTATGAAAAGCATGGTGTAAAGCTTGGCAAATATGAAAAGCTTGATCATAATTTAAAAGATTTTTCAGTATTTATTTTTCCCCCTTCTCTTGTGGATAAATTTCTTTTCTCAACAATAAAGCACTTTGACAAAAGGCGTTTGAGTACTGCAATGGTAACTGGTTGGAAACACTATAAGGGTTTTGACACTACTTTTCCTTTAAGCAATCATGCAGATTTTAATGGGCTTGTGGATTATGTAAAACAATCAAATCCAAAACTTGTTTTAACGGATCATGGTTATTGTGAAGAATTTGCACGTAGTTTAAATCGCTTGGGTTATAATGCTAAACCACTAAAACAGCATAAACAAAGAATAATGAGTGAATACTAGTTGGTGTGCATTTTGTCACAGTTAAAAAGCGGAATTTCTTTTTAATAAAGACAAGGCTATTATATATGATTATCATGAAATATTCATTTTCAAGTTTGGCTGTTTTTGCTTCTGATTCTTTGGAATTGAATAATGGTAATAATAATGCAAATTGAAAGCCTTAAACAAGCTTTTTATTTGTTTTCTAATGAGCTTGTTTAAGAGAAATGGTTATTTTTGTGGAGGTTATGGTTTATGGACTTAAAAAGAACTTATTTGAAAAATTGCTCAAAATTCATGGGCAAAAAAGTTAGAATTGACGGGTGGGTTCAGGAAAATCGTAATCTTGGTGGATTAAGATTTATTCTTTTAAAGGATAATAGTGGAGAATTGCAAGTAACTATTGTTAAGGGCGAAACAAATGAAGAAATAAAAAATGCTTCTTCGGGTTTGACAAGAGAATCATATGTTGAAGTAATTGGAGAAGTAAAAGAAAATTCAAAGTGCCCTAATGGTGTTGAAATAATTCCGGAAACTTTTGTTGTTTTAAACAAAGCCGATTCGCCCACTCCAATTGATACTTCTGGAAAAATAATTTCTGATTTATCAAAGCGACTTGACTGGCGTTTCCTTGATTTGCGAAACAAAAAATCTCTTGCAATTTTCAAAGTAAGGGGGCAAATATTCAAAGCGTGCGTTGATTTTTTTGAAGCAAATAATTTTCAGAATATACAGACTCCAAAAATAACTTCTGCCGGAGCAGAAAGTGGAAGTGAATTATTTCCTGTTGTTTATTTTGATAAAGAAGCTTTTCTTTCTCAGTCACCGCAACTCTATAAACAAATGATGGTTTGTGCGGGCTTTGAAAGAGTATACGAAATAGCCCCTGTTTTTCGTGCAGAGAATTCAAACACTCCACGCCACCAAACAGAGTTCACAGGAATTGATTTTGAAATGGGTCCAATAAAACACACAAGTGATATAATGGATGTCATTGAAGAGCTATTTAAGCACATTGCTAATCACTTGAACAAAAACTGTTCTGAAGAATTAAAATTGTGGGATATTGAACTTATCGCTCCAAAAAAAATTCCAAGAATTACAATGAGTGAAGCAAAAAAACTTTTGAAGATAGAAGGAAAAGATTTGCCTGAAGAAGAAGATTTTGATCCCGAATCAGAAAAACTAATGGGAAAAATAGCAAAAGAAAAGTTTGGCGAAGACTTTGTTTTTGTAACAAATTATCCAGTAAACAAAAGACCGTTCTATCATCGCTATAGTGAAGACAAAAAAACAACTGATGCATTTGATTTGCTTTGGAAGGGAACAGAGATTTGTACTGGTGGACAAAGGGAGCATCGCTATGAAATGCTAAAAAAGCAGGCACAGGAAAAAAATATTGATTTCGACTCTATGGGTTGGTATGCAGAAATGTTCAAATATGGTGCTCCTCCCCACGGTGGAGTTGGTTTTGGTTTGGACAGGATAGTAATGATGCTATTCAATTTTGAGAATGTGCGCGAAGCGGTAATGCTTCCAAGAGACCCGGATAGGTTGACACCTTAGAAGAAAAGCATTTTATGTAATCACATTACGGGCACAGGAATTTGTGCCTTTCTTTTCTTTTAAAAAGCCTTTTGCTCTTACTTTTTTAAGTGATAAAATGGATAAAATAAAAGTTGATAAAGAACTTGTAAAAAAAGTTGCTATTAATGCAAGACTCTCTCTTTCAGAAGAAGAACTAAAAAAGTTTACTCCACAATTAAAAGAAGTTATTCTTGATTCTTTTAACAAGCTGGATGAAATTGATGCAGAAGAAGAACCAAGTTTTCAGCCAATAAAGCAATCAAACAAATTCAGAAAAGATTCTGCAAAAAAATCATTGAGTCAGGAAGAAGCGCTTGAAAATGTAATTGAGACTCTAAGAGAAAAGGGTTATATTAAGGGACCAAAAGTTTTGTAGAGTGATAAAATGGCTTATAATGAAACAATAAAGTATTTTTCGCAGGAAGCACAAAAAGATTTTTCTCTTGTTGAAAGTAATCTAAAAAAAATAATTGCAGAAGTAAAAGAGAGCCAAAAAAAAGAACTTAACTACATAGAGGCCTTTGATGAAGAAATGGTTTTATCACAGCTAGAAGAACTAAGAAATAGAAAAGCTAAAGGAAGATTATTTGGTGTTCCAATAACAGTTAAAGATGCTATTTGTGTTAAGGGCTTGGAGAGCAAAGCCGGCTCAAAAATACTCTCTGGTTACAAACCATTGTTTGATGCAACAGTTATTAGAAAAGCAAAAGAAGAGGGAGCGATTATTCTTGCAAAAGCTACTCAAGATGAATTTGGTTTTGGAACATTTTCAACTAATACAGAAAAAATTCCTAAAAATCCTTTTGATTTGGAAAGAAGTTGTGGGGGCTCTTCGGGGGGGCCTGCTGGTTTTAGTGCTTATACTAAAAGTTATCATGTTTCAATAGGGGAGAGTACTGGCGGAAGTATTGCTTGCCCAGCTTCTTTTTGTGGAGTAGTTGGTTTTACACCGACATATGGTTTGGTTTCAAGATACGGTTTGATTGATTATGCTAATAGTCTTGACAAAATCGGTTCTATGGGAAGAAATATTGAAGATGCTTCAACACTTCTAGAAGTAATTTCTGGACAAGACGAAAATGATTCAACTAATTTAGGAAAAGACTTTGTTGCAGAAGAAGAAGGAATAAGCAAAGTTGCTGTTGTAAAAGATTTTTTAGAAAATTGTGATGAAAAAGTAAAAAAAGCTTTTTATGAAAAAGTTGATTCACTAAAACAATTTTTTAAAGTAGAAGAAATTTCTCTACCACTAAATGTAAAATATTCTTTAGCAGCATACTATATTATTGCTACAAGTGAAGCCTCAACAAATCTAGCAAAACTTTCTGGGCTCCGTTATGGTGAACAAAGTGATCCCACAGGAAAACACTTTGATGAGTATTTCTCAGAAATAAGAAGCAAAAACTTTTCTGAAGAAGCTAAGCGAAGAATTATTTTGGGAACATTTGCGCGTATGAGTGGTTATCGTGATGCGTATTATTTGAAGGCGATGAGAGTGAGAACAAAACTAATTAATGAATACAAAAAAGCTTTTTCTAATTTTGATTTATTGCTTTGCCCAACAATGCCTGTTGTTGCACCAAAGTTTAGTGAAATAAAAAAACTTTCTCCTTTACAAAACTATGCAATGGATTTGTGCACGGTTCCGCCAAACTTAGCTGGTTTACCGCACCTCTCGGTTAATGCGGGCTTTTCAGATAAATTACCAGTTGGTTTATTGGCGGTTGCACCACACTTAAAAGAAAAAAAATTATTTTCTTTTGGCAGATTAGCGGAGTACGAAAGGTGATTTAGTGGAAAAAATAGTTTATCGGGAAGCAATTATGCAAGACTTGCCTGAGTTAATTGACATGTGGAGAAATCTTAGAAAAGAACAGGATGATTTCTTTCCAGATTATAAAGTTTATAAAAATAATTTTATAGAGCTAACAACTGAGTACTTTTCCAAGTGTATTTCATCAAATAAATATTTTATATTGATTGCTGAATCGAACTCAAAGCCAGTTGGGTATATCCTGACCGAAATTCAAGATTTTTTTCCACCAATTTATGATTGGGAAAAAGAAGCTCAAGTAAAAAATGTTTTTGTAAAGCCAGGGTTTAGGGGAAAAGGAATTGGAAAAGAATTGATTTCGCGAACACAAAAGTTTTATGGAAACGATATTGATATGTTCACGGTTACTGTGAATTTTATGAATGAGAAAGCAATTGAATTTTATAAAAAAAATGGATTAAAAGAATTTAGTATTCGAATGTACAAACTGGTGGAAAAATGAATGAAGACAAAGTAATTATGGGGCTTGAGATACACGCTTATCTTAATACTGAATCAAAACTTTTTTGTAGTTGTCCCACATCTGGTTCAAAAGAACCGAACTCTTTGTGTTGTCCGATTTGTTTAGGGCACCCAGGTTCAAAACCAGTGCTTAATGAGAAAGCAACTGAATTAGCAGTAAAAATTGGTTTAGCTTTAAATTGTTCAATTAACAAAGAATTTTTCTTTTCAAGAAAAACGTATTTCTACCCAGATCTTGCGAGCAATTACCAGATAACCCAGTATGAAGTGCCAGTAGCACAAAAAGGTATTTTGTCTCTTTCTACTGGAAAAAAAATCAGAATTAGGCGAGTGCACATGGAAAATGATCCAGCAGCGCTAGTTCACCCGAATGGAATGAAAGAAAGCAGTTATTCTTTGATTGATTATAACAGAAGTGGTTTGCCTTTGGTTGAAATAGTTACAGAACCCGATATTACAAGCGCAAAAGAAGCTAGAGATTTTTTGAATATTCTTGAAAATGTTTTATCTTACCTTGAAGTGCTTTTGCCTGATACAACACTCAAAGTTGATTGCAATATCTCAATTAACGGTGGAAATAGAGTAGAAATAAAAAATGTCAGCGGTTTTGCTGCAGCGGAAAAAGCTCTTAACTTTGAACTTTTGCGACAAAAAAGAGAATTGCGCATGAACAAAAAAATTGAGCAGCACACAAGAATATTTGATGCTGAAACCGGAACAACGGTTGCTGCAAGAAAAAAAGAAACAGAAGAAGATTATGGTTATATTTTTGATCCTGATTTGGTTTCTGTTATTGTAAGCGAAGACGAATTAAAAAGAATTAGCGAGGACATGCCAGAATTGCCCCAGCAAAAAGCAAGAAAGTTAATGAGAAAATTTTCTTTGAGTGAATATGATGCAAGTGTTTTGTGTTCGCAAAAAGAATTGGCAGATTTGTTTGAATCCATGGTGGAAAAACAAAACGATCCAATAATAACTTCAAGAATACTCACAAGAGAATTACTTGCAATACTAAATCATGATTCACTTAAATTAAATGAAGTAAATATTTCTGTAGATGCCCTTGGTGATTTAATTGATTTGATAAAAGAAAAAAAGGTTTCTGACAAAAATGTTAAACAATCCATGATAAATTATATTAGCGGCGACAAAATGAATCCAAAAGAATTCCTTGAAAAAAATAATATGCTTATTAGCGGAGAAATCAATATTGATGAAGTAATATCAAAAATAATTGGTGATAATTCGAATGTTGTTACGGACTATAAAAATGGAAACGAGAAAGCAATTAATTTTTTGGCCGGTTTAGTGATGAGAGAAACGAAAGGGGCTGTTTCTCCACACGAAGTGCAAGAAAAACTAAAAGAAAAATTAAATAACTGAAAAAGCGCTTTTTTAATTGATTAAAACCAAAAAGAAATAATTGTTAGTACAATCTTCGTTTTTGTTTAGAGCTGTTTGTACCATAACCGCTTTATAAAGAATTTTTCATAAGTATATTGTCCTTTCGTTGTTTTTCACCGCAACAAATTCTTTTTAATTTGTTGCGCCTTCTTTTTTATCAGAATAATGTGATTATAACAAGGTTGAAGGTGGTTTTTTGAGAAAAGAAATGATACTAGTCTTTTTAGGAACAATATTTTCGTCGTTAACGGTTTTCGCTGCACCATGGGATTTTTTGAGGGTTCCAACAGAAGCAGCAACAACAATTAATCCAATAATAATGTGGATTGCATGGATAATTTCTTTAGGCGTTTTGGTAGTTTCTTTGCTTGCTTTAAAGAAAAAAAGCACTCAAAAGCTATTGTTTGTATCAGCAGCATTTGCATTGTTTTTCATTAAAATAACATTGGGCCTAGTTGACTTGTATGCTTCTCCAGGAATATTCATGAATTTTGCTGTGCAAGGCGTTTTTGATTTGCTGATAATACTTTCTTTGTTCATTGCATTATTCAGGAAGTAGTTGGTGTAAATGAAAAAAGAAATTGAAGCTGAGATGGCAGTTTCGCCCAGAGATAGGATTTACTCTACAATAGTACAAAACCCTGGGCTTCACTTTCGTGAAATACAGCGCCGAGTGGGCTATGCTACTGGTGCAATGCAATATCATATTGATTACTTAAAGAAAAAAAATTTTGTCTACGAGAAAAAAGAAGGAAAGTTTTCTCGCTTTTATGCTCACGCAGGGGAAAAAGTGGACCCAACACTAATGAGTCTTTTGCGCCAAGAACAAGTAAGAAAAATAGTTTTATTTTTGCTTAACAAAAGAAGAGCGACCATCCAAATAATAACAAAAGAAGTGGGTCTTAGTACTTCAACAATAAATTTTCACTTAAAAAAGCTTGTTGATTCTGGAGTAGTTGTTGAACAGAAATCAAGTGGAAAAACTTTTTTTGGAATATTAAACAAGGAACCGATAATGGAAATGCTAATTGTTTACAGAAAAAGCTTTTTGGACGTTTTGGTTGACAATTTTGTAAATTTGTGGGAAAAAGATTTAGCAGAAGAATTTGGAAAGAAAAAATAGTTTTTATTTAACTTTTTTTACAATACTAAGAAAATAAAAGCAATAATGTATATTGTTGCTATCACAAAACAAAAAACAGAGAAATTTATTTTTTTAGCAGCTTTAATGAAAAAATCCATGCTAATTAACCCGACTACAAAAGCAATTATCATTGCGATTATTGCTGTCTGATTAATCAAAAAACCTTTTATTACACCAAAACCAACTTCAGCTAGAAAAACAGCGGGAATAGACATAATGAAACTTATTCGAAAAGCTTTTTCTGGAGAAAATCCTCTGAAAAGTAGTACACTTGTAGTTGTTCCGGAACGAGAAACTCCGGGTAAAACACTAAAGCCCTGTCCTAGTCCAGTCAACACTGCATTTAGCATACTTAATTTTCCATCACCAATATGTTTTCTCTTTAATTGAATTATTCCTGTTGCTATTAGAAGAAATGCTATTACAAGTAAAACAATTGCCACTCCTGTTCCTAAAAAACTTTCTAGCACAAGGTAAGAAGGAATTGCTGTTATTGCAGTTGCAACAGTTGCAACCAAAATAAATTTTGAAAGAGCTTTATCTTTTAGTTTTAACATTTCAATAATTTCTTTTCTAAAATAAATTATTGCGGCTAGTAGAGTTCCAATGTGAAGCATAACTGCTATTTGAAGTGCTTCTTGGGGATTTGATTTAAAGAA
Organism: uncultured archaeon; assembly: GCA_964402905.1. Classification (GTDB taxonomy): domain Archaea; phylum Iainarchaeota; class Iainarchaeia; order Iainarchaeales; family JAAZKV01; genus JABIDZ01. The sequence goes on from CAYODU010000006.1 coordinate 20,282, forward strand.
AAGAAAAAGAGCTGCCATTATATTTCCTTGACTGCTTATGGGAAGCCATTCAAAAATTCCTTGTAATATCCCTGCGATTATTCCTGTTAATAAATCCATTCAAAAAACCGTTTTATTTTTCATTTAAGCTTAAATCAATTAAATTCTAAGGTATTATTAAGTATGTTGTTATGGGGGTAAAAAAATACGTAAAAAGTATTTTTAAGTAGAATGCACTTATGTCTTTTATGCAACAAGAATTGTTTTTGTTCCGTCACGGAGACATTATCTCAAAGGAAAAAATTTTTCTGGGCTGGATTAATGCGCCTTTAAATAAAAATGGTTTATTACAAGCAAAAAAAGTTTCAAAAGATCTTTCTAGAAAAAAAATTGATTATGGTTTTTGTTCTGATCAATTGCGAAGCAAACAAGCTCTGGGAGAAGTGATGAAATATCATCCAAAAGCAAAAGTGATTGTTGACCACAGATTGCGCGAAAGACACTATGGAATATTTTCTGGACACAGTAAAGCATTGTTCAAAAAACTTTTCCCAAAAAAGTTTGAAGAAATACATAGGGGTTATGATACGACTATCCCTTGTGGAGAAAATCTTTTTGATGTATCCAAAAGAGTTTTCCCATTTATGAACGACTTGTTGAAATTTATGCAAAAAGAAAAGTGTAATGTGGTTATTAGTGCACACACTAATTCTCTGCGCTTGATGCAAGAGTACCTTGAAGGACTTGCAAAAAGCGAAGTAGTAAAAAAAGAACATTCACCGACACAATACAAAAAATATGTTATTAGTTTTCTATAATGGGCAAGGGGAGACTTGAACTCCCGACCGCACGATTATCAGTCGTGTGCTCCACCACTAAGCTACTCGCCCAAGCTTAATAAAAAAATTGTTTAGGAAAAGCTTTAAATTGCTACCTCCAGACTAATTTATTATTCTAAGCACTAAAAGTGCTTTAATTGAGGAAATTGAATTAATTGAGTTATATTTAGCCCCTTCGTCAGAGCCTTTTGCAAGCAAAAGGTTCGCGAAAAATGACTCGGGGCTTTAAAAGTTAAGTCATGTCTAGCCCCTTCGTCTAGTGGCCAAGGATGCAGGCCTTTGAGCTTTGGGTTTTACCAAAGAAAGCAAGCCTGAGACTCCAGTTCGAATCTGGGAGGGGCTATTTATTTGAGTGATTTAGTATGCAAGAAATTAATTTTAGTGACTTCAAAAAACTTGATATTCGTATCGGGCAAATAATTTCAGCCGAAAAAATAAGTGGAACAGATAAACTAATAAAATTCGTTTTTGATTTTGGTTCAGAAAAAAGACAAATTATTGCTGGTATGGCAGAATTCTTTGAAGACATAAATTCTCTTATGGGAAAACAAATGCCCATTCTTTTGAATATTAAACCAGCAATCTTTATGGGACACAAAAGCGAGGGAATGATTCTTGCAGTGGATGTGAACGGGAGGCCCGTGCTGCTTTTCCCAGAAAAACAAATTCAGAATGGTTCTATTGTCAGATAGCAAACAAATAAAAGTTACTTTAGCGTTGTTATCTTTATGAATAAGTTTATGCAAGAAGCAATTAAGGAAGCAAAGAAAGGTATTGCAAAAAAACATGGCGGTCCTTTTGGAGCAGTGATTGTTTGCAAAGGAAAAGTAATTGCAAAAGCACATAACACTGTTCTTGCAAGTGATGCTACTTCTCATGCAGAAATAAATGCTATTAGAAAGGCTTCAAAGAAATTAAAGCGTTTTGATTTGAGTGATTGTGAAATTTACTCTACTTGTGAGCCTTGCCCGATGTGTTTTTATGCTATACAATGGGCAAATATAAAAAAAGTTTTTTATGGTGCTAGTTCTAAAGATGCTTCAAAAATAGGTTTTAGGGATAAAGAATTATATGAAATTTTAAATGGTAAAAAAAAGCCAGGGATTCAAATGAATAAGCTAAGCAGTTCTGAGTGTGTAGAGCTAATGGAAATTTTTGCAAAAGCAACGAAAAAAAGATATTAATTAATTTTTAGAATAAAGTTCTTATTTTTTAATAACTTCGCAATTTTATTCTGATAGTATTTGGGTGTTATTTTGGATAAATTAAGAGGAACTTTTACTGCAATTGTCACGCCATTCAAAAAAGATGAAAGTGTTGATTATGGTGCGTTGGGTAAATTAATTGATTTTAATATTGAAAATGGTGTAAACGGAATTGTTCCTTGTGGGACAACTGGTGAATCACCAACTCTAACAGAACAAGAACACTCAAAAGTAGTGAAGTTTACAATTGATCGGGTGAACAAAAGAGCGCTTGTTATTGCAGGCACAGGAAGTAATTGTACTAAAACTGCGGTTGAACTTACAAAGGAAGCAGAGAAGGATGGCGCGGATGCTGCTCTTGTTGTTAATCCTTATTACAATAAGCCGACCCAAGAAGGTTTGTATAGGCACTTCAAAACAATAGCTGATTCCGTTTCAATTCCAATTGTTGTTTATAATATAAAAGGCAGAACTGGTGTGAATGTAGAAACTAGTACTCTTATGCGTTTAGCGAGTGATTGTAAAAATATTGTTGCGGTAAAAGAAGCTTCTGGGGATATGAATCAAATAAAAGATGTTATAGCAAAAAAACCAGCTGGTTTTAGTGTTCTAAGTGGTGATGATGGAATTGCTCTTGAATTAGTCAAATCTGGGGGCGACGGAGTAATAAGTGTTGCTAGTAATGTTGTTCCGGGCAAAGTAAGTAAAATGATTTCGAGTGCACTAGCAAAGGATTTTGTTACAGCAGAAAAATTAAATGAAGAGCTCAAAGAATTATTTGAAAAAGAGTTTATTGAAACGAATCCGATTCCGATAAAAGCAATGCTTGCTATGGAAGGTATGCTTGAAGAAGTATATAGGCTCCCAATGTGTGAGTTAATACCTGAAAATAAATCACAAGTAAAAGAGTTACTTGAAAAAATGGGTTTGTTAAAATAGTTTTATTACCCAAAACTATTTGTTCTTTGTTTTTGTATAACTTTTTTTGGACTAAATGCAACTATTTTTATTCTTGCCTAAGTTAATTATTTTTATGGATACACGGAACATAATAGGTATAATTGTTTTCGATGGAGAAAAGTTTTTGCTTTTACACAGAGCGCTTAATTGGAGTGGCTGGGAATTCCCAAAAGGCGGAATAGAGAAAAATGAGTTGACTGAGAGTGCACTTAAAAGAGAATTATTTGAAGAAACTGGGTTAAAAAAATATGAATTAGTTGGAAAAGTTGGGGAAGTAACTTTTTTTGATAATGTTAGGAATATGAATGGTTTTGCTCAAAACTATCTTGTGCGAGTATCAAGTAACTCAAAGGTTGTTCTAAATAATGAACATGTTTTAGATAAAGCAAAAGTAATTGAGCACGATGATTTCAAGTGGTGTTTACCAAAAGAAGCTGTTAGACTTGCAACGCACAAAGATACGAAAGATTCTTTGAAGAAAGCATTTAAAATGCTTGGAATAGAAATGATTTAGTTTAGCGTGTGGGTGAAAAAATGGGTTTGTTTGGAAAAAAAGAAGAAAAAGAAGTTGAAGAGGATGATGATTCTGTTGGAAAGTACAATGAGCCTTGTTCTGTTTGCAACAAATCTCCAACCGATAAAAAGTGGGCTGGGCAATACTTCCACAAAAAGTGTTTTAGACGATTGAAAAAAATGGGTAAAGGAATGATTTAATCAAAACCCATTACTTGAAAACCACATTTTTCAATTTCTTCTTTTGGCCAATAATCGCAATCTTTTGTTTTTGCAATATATTTCACTATTTTTCTCATTTCTCTTCCAGTATAATTTCGATTTTCATCAATTTCTTTTAACACCAAAGTATCTCCAACCTTAATTTCTTTATCAGCTAATCGGATTTCAAAATCTTTCTCTCCGATATAAATCTTTTGAAAGAAATTTGAATAAGTTTTATATTCATGAATCATTTATTTCACTTTTTCAATTTCTTTTCTTAGCATTTCGCTCAGTACTTTTCCATCAATTCCTTTCAGAGAATTTTCTTTCATTAAATCACCCATTAGCGCCCCAATTGCGCTAAAGCCCTTTGATTTAATTAGTTCTTTATTCTTTGCAACAACTTTAGAAATAATCTTTTCTACTTCGCTTGTATTAATTGTTTTTTGTGAATCAATTATATCATTAATTGTTTTTCCTTTGCTTAAATCAATTAGCGCTTGTTTTAAATTATTCTTATTTATTTTTCCTTTTGCTTCAAGCAAAAGCAATTCCTCAATATTTTCGTAAGAAACTTTTTCAATTGCAAAATTATCTCTTTTTAGTTCTGTTATTGTTTGTAGTAGTAGTGTGGCAGCAACGCTTGGATTAGCTTTATTTTTTATTAGTTCTTCAAAGAATCGTGCATAATTACTTAGTTTCATTTCTTCGATGTGGTTTTTGCTTAAACCAACTTTTATGTAAATCTCTTCTCTTTCGCTAACACTTTTTGGTAGATTCTTTTTAATTTCTTGTAGCATTTTTGGAGTAATTTTTTCTGTTTCCAAATCAGTTTCGGGATACATTCTTGCTTCTCCTGATAATGGTCTTTGGTATTCGCTTCCTCCATCTTCAAGTGGGCCACGCGTTTCTTTTGGCACGCTATCAAAAGCAATCAAAATTCTTTCTTTTACTGCTTCAAATGCTGCAACTGCTCTTTCTTTGTCGGCTACAATAAAAATAAAGTTATCATTTTCAATACAATTTAATTCGATGTAAATGCTCTTAATTTCTTTTTCACTGATGCCATAGTTTGGCAATTCGTCTCTGTGAATTAGTCCTGTTACTCCAGTTGCTTTTGCATAAGCACTTAGTTCGCTTCCAAATCTCTTTGTGCCAACTTTTTTTCCAAGAAAACCTTTCATTTCTTTTAATTTTAATCCAAATACTTTTTTTCCTTTTACAAATTTGCATTCACTTTTTTCAAGTATCTTAGTTATTTCTTTTATTTCTCCAAACAATTCTTTTTTGTTTTTAATTTTTTCATTTAATTCTTTTTTTATTGTAATTAAATCCAATTGTCTTTCAACTTCTTTTTCAACAATTGTCCCAATTAGTTCTAGTTCTTGGCAGCCTTTTATCTCGCATCGGGCTCCTTCTCTTATTGATACATTTACATCTTGTCTGATAGTTCCTTTTCCTCTTTTTGTTCTGCAGGTTAAGCGCATTAATTCTCCGATTTTTTTTGCTGTAGCCACTGCTTCTGTTGGGCTTCTAATATCTGGGGCTGTTGCCATTTCTATTAATGGACTTCCGAGTCTATCAAGATTATAAAATATTTTTCCTGTTTCTTTTTTTATTGGACGACAGGCATCTTCTTCTAGAACAATTGTTTCGACTCCGATAACTTTTTTTTCTTTGTTTAATTCAATTTCAAATTTTCCTCCGATGGAAATAAGCATTGTTCGCTGGAAAGCACTTGTGTTGCTTCCATCGATAACTGTTTTTCTCATTACAACTGCTTTGCTAACAGGATTTGATTTGCAAAGCAAAGAGACTTCGAGAACTGTTTTTAGCGCTTCTTTATCAAGTGGTTGTGGTGGTTCTTCATCAAGTTCTACTAAAGAAATATTTGCTTTTTTTCCTTCGTAAACAAATTCTTCATTTCTTTTGAATGCATCGAGCGCAGTTTTATCATATTCTCCTAACTCTGATGCGGCGGGTCTAAGTTTTCTTGTTATGCTTAAATCAAATTCATCGCTTAGTGTGCTTGGAGTTCTTATAAATAGTTTTCCTGTGTCAAGCTGTTGGTGTACTTCAAGCCCTGTTTTTAGTCCCAGCTCTTTGTAATCCATTTTTATCTTTTCTCCGTTAAATTAATGTAATTAAATTTATTTGCTTCAATTAATTAGAAACAGGAAAGAATTAAAAAAGGCTTTTTGTTTTTTCTTTACTTGTTTTTAGCAGTAACCGTAGTAAGAGCAGACGCTTCCTGCTGAATAACTTACTCCCCAATTATTGCCTGTAGAATAAATAGAAATATTTCTGTATGCGCTTGGGTAGATTCCATATGGTGCTGTGTATATTGGAGCATAAGCGGCTGTTGAGTATGCTGGATAATATGCATTGCTATAATATGTTGTTGGGTAATAAGCTGAAGAATAATATGAATAATTGTAGTATGGGTTTGTGTAATAAGCTGTGTTTACTGTTGCGGGTACAACGTAAGGATTAGCGTAGTAAGTTGTTGGAGTGTAATAGTTTGTGTAATAATATTGATTATATCCTGTGTATGCCATAGCTCCGCCAATGAAGAATAGTAACGCTAAAATCAATGCAATTGACTTGTAATCCATACTAATCATATATATCTTCTCCTTATAAATATATAAAGCTTTTGTTAACGGGAACAAGTTAATAATTTTCTATTTTCATAAATGCAAAACATATAATGGCTTTCCATTGTGCTCGTTCTTAACTTTTTTTCCATTTACAACTGCCCTTTTAAAACCCCTCAATTCAGCTTCTATTCTAACAAGCCTGCTTTCTGCTGTTAGGTACACTGCTTTTGCACTATCAAATCTTGCAATCTGAATAGCTTCCTCTAAAATAAGGGGGGTAGCTCTTCGTGATTTTGATAGCCCTTTTTCTTTTACTCCCCATATATGAAAACCAGTTTCTAATCCTGCTCGAGTTAAAAATGGTGGGTTTACTGAGTAAGATAGTTCGGCAACGCCATTTCTTCTTTCTTTGTGATCATTTGTAATTCTTATTTTTCCGCCAATAAATTTTGTTTCATTAACTTGGGTACTGCTTTCCATTATCATTGATGTGCCGTCTGTGAAAGTTATTTTTCTTAAACTAGAACGTCCATTATATTTATGAGAGTTCCCAAGAGAAGTTTTTTTAACTTCGGGTAATTTTCTTTTTCTTCTTCTCAAAAAACCAATTCTTGTTCTAATAAAAGAAAACGGAGCCATATTCACCACTAGTACTCATAAATATCAGTTCTTGTGAAAGGACTTATTTCTCCGCGAAGATTTTTTGTCATTAATTCTTTAGCTTCTTTTTTTGTATAATTTCCAAGGAGCCAAGATAGTTTCATTAAAGCTGTTTCAGGTAACATATCTTCACAGTACATTGCTCCAGTTGCAGCAACTTTTCTTAAATTAGTGTATACAGTGGGATTAACTCTTCCGTTAAGGCACTGTGAAGTAATACAAACAATGCAACCTGATTCCACGAGTGATTTAATTTTTTTTACAAAAGAATCTTTTTCTCTTATTGGGGTATGTCCAAGCCCGGTTGCTTCTATTATAAGTCCTTTGTATTTCTCCTTTTTGTAAAATAGAATTTCTTTTTCAGTTACAAACGGGTGCATCTTTAATATGCCGACTTTTTCTTCAAAGTTATTTAGTAAAACAAATTTTCCTTTTGTTATTTCAAAATTACTTTTTTCTTTTATCCACTTAATTTCTTTTGTTTTATAATTTATGAGCGCGATTGGAGTATCATTAATTGCTTTGAAAGCGTCTCTTCTGGAAGTATGCATTTTTCTTGTCTTGCATGCGGGGAGTATTGCGCAGACATCATCATTGGATGAATCGTGCATGCAAACTGCGACTCCCATGAAATTAGTTTTTGTAATAAATGTAGCTGCGCAAACAAGATTCATTGCAGCATCGCTGCTTCCTCTATCCGAACTCCTTTGTGCGCCTACAATAAGAACAGGAATAGGACAATTCTCAAGTTCAAATGCAAGAGCTGCTGTACTATAACCAAGCATATCCGTTCCGTGTCCAATAATCACTCCTTTAACTCCTTTCTTTATTTGTTCTGCAACTGCGGAAGAAATTTTTTGAAAATGTTTTTTTTGTAAATCTTCTGACATCATATTTGCTATTAAATGTGATTCAATGTTTGCGATATTTGATAGCTCTGGGAAAAGTGTGAGCATATCATTTGTATCAAAGCCGGCAATAACTCCGCCGGTTTTATAATTAACTCTTGAAGCAATTGTTCCTCCAGTGTGTAGAACAGCAATTGTTTGTAAGTTAAGATTTTTTTTGATTTCAACTGTTTTAGCTTTTCCAACGGATTTGCTTTCACCAAGAACCTTAATGTTTTTTATTTTTGTAAAATCAAAGCCTGCATTATAACCCGAAGAAAGTTTTATCATCAACTCTGTTTTTGAAGGAATAATACTTCCGCTAATTTCATTGTCCTCAAAATCAAACTTTATTACTTGTCCTTCTTTTAGCTTGTGTTTTTTTAAAAATTCGCTTGCTTTCATGCAAAGAAAGAATTGCAAAATGTTTTTTAATAGAAGCAGATGGTGTGCAAAGAAAAAATCAGCTTTGGCAAGAGCCCGTTTCTGTTTGTTTTGTACAATAGGTCTCATCTTTTGTGTATGGGGTATAAGTTACTCCAGTGCTGTTTTCTCCCCAAACTCCAGCGCACTCATAAGCATAGTTGCACCCATTACAATAATGAATTTCTCGGTATGTGTTCTCACTAGGAATAGTATTTGTTTGTGTTTCATCAACAACACAAAAAGAATTTTTATTTATATCAATAACTAAAGTGTTTTCATCAAAGCCAGAATTAATTGATTCGAAGTGAAATAAAATTCTGTATTTTCCAATGTTAGTTGGATTAATAACCCAAACAAAAGTGTGCTCTGCTTTTGGTAGTAGCGAATCAATTTCTTGTTTTACAAAAGTATCTTTTGTATCAACCCATTTTCCACTAGCTTCTTTTTCTAAAATAATATTAGCTTCTCCAAAAGCCATTGTAATTTCTCCGGAATTAATTACTTTCAAGGATACTATTACTCCGCTGGCATCTCTCTTCAACTCATGTGAACTAACAATAGTTGCTTGGGCAGGTGCTTTGCCAACATATACTCTGCATATTGCTAGACTTTTTTCGTAGTAACAACGCGTGTAAATATTTTTTTGTAAAGCTGATTTGAAATCAATGTTAGTGTAAGTCCACTCAATTGGTTTATCACATAACTCTCCTTTTGGACAACAATCTTTTGGATCATTGCACTCAAAAGCGACTGAGTCACTTACTGTATCAAAAATACTTCTTGAAAACAAAGTATCGTTTGCAATTGATTTGTCTAAAAGAACAACACTTTTTCCAATAAAAATTGGGGATTTAGCTTTCTCAATACTTTCTCTTAGTTCTTGTGCAATACTTTTTGGTTGGAGATAAGAGTAAAATAAACTAGTTACTATTAGTACTAACATTACAGCGACAATCGCCCACACAATAAGCATAAATGGTTTCATCTTCTTCGCCTCGGTTTTCTTTTAGTCAAAATCATTTCTTCTTTTAATAACCACTTAAATATTCCTGTTATCGCTAGTATAAAAACAAAAACCATTATGTAACTCACGTAATCATTATTGTACATGAAAGTATCTTTGAATTCTTGCGACCAAATATAAAAGTTAACTGAAAGAATAGCTACTATTACAAAACTCACAGAAATAAGTAAAAATCGTGCAATGTTCATAACTAGATTATTGTTTTCGTTTATTTATTGTTTTCTGTTGGAAGCGTTTTCATTAATTACTGCTTTTTTTTGGCTTACTCATTTTTTTGTCCATATGGTTCAACAGATACTCTTTTTTGTATTGAAAACATCTTTTCTACTTCTTTTGTTGTTGTCGATTGTTCTGGTTTTTTATCAGTTCTAAATTTAATCATTCTTGGAAATCTAAGTGCAAGTCCCTTGTCCTCTTTTTTTGCGCAGGAGTGAAGAGGGCTAGTAGTTATTTCGTCTGCTCTAACTTCTATTACATAGTGTGGTTTTACCCAGTAATCAGGTTTTAGTTCAGAAACAACTCCTATTGATTTTCCCTTGCTTTTTATTTGTGACAATATTTTTTCTAGTTCTGTTAGTGTTTCTTCGCTCATACCCGTGCCTATTTTTGCTATGCTCTCAAAAGTATTATCTTTTTCATTATAAGCAGCAACAAGCAGTGCTCCTAAACCAAATTGTGTTCGCTTTCCCTTTCCTGTGTAATAACCTATTATTGTTAAATCAAGTGTATCATCAAGGCTTCCTTTGTATGAGCGCTTTAGTTTTATCCAAGCAAATTTTCTTGCTCCTG
>CAYODU010000007.1:0-29217 GCA_964402905.1 uncultured archaeon
CACAAACCTATTTCGGCGTACCAGCATTAGTTGCAATTACACAAACACTTGTAATAGCGGCGATAATTGATTACTTTTTATCTCCAAAAAATTATTCGGACAATGCCATACAAAACAAATAAAAGAAGATTTTTATACATAACCAAATGTTTTTATTTAACAAAGCAATAACTTTATTGATTTACATGCTTCTTGATAACCACGTACAGATTTTACTGGAAAAATATGAGAAAAATGATTCTATTGTTAGCTTTGGCACAGGCCCACTAAACAAAGATTTTTTGAAGAGGCTAGCAGTTTACATTGAAAATAATTCATTGAACATTAGTGTTGTTCCAACTTCGCATGTTCTAAGCGAGCTTTGTTCGGAACTCAAAATAAAAACTGCTTCCTTAAATGACGTAGAAGTTGATCTAGCATTTGATTTTGCGGATATGGTTGATGAGGATTTTAACTATATTTCAAACGAAACAACTTCTCTTGTAAGAGACAAAATGATTGCACAAGAAGCAAGCGAACTAGTAATAATTTGTGATGAAAAAAACTTTGTTAAAAAACTCAAAGGAAATATTACTCTAGAAGTAAGTCCATTTGCTGTAAACAAAACTATTTTACACGCAATGAATTTAGGAGAAGTTACCCACAGAAAAGTTAATGGAGAAGCTTTTTTGAGTGAAACAGGAAATCATTTCCTTGATGTAAAAATAGATGATATTTATGATGTAGAAGAACTAGACTTTCAAGCAAAGAGAATTCCGGGTGTGCTAGAAACAAGCTTATTTATTGGTTATTGTGATCGAGTACTTTTACATGGAAGCACCATTACTGTTAAGAGCCGAATGACTAATAGGGATTAATAATGATACCAAAAAAAATCCCATTCTGGAGAAAAAAAAGATTAGCAAAATTTATGGAGAGTCTTCCTCCACTTGGTCCAGAAGAAAGATACAGACTGTCAGAAATTGCTGAGAGAAATTCTATTAGAAAATACGGAAATGAAACCCAAAATCGATTTCATGCAGCAATAGAATTAAAATCTTCTAGACTAGGAGACAGATTAGGGAGTTGGGGAATTTCATTTAATGCAAGCCTACACAAAGTAAATTCTTTTACTGGAATAAATTTAGAAAAAGAAATAAAGAGATTATTTCCAAATGGTGGAAATGTAATGGAAATTGGGTGTGGTTCTGGAAGAACAGTAAGCGAACTAAGAAGAGTACTAAACAAGAAATTTAGTTTAACGGCCACCGGACTCACAGCGGTTGAAGCATGGACAAAACACAGAAACTACAAAAAAATAGATTGGAGGGTTATGAGCACAGAAAAGCCTTTGAAAAATATCAAACCAAATTCAGTTGATTTTATTTATTCAAATTTTGGGCCATTTAACCAACCAACACCAGTAGAATCAATAGCTTTTGCAAGAAAAGTACTTAGACCCGGAGGCAGATTATTATTTACTACTGAAAGCAAACTAAGTGAAACACCAAAAGGATTCAAATTTATTTCAAGTAATTCAACAAGACTTACTGTTAAACACAAGGAATATGGAAATATAGAAACAATTGTTTTTTCGTATTATCTTGAAAAGCTTTGAAAAAGCAAGTATTAAAACCTTTTTACCAGCAAATTTTATTATTGTTTCCTGGGCTACCAAAGGTGCCCCTTTACTGAATTTTTGAAAAAAATTCGTCGCTGTGGATTAGTAGCTGAGCCTTTTAAAAAAAGGCTCGCGAAAATAATGGGTCGAACCCATAAGCTTTATCGAGCGCAAAGCGCGAAGATAATGCCCAGATGTGAACTGGCTGAACAGTTCTGTCGCTGTGGATTAGTAGCTATATCGCCTGACTCATAATCAGGAGATCGGCGGTGCAAATCCGCCCAGCGACATCATATTTGTTCTTCTATTAGAACACCATACTTTTCTTGGATTATTATTTGTAATTCATTTAAATGATTTTTACCTACTTCTTCTGCAATAGATGTTGCAAAGTACTTTGCTATCATTTGGTTTCCATTCCCTTCAAGTATTTCTCCAATACATTCTCCGCAAGGGTGTACTCCGTTTAGAATATCTGCCAAGCAATCACACGAAGCGCCTTCTCCATGCTTAGGACTTTTTTCTATACAATAAGTACATGCTTTTTGTAAGCAACAACGATAAGTAGTGCCCTCCACAATTCCTTCGCCCCAAACACCAATAACTCCACTTCGCATTTCTTCTTGAATATTGCTTTTCAAATAAATAAATGCACTTGTTTTTTCGTTAATATCCATTGAATTCATTTCACTCATAAAAAGCACATTCGGATTATCATTTGAGAATAAAATATTTTGGATAAATGGCATTGTTGCTCCAAAAGCAAATGCAATTATTACACTTACAATCAAAACTATCAAAATATTTTTTTTAAACACAAATAAATCTTTCTTCATCTTATCTCACCTATAACACCATAAATACTCCAACTATTTCACCATTTTTTATTGAGTAAATTGTAAAAGGCTCTTTTTTTATCCCCGGCATTCCAGGCGAACCCGCAGGCATTTCAGGCAAAGCTACCCCATCAATGTCAGGTTGCTCAGCCAAGAGCTTGTTGATAGCTTCTATTGGAACATGCCCTTCAACAAAATAATTTCCGATTATTGTTGTATGACAACTCTGCACTTCAATTGGAATACCATATTTTTCTTTTATTATTTGCATCTCTTTTGTTTTGTTTATTGTTACACTAAAGTTATTTTGTTCTAAGTAAGAGGCATGTACTACACAACAACCACATTCTGGATCTTTGAAAAGTAATGCTTCTTTTTTAGGGACTTCACTTTGCGGGACAAAACTAAAAGCAAAGAAAGCTATTAGTATAAATACAAGTAAAGCAATTACGACCAAGTACTTTGTTTTGATTTGTTTCATTTTAATCCAAGTAATAGTATCTGAAACCATACATATATTTTCTTGAAACCATGGATTACAACAAAAAAACAAGGCTTTTTTAACTCTACACAAAAACAATTTAGTATGAATGCAAACAAGAAACTGATTATCGGACTTATAATAGTTGTAGCATTTTTATACATTGTATTTACTTTAGATGCACTTTACATTGGAGCAACCGATTCCAGTGTTTGTAATGCTGTCGGAACAGATGCGTGTCCACACCAAGAACAAATTGATTTCTTAGTTGGAGCAATTCCTGTAATAGTTTGTATAGCAGTTATTGTTGGCGCGGTTACTTATTATTTCATGGCGGGAAAAGTACAGACAAAGGAAAATAATCTGAAAAAAAACACTGAAGTTTTACTAAAATTTTTGAGTAGCGATGAAAAAAAGCTTGTTAATGCTTTGATAGAAAACAATGGAAAAGTTTTGCAAGCCGAAGTGACTCGTTTACCTGGAATGAATAAAGTTAAAACGCACCGAGTAACACAAAAACTTATTGAACGCGGAGTAATAGAGAAAAGTAGTTTGGGCAAAACAAACGTTGTTCAATTCACAAAAGAGATAAAAGAAGGTTTACTCTAAAAAGATTATTTCACAAAAACACTGTTTTTTAATTATTTGCAAAATACTTTGTTGTTATGAGCACATATGATAAAATAAGAACTGCAATAGGAAAAGTAGTTGATAGCGGAGCACACCTAAATGCAGCGAAAGCAACTGAAACAATAGCAAAGAAACTTGGTTTATCAGAATCAATGATACAATTCACTCATGTAGAGCTAAGGAATAGTGTTTATGAAAGTGAATTTAGAAAAGTTCCTTTCAATGAAAGAATACTATTTTTACCGCATTGTGCAAGAAACAGTAAAAAATGCAAAGCGATTAGTAACGGCGAAGGATTTGTCTGCAAAGAGTGCGGAGCATGTGATATTTGCAAAGCAAAAAAAATAGCTGAGGATTTAGGTTACAAAAAAGTTTTTATTGTTCCGGGTGGAAGCATGGTAAGAAAAATAATGCAAAAATACAAACCCACCGCATCCGTGGGAGTATGTTGTTTTGATGAAGCAATAATGGCATTTGATATTTTAAAACAAACAAAAATAATTCCACAAGTAGTACTACTACAAAAAGACGGTTGCAAAGACACTATAATTAACATGCCTTTGCTTGAAGAAAAATTAAAACTTGTTAACAAAAATCTAATATAAAAAAATAAGATTAGAAAAAAGAAGCAAAGCATTTTAAATTTTGAAAGCTTATTTTTACTATGCAAAAACAAATTGGAAGAGTCGAAGCAATAATAAAAGAGATTCAAAGTTTTGATTTTGTTAGATGGCCTCCAGCAAAATATGGGAGATTATTTGGCAGGCGAACCATTGGGGAGGTATTACGAGAGAAAACTGCTAATTATATGAATCCCTGCTTAGAACTCACTTCTTCAGCAGTGGTTCTTTTAGCCGAACAAGGTTTTAAACCAACTTTTGTAATCGAAGAAAAGATTGGCGAACACACAAATAAACCAGTGCTACACTTTGCAATCGAAATCTCAATAGATGGCAAGATTCACACAATTGACTTCAGCCAAAGGAGAAACGTGTTATTTTATCAAGGCAAATATAATCTAGATAAATCAAGTAAAAGAGAAATTCATCTTGGATTAAAACGCATAAAAGCAAGTGGATTCACGCGGGCACAGAGTCCACTAAGTTTCTTTGGAGTGACAAACATAAAAAAAATTGGACGCACATTCAGACACTTTAAATATCCCCATTTACGAGCTGTTTTTGAAGCAATGCATCGCGCAGATAGTCAGTTTTTATTTGATAAAGTGCGAAAAAGTAAAAGAAGAATACGCCGAGGATAATCACTTTAACTTTGAAAGAAACATTTCAATCTCTTCAAAATCCCTTGCAATAAACAAAGGCAAAAAATTTTCTAATTGTTTTTTTGTAGAAATACCAGTTGCTTTTCCTATAAAACTTATTCCGAATCTCTGGCACATTAAAGCATCTTGAACAGAATCACCAATAAAAATTACTTCGTTTTTCCTTACCCTAGCTTTTCCAATAGCTTTTTCAAGCGGTTCAACATCAGGCTTTTTGTATTCTACATCATCGCTCGTAATGATACAATCTAAATGATGTTTTGTTCCCGTATCAAAAACTGAGTCAATAAACATTTTTCTTGAACCAGTTACTATTCCTAAACGATATTTTTTTGAAGAACTTTTAATGAAATTCTTTGCATCACTAAACCAAATTTCTTTTTCTTTTTCAAGCAAATTAAGAAAAGTTTTTCTTCTATAATTAACAAATTCATGTACATTGAAATGCGCTTTGTTTTTATCTAAAAAGTAGTATGCAATGTCACGCGAATGCAATTGAGAGAGTTCTCTTAGCTTTTGTTTAGAACAACTAAAACCAAAGTGCTTAATTGTATCACTTACACTAGCTAAAATCAGAGGAATAGAATCTATTAGTGTTCCATCCAAATCCATCAAAATTGCTTTTATTGCCATGGAAGAAGAACAGCATAAAGCAATATAAAGATTAGCAGAGACAAAATTTGTTAAAGGGCTACCAAAGGTGCCCTTGTAATGCACTAGCAAAACAGTGCCCCGATAGTGTAGCGGTTAAGCATACTGCCTTCTCACCGCCCTTTTTCTTTTGCTAAAGAAAAAGTGTAGGTTGCCCAAAAAGAAAAGCAATCTTTTGCGAGAAATAGGCAGTGACCCGGGTTCGAGTCCCGGTCGGGGTATTAAACAATTCTGTTTAGTTTAAGTTATTCGAAAAAGTGCGAAAGTTTTAACTAGCTTTCGCCGCATACAATGTGTGCTGTTTCTCGGTGTACCGAAAGGAGGTTTTCGGATATGCCAGAAAATTTAGAAGAGTGTATAGAACGAATAGACGATATTTCTATTAAAGAAAACGCCGAGATATTCAAAAAATTCTTTCTCAGACACTATGTAATAGAATTCTCTAACCGCTATAAAAAAGAGGTCTCGTTAGGGCAAGCTTCGCAAGTGGCTTATTATTGCTCTTTATTCCTTAAGCGTTTAGATAAGCCAATAAACCAGCTCAACGAAAAGGAACTAATAGAGGCTTGTCAAGATTATGAAGTCTATATTAATTCTTTAACAAAACAAAAAATCTTTAATAAAATAGAGGGCATCACTAAGGAGAACACTAAACAAAAACTCTCCAAAGAGACCCTAAAGAAAAATGTCTCAATAATCAAAACATTCCTAAACTACCTTTGTGACAACGAGATTATTCCGGAAGGGTTTATGCGACAACTCAAAAAGAGGCACATTTTTCAAGTTAGCTGGGTCGATAAACCCCGCTATAATTACTTGACTGATATAAATACAAAAGAAAGAGACGCAATCGTATTCCATTATGCTAAAGACCCATTTGTTTTTGCGTGGATGAGCCTATTAAGAGAAACTGGGGCACGATGCGGAGAAATAAGAAACCTCAAAATAGGAATGGTTTTTTTCTTAGACAATCAACCATACGCGGAAGTAATGCTTAACGGTAAAACTGGGGAGCGAAGAATCCCAATAATAAACGCTCTGCAACCGCTAAAAAAGTGGCTTGAGTTACACCCTGCAAAAGATAACTCTCAAGCCTATGTTTTCCCAAAATTTATTTATGACCGAAATAATCACAAGAGAATCTTTAAGGTTGATGAAAAAATAAGTAACCCTTATTTTTCGCAAAGATTAAAGAAAACTGCTAAAGAACTTGGAATTAACAAGTTCGTTCGACCGCATTTATTTCGTCACTTAAAGGCATTTGAAATGAAAAATAAAGACCTATCTTCTCCTGTCGCTAACGAAATGATGGGCTGGAGCCAAAACTCAAAAATGTTCGGTCACTATGGCTCAGGAAACCCCGAAACAAAAATCCACGCAGCATTTGTTTTAGCCGGAATAAAAAGAGAAGAAAAAACAGAAGATGAACAATTCAAGATATGTGGAAATTGCAAAACAATAAACTCCGCTGAACGCCTATATTGTCAAACATGCAATAGTGATTTAGGTTATGCAAGACCAAAAACTGAGATACCAGTGCTTATGGCTATGAATTCCCGCCTTGATGAGCTTGAAAAATTAAACCAATACGCATTTGCGACTGCAAATAGAAGAATAAAAGAAATGAGCGATAATCAGTATAAGGAATTAATATGCACATTAGAATCAAAATAATTTTGTTCTAAAAGTGCGTGAAACTTAGATTTTTGAGAAGACCACTCGCAAAAATACTCGAAGACTAAATTCACAAAGTAATCCTTAACTTTGTGGTTTTTTTCTTTTATATAATCAAAATTAAAATTAACAATTTTCTCTAAATAGTGAAAAACATTAGTTTTGTTTGCGAAAACAAGTTTAGATAAGTTTTTTGGTAACCCTCCAAATACCAAAATGTTTTTGCTTTCTTTATTTTTAAGGACACTGATTAAATTTAGTTTATTAAATAACGAAAACAAATATTCGTCAGTAAAATTAATTGTAAGATAATTAAAAACTGCATCTTCCTTATTGTGGCGAATATAAGATTTTGTTTGTGCATCAAAACCCATTTTTATCAAGGGGTTTTTATAAAATCTATTTGAAATATAGTGCGGATTAAAATTATAAAAGGTGTAATATGCGCTACTGTATAAAAACAAGTTAAGTCTAAACAAAGGATTGTTTAGGATAGTAGCTTTTTTGTTCCACAACTCTGATACGACCGTTCCATTTAATCCGGAATTTCTTTTTATCAAATGTGTTTTGAGCCAATTATCATTTTTGGCACTCAGCTGTTCATTGTTACAATCTTTTTGGTCTAAAACATCTGGAGACCAATTTGTTTCATAAAAAATATCAGTAAAATCCAGGTACAGGTATCTTTCACACTTTCCTTTATATCCGTGCTGGATTTGCTCAAAAGAGCCATCATCATTGACTTTAATTTTTTGTACTATTCTCAACGTGCCTCTTTTGTTCACAGTTCTAATGAGCGAATTAAGTGCGTTATAACTTAATCTTTTCTCTTTGCTTCCGAGCAATTCACAGGCAGTGTTTATTGGGATTGGCTGAAAGAAACAAATATCAAAGAACTTCCAAAAGCTTTTCTTTTTTAAAATACTCATTATTTTAAGTTGTACAT
Source organism: uncultured archaeon (assembly GCA_964402905.1). Classification (GTDB taxonomy): domain Archaea; phylum Iainarchaeota; class Iainarchaeia; order Iainarchaeales; family JAAZKV01; genus JABIDZ01. Next base: position 8,101 of record CAYODU010000007.1, read on the forward strand.
TAATTTTTTTTTCAGCTTCAGATATTGGTTCGCTAAAGACCTTTTTTTGTATTTGGTTATCCACATAGTTATGATACACAAAAAACCTTATAAAAGTGTGTATTAAAGGGGGGCTAAAGGACTAGTAGTTTATGCAAAAAAATAGATTGAGTTCAGAGGAATTGGTTCGAAAATTTCGAATATCAATAACTTGTCTATTGGACTGCATTGAAAACCGAGAAACAGCAAAAGAGGGCGGCAAACAGCCGTCCTCTGAAAACAATTCAAAAAGTGAGGTGATTTGATGGAAGTAATAAGTGGTAGAGAATTGTTGCGAATGGAAATTTCTGAGCCTGAATTTGTGGTGGAATGTTATGTTCCTGCAGAAGGAATAACCTACAAAGGGGGAAAGGCAGGAATTGGAAAAACGTTTATCGCAATACACATTGCGGTTGCAGTGGCGACTGGAACAAAATTTATGGGAAAATTCAAAACAAAGAAAGGGGCGGTGTTATATATTGATGAAGAGAATGGTCTGGAGATAATGAAAAGCAGATTAAAAAAAATTGCTCTGGGGCTTGGGATAGTGGAAGACGAGTTGGAAAATATTTATTTTATGGTTTTGAAGGATTTCAAGATTTCTTTAAAACAAGTGACCGAATTGGAGAAGATAATTCAAGAAAAACAAATTAAATTAATAATTATTGATAGTCTTGTTCGAGTATTTCTTGGTGACGAAAATAGTGCCACTGATGTTAGGACAATTTTTAATTTGTTGAAGAGTTTGTGTCATGAACATAATTTGGCTGTGATAATATTGCACCATTCACGAAAAACTAATGATGATATGGGGCAAGACGATTTACGAGGAAGTAGTGATATTGCCGCATCTGCAACCAGTATAATATTAATCGGAAAAGAACGTAGTGGCGAATTATCCTTAACTCAAGATAAGCTTCGCATAGGTCAAAAACAAAATACTAAACTACTTTTCCAGATTGTTGATACAAACGATTCTACTGGAATAACCTTGCAGTTGTTTGAATCTAAAATAATAAAAACTGTGATAGAACGTGCAAAAGAAGCGGTGATTAAATTAATCGGTGATATGACTCTGCGTGAATTTTCCACAACTCAAATGAAAGACTGGTTGAAAGAGGGGCATTCAGGAAACTCAGTAAATGATGCTGTGCAAGCGTTAGCACGTGAAAAGATTTTGGAGTCAGTTAAGACAGGGTATTGGAAGGTGATAGCTTGAATAAAGAGCTTTGTGGAATATTTGATGCAAATAGGAATAGGCTAACAATAAATTATCCTAATTCGGAAGTGGCTTTTTGGTGTCCTTATTGCTTAAAGGAATTAAGTACGCTTCAAAGTTGCAAAGGGCATTCTTGGCGGTGTAAATATTCTAATTCTTTTAGTGGGATAAAGAAAATTGATGGAAAGAACAACAAACTAGAAATTATTCTTGTGCATTTATTATCTAAATTGTGCAAGCGTGAACTTAAAACCGATGGCAAAATGACAGACTTAAATTCGCCTTATTTGGATCAAGAAGCATATGTGTATTTTGATTTAGGGAGACCAGTTGGATTTCTTACGACATCAGAAATAGGCATTAAAGACAAAGGGACAGTGGTTAGCATAGATGATTTCTTTGTTGTCGAATATAAGCGAAGGCAAGGTATTGGTGTACAACTAATTGCTCGTTTATTAGACGATATTGAGTTTACAAACGAAATGAGTCTTGCTGTGTGTAGCCCCTCAATTAATTGCCAACAGGTTCTAAATAAGTTTGTTCAAAGTGGGAGACTACAAATAAACAAACTGATTTTTTGGAATAATATGGTCTTTTGGCTTGTTGAAGCTTTGGAATTGTGACCTCTCGCCCCCTAACTTTTTAGGGGGGCTTTTAATCTTTTTAGCTATATAATAGAGTTAAAATCTTTAAAAGAGACGACTGAAAGGCTGATTTTTTCCTATTTTAGCCCCTTAACCCGATAGTCTTTTATCTACATAACGCCCTATTAGATAGAGAGAGCTTAACGACCGAACGAAATTAGAAAAGGCTAAAAACGAAATTATGGGGGTTGATTAAGTTGAATCCTAATATTGGGTTAGAGAGAAAAACGGGTCCGGTTACACCCGAGGGTAAAGCGGTCTCTCGGTTTAATGCTTTGAAAACTGGAGAGTATTCAAAGTTATTGCAAGAGCTTGAGTGTAAGTATTGTAAGCAAAAGGACTGTTGTATTCTTTTTAGAGATGGGGGTAAGTGTACTTTAAGGAGAGAAATTGTGAAGTCTATTTTTGTTGACCATGAACAATATAACATATTCCTTGAGGCTACGGAGCTGTATAAAATATGCTTGGCTAAAGGGCTTGAGGAACTGTATTTTAACACGGCAACTGCCGACAGATGGATAGGTTTGGCTTCTAAACAATTAGACCGCTTAATGGGCACAGCAACTACTGGTTTTGCGAGATTAAATTTAGAACGTGCTCGAGATGCACTTTGGGATGCTCGTTGTAGAAAGGCGCAGGAAGAAGAACGCCAAGAAAAGTTACGCGAAGCACGTTGGGTTAAACAAGATCAAGAAAAAGCTCTTTTTGAATCTACGCATACTAAAGAAGAAATCGAAGCCAAAAGAAAGGCGGAAGAGTTAGAACTAAACCAAAAGTTAGACCAAATGACACAAGAATTAAAGGAAAACCATGTTGAAGAGGATAATTCTTTTTGGGTTGAGATACCAGATGGACGTTAATTGATTGATGTTTCCAAGTAGTCTTTAAACTTCGCTTCTATTTGGTCACCAGAAGCTCTTGAAACTCCAACAAGTTCAATATTTTTATAGGGGGTCAAATCAAGAGTCCCTGAATATACGAGCTTATCGTTGCAATAGACTTCATAACCAGACTTTGATTCCTTAATTTTATAGGTGTCAAAAGTTGCTGATGGCAAATCAGTTGAAATATATTTGAAGTTATCAGAGCCATTGATTTTTTCAATAACGAAAACATTTGTGTTGTATTTAGTATCTGAATCTCGGTGTTTTTCAACAATGAGCATGTTTTGTTCATCTTTAACAAATCTAATGCTTGCCCCAGAAGCAGTTCCGGGCAAAGCACTCAAAGCAATGCTTATTTGTGCTATATTTGTAGTTAAAGGTTTTGTAAGTTGCACTTCATTATTCCAGTAGGAATTTGTTCCAGTTCCTTTAATGATTAGTGTGTTAGTGTCATCAACGGTACTTGTTAATCCGTTTTGTTGGGTTTGGTTCCAATCATAACGAGCCCAGCTTAAAGAAGTTACAGCCGGGAATTGTGGTTGAGTTGTGTTTTGCGATTGAACTTGAGTTTGAGTTGGGCAATTAACGTCAAGTGGAATGTGTGCTGATTTAGGGTTTTTTTGAAGAATTATTTTGTTAAACTGGTTTGTGTAATCACTCCACCCTAAAGAAAAGGCAGATGCAGACACATAAACAACCATATTCTCTTTTTGGCAATAGCTTCTTTGCAAATCAGCAGTAGAGGATATTCCCCAACCAAAACAATTATCGTTTGATTGCGAGATTTCAGTATATCCTCGTGCTTGTTGTATTTTACTTACATTTGATGAATAATATTGAGTCGCTTCATTTATATCAGAAAACAAACTAATTGTGACTGTAACTTTTTCTGTATCATAGCCACTTCCTTTGACAAATGTTGCGTGCATTGATTGCGTATTTCCAGTAGAACATGGGTTAGTCACGGGGTTAATTTTCCACTCAGTAGACAAATCGCCTGAATTTGGAAAGAAATCAACCACGTTTCTTATTAAATTGTCTTGACTTTGTTGGTTATACTGTTGAGAACCTGAACTAGGTTGGCTTTGAGGGTTGTATTGTTGAGGGGTAGACGATGTGCATCCGAAAAGTAAGAGCGCCCCAAATAATAGCCCCATTATTAGTATTCCTTTGTTCATTTTCAAGCCCCCTTATTACCAAGATTATTTTTTCGTAATTATTACTTTTTTTGATTTTTGTGTGTAGCTGTATGCCAAATAAATTAAGTTTGGTATGAATATCAACCAAAATGTGAATATTGCTAAGACAATGTGCAAAACTATATTGCCATAAGCTTTTTTTTCTAAAATGCATTGATTATCGACCTTGGACACAATGTCAAACCCTTCAACTAGCTTTTCTTGAATTTTGGCTTCAAAATCTTTTTTGCTCACATTTATTACTTCAGTCACATTTATGCCCCCTTTAACCCCAGCTTTTCTTCGCCGATAGTCTATTAGTTAGTTATATAAAACATTTATATTAATATCTATTAGAGATAAGATGCACTAATAGAGTGTATATCTAAATATAAGGAGAAACTGCTAATTTAATATAGTGGTTTCTATGAGATATGCGCCAAAGGAATGGAAAGGAGTTGCGGTACTTATGAGAGACTCGAGTTACAAAGTAATGGAAGCCTTACTTGCGGGTAAAGCTTCTTGGACAGACCTAAAAGGACACGCTGGATTAACAGATGGTGGACTACAAAAGGTGCTTAGAGAGCTAATTAAAACAAAAATAGTAGAAGAAGGGCTCGAAGAAACACCTACTGGCATAAAAGCCAAGCGCTATTATTTAAGCCCAAAAGCAAAAAAAGAAAAAATCTACGAAAAAGCAAAAGAACTAAAAGAAAGCCTTGAACGAGTTGGCAAATAGTTCTGTTTGAGGTGTTGCTATTGATTAAGCTGAATCATCATGAAGACCAATTTTGGAATGATATTGATGTTCCAGTTTCTGATGTTAGAAAGATTGCTAAAGGTTCTTTTAAAAAAGCTGTTAATTACCTAAAATCTTACTCTGCATTAAACAAAGAGTTTTTGGGAGAATTAGCGGATGATTTTGAGCTTGATGTTGAGAAAATCAAAGTTAATTCAGTTATTGAAACAATAAAGGATAAACACGAAGAGCTATTTTTTGTGTTACTAGCATTAAAGCATTTTTCACACAACAAATCAACAGAATTTATTCAGAAATATGCTGAGAAATACTATAAGATAAAATCAGATTTAGATGTATCAAATAGATTGTTTCTTTTATACAAGCTCTACAAAAAAGACTCAACTCAATTTCAGCGTCTCTATTGGAGTTATAAAGTTTGGAGAAGAACATTTGAAAAGTATAAAATAGATGAACCCCAAGGAAGCTTTTTTGAATGGATGAACACGTCTGTTGCAAAACAAGAGTTTGAAAAGAAATTATCCGAGTTTGCCAAGAAGAAAGCAACTACTATTCGTTGTTGGTATGTGTTAGAAGAATCTGATTCAAATGTATTTTGCATTCGTGGTTTTCCTAAAGCGATTATCAATCCGGGCGTAAATAAAAATGATGAAATTGACCGCGCTGACACCTTAATTGTCAGAGTGTACAAGGATAACAAAATAGGGATTGCACGAGGCAGTATAACTCAAGCTAAAAAAATGTTTAACTATTTACTTAAACAACAAAACTCCAAGGGCTCATTTACGCGTATCGTTAATTATTTCAATCAGGTTGCGTTCTTTTCTTTTATGAAAAAGATTATGAAAACTGAACAATCTGACGGTAAATTGGTTTCAATTACTTTTTCAAGAACACAAAGCGTGGACAAACAACCAAAGCTAGTTGTTGCTAGGAATGACAGGGTAGTAGATTCCATTGCTGACTTAAAAAATAAAAATATTGATTTAAATCTTGATTTGGGCTGGATTGAATCATTTGATTTGATTATTGGAACAGTTACGGTGCCAATAATTGTTGAAAAATTGGATGGACAACCAGAAGTTGCTTTGTTTTGTAGTAAGAATAGATTTTCTGAGGAAAGTGAAGCGCAGATAGAAGCCTTTTGTAATAGAAATTCAATTCAGATAACTTATGGTCGTGACCAATATGCAGATTAAAGATAGATTTCCTGTTAATGAATTTGAACTAGATGAGCTTAAACCTCTTTTTGAGTCCAAATTGTTGACTTATAAAAAATATAGCTACTATGCATGTAAGTTTGGTCACCGAAAAGAAGTTGTTAACAAAAACAAAAAAGCATTTTGTCAAACTTGCGAAAAAAATGTCAAATACAAGAAATTTATCGAAAGTAGTTTATTAGTGGACTATACTAAAGTATGTGCCTTCATAATTAAAACCCTGAAGGACTTTGGCTATGCAATCAGCAGGGTGGATAAATTTATTGATGTAACCAGCAGTGGTAAAACAGTGCGGTTAGTTTATGAGGATATTACACAGGATTTCACGATATTTTCTGAAGTCTACTTGGGAAAAGCAATATATTTGGTATCAAATACCACGGGGCTTGGGCGATTGCAGACAATTTGCCCGGATTCTATTCTTGATGTAAAAGAAGTGCTTTTGGAACCTAAAATTTTAAGAAACTCGATTGATTCAATGCTTTGTAAACAAAATTTTGAAGCCCCTCTTGAACAAGAACGCAAAATTGAAAAATTATTGCAACATATTTCGCCCGACAAGTTTGAGCAATTTACAACTGATTTGTTGGAATATATGAGAAACAATAAGGGACGCGTACTGAAGTTTGCTTGTTTTATGGAGTTAAATAAATGTAATATTTTTGGTTCAAAAATTATTCAAATGGGTAAATCAAATAATGCTGACCTAAGAAATCCTGCGTTAATAGATTGTATTGGGGATATTTTTCAATCAGCAAATAGCATCGAATGCAAAAGATATAAGGTTAGCAAAAAAACGAATATTGGGAACAAAGAAGTTCAAGAAACATTGCTTCACGCTAGAAGAGACGGCTATGATTCAATTCTAATTTTCACAACCACTAATAAGGTTACTGCTAATGCTTGGAAAGATGTTTTGGATATAACGCATAAACCCAAATTAACAATAATTGATTTGGATTTGCTAAAAAGGATTATTTTTGGTCTGGACGCATTCCAACTTATAGATTCTTTTTCTTCAAAAAAAACCTGAACTCGTTAATAGGGTTAAAGAATGGTATTTTTAGGTAAATAAATGATTTTGATGATTCATGAACAAAGGTTTAGGGAATACAAAAATGGATTTGCTAAGATAATTCATTTGTGTTTTCAAAAAGATTTATTAGTTCCAATTTCTGGTTCAAAAGAAAATTTTGATATGTGGGCGTCTAAGGTTGTTGGCGAAACACAAAGAAGTGAAACAATAGCTTTTCAACAAATTAATGATTTGTTCTTTGAAGGCAAAGAAAATTACCTAAAGACAAAGATGGACAGTTTTGGTATATCGGATGAAAATATGCCTTACCTTTGGTTTATGATAGACAAATATTTAATCATTGATTCACAGGAGCGATTAAGATTGTTTTTTCTTAAGTTTTTAACAAGAACGGTAACTTACCTAGATAAAAATAATAAAGAAAAAACATTGACCCCTCGTTCAACATTGCCACAGATTTTTACGTTTTTGAACTATCATTCAATAGATACTAATATTTTTTCTGATATTGATTTTGAGTTGCGGGATAAAATAGCACATTCTTTGATAGACTTTAAAGACGGGAAGATAGTAATTTTGGATGAATTAACCTTTTGTATAACTGAGACTAAATCATTAGAATATTTAATGCAACAAACTCAAATATCTTTACTAGCAATTAATGCTTTTGCCAATTCATTTGCAAAAGAAGTTAAAGAATTTAATCTCCTATTTTTTCTAAACTTAATTGAGTCGGATTTTAATTATGACCTATTTGACATGAGTGGGCTTTATGGGACGAAATTTGCGAACTCTTCTATGCTCCAGAAATTTGAGTCCCTCTCCCAAATAGATACCCTATAAGCGCAGCAAGAATCCATCCATTTGATTCAATGCTTAATTTTCCAATTAAATTTAACAGAAGCATTGTTCCTAAAACTGCAAAAACGAGTATTAATGATGTTCGCATTCGAACTCTTGCCAAGTCATGCCAGTTCTGCATTACTGATTTAACAAACTTATTTTTTTCAAGACCCTTTAGAAGTTCATTAATGCTTTCAATATCGTTCTGTACCATGAATCATTTCTCCTGCTCAAGTTTCTTTAAAGTATCGTCTGTTCTTTTTTTACCTTTGAGATTTAGAATCTCCTTTCTAATATTTTGATCGCCAAATGTTATTGATAAGGCTTCAGCTATTCCTGCATAAACAAAATATATTCGTTTGACTATTTGTTCTAAGTATTTTTCATTGTTTAGTCGCAAGTATTCTTTTTTGTCTTCATTAAGAAATATGACACAATCTTCTTTTGGAGTGTAGTCTGCATGTCTTATTGAGTTGCTAATTGTTGGGTTAATGCCAATGCTTTCTATAAATTTGTATCTGTCTTTAATTTCAAGCTTTTCCAAAGAGGAGTTTATGAATTCAAACAAGTCTGCATATTTTTTTAATAAAGCATCTTTTGACAATATACTTGAGACATTAGAAGGCTGTGCAAAAGGTTCACTAAAATTATCAGTTAGAACTCCTTTTTGCATATATTCAAGCAAAATTTCTTTAAATGCGGTAAATAACTTTACCTGAGCAAGTTTATCCTTTTCGGATATTTTGGAAAATAGTTCTTTGAATATTAAACTGAATCTTTCGGCAATGTGATGAAACTCAGAATATTCGCCTACTTTTCTGCCGCAATATATCTTTTCTTTTTCTGCTTTTAAAATTCCTATAATAAAGGACATTCGCTCATCGTATTCTACTTCTTCAGGGTCTTCTCCAATAAGTTTTCCAACTGTTGCGGACAATCCAATGTATGTTTCTGCGTCGTTCATTGCTTTTTTGACATTTGCTCTCTTTTTTTCATCTGCAATTAAGTCAAAAGAGTCGTCCTTGTCCATGCATTTTTTGGGTTACGTTTTCCTTTTTAAGTTAATTAATCTATATTTTATTAGTGTATATGGATAAAAAAGCGCTTTCTGAAAGAGATATTTGCACTAAATTTATTACTCCTGCTATTGTTAATTCAGGTTGGGATTTGGGTAATCAGGTTCGTGAAGAAGTGTTTTTTACTGACGGTAGAATAATTATTAAAAATAATGAAGAAACTGCCCGTGGGGAAAGAAAGAGGGCAGATTATATTTTGTATTATAAGTCAAACATTCCAATAGCCATTATTGAGGCAAAGGACAATAATCATCCAATTGGGGCTGGGTTGCCACAGGCAATAACTTATGGTGACATTCTGGATATCCCGTTTTCATTTAGTTCAAATGGTGATGGATTTATAGAGCATGACAGAACAGGCAAATCAAAACAGATAGAGAAAGAACTTCGCTTAACCGAATTTCCAAATCCTGAAGAATTGTGGAAGCGTTATAAAGAGTGGAAGGGAATAAGTGAAAAACACGAAAAAGTTATTGCTCAAGATTATTATGTTGGAACAAGCACGAAAAAACCAAGATACTATCAGCAAATTGCAATTAATCGAACTGTTGAGGCTGTGACTAAAGGGCAAAAGAGGATTCTTCTTGTAATGGCTACGGGGACAGGAAAAACTTATGTTGCATCTCAAATAATTTACAAGCTTTGGAAAGCAAAAGCAAAAAAGAGAATACTTTTTCTAACAGATAGAAATATTCTTCTTACTCAACCAATGAATAATGACTTTAAGGTGTTCAAGAAAGTAATGACAAAAGTGACTGATAGAAAAGTTGACAAATCCTATGAGGTTTATATGGCACTCTATCAAGGCGTGTCAGGAAATGAAGAATCAAAAAATATTTACAAACAATTTACCAAAGATTTTTTTGACCTTATTATAGTTGATGAATGTCATCGTGGAAGCGCTGCAGAAAACTCGGCTTGGCGAGAAATATTAAAATATTTTAATGGGGCAACACAAATTGGTTTAACAGCGACTCCTAAAGAAACTGAAGATGTTTCTAACTTTAATTATTTTGGAGACCCATTGTATGTTTATTCATTAAAGCAAGGAATAGATGACGGATTTTTAGCGCCTTATAGGGTCATTAGGGTTTCAATGGACAAAGATGTGGAAGGTTGGAGACCAATAAAAGGAAAAATTGATAAATATGGTTATGAAATACCTGATCGAATTTATAATCAAAAGGATTATGATAGGGGTTTAGTATTAGATAACAGAACAATTTCAGTGGCAAAGAAAATAACTGAGTATTTAAAAAATACTGACCGATTTTCAAAAACAATAATTTTTTGTATTGATATAGAACATGCTGACCGAATGCGAATGGCATTAGCAAATGAAAACTCTGACTTAGCAGCAAAAAATTCTAAATATGTTATGAAAATAACTGGCGAAGATCCGTTAGCAAAAAAAGAACTTGATAATTTTATTGACCCTGCTTCAAAATACCCTGTTCTTGTAACGACTTCTAAACTTCTAAATACAGGGGTAGATGTTCAAACTTGCAAGTTAGTAGTTTTAGATACTAATATTCAATCGATGACTGAGTTTAAACAAATAATTGGTAGAGGAACAAGAATCAGAGAAGATTATGGCAAGTTTTTCTTCACTATAATGGATTTTAGACAAGTGACTAATTTATTTGCTGACCCTGACTTTGATGGAGACCCAGTTCAAATATACGAGCCTAAAGAAGGCGAGGAAATAAAACCACCTGAAATAAAAGAAGACCCAAACAAATACTCAAATCCTCAAGAACAAGTCTACATTTTAAACGATGAAAATAAACCAAGAAAGTATTATGTAAATGATGTTGAAGTAGCAGTTCTTAATGAAAGAATACAATATTATGATAAAGATGGAAAACTTATTACTGAATCACTTACCGACTACACAAAAAAAGGAATAAAAAAAGAATTTGCCTCTCTTAAAGAATTCTTAACTAAATGGAAAGAAGCCGACCGAAAAAATGCAGTTCTTGAAGAAATGTTTAACCAAGGAATTCTTTTGAACGAACTCAAAGCAGAAGTGGGAAAAGATTATGATGAGTTTGATTTAATTTGTCACGTAGCTTATGACAAAAAGCCTTTGACTCGCCGAGAACGAGCAGACAACGTGAAGAAAAGAAATTACTTTTCTAAATATGGGGAAAAAGCAAAAAAAATAATTGATGCATTGCTAGATAAATATTCTGATGAAGGAATAGAGAACTTAGAAGACATAAAAGTACTCTCAGTAAATCCATTTACCAAATTTGGAACACCAATAGAAATAGTGGCTACATTTGGGGGCAAAAAAGAATATTTAACTGCAATCAAAGAATTAGAAACACAAATTTACGCATAAAGTGATATTATGGCAATCTCAAATGTAATTAAATCAATTCAAGACATAATGCGAAAAGACGCTGGCGTAGACGGAGACGCGCAAAGAATATCACAACTTGTCTGGATGCTTTTCCTAAAAGTATTTGACGACAAAGAAAAAGAATGGGAGTTAGACAAAAAATACAAATCGCCAATTCCAGAAAAGCTAAGGTGGAGAAACTGGGCAGAAAACCCCGAAGGAATAACTGGGGAAGAACTATCAAATTTCATTAATAACGAATTATTTCCAAAACTAAAAGAACTTTCAGTTGACAAAGATAAAAACCTTAAAGGTTGGATTGTAAAAAGCGTCTTCGAAGATTCTTATAATTATATGAAATCAGGGACTCTTCTAAGACAAGTAGTCAATAGACTAAATGAAATAAATTTCAACAAGTCAGAAGATAGGCACTTATTCAATGATATTTATGAAAAGATATTAAGCGACCTGCAAAGTGCAGGAAACGCAGGAGAATATTATACTCCAAGAGCAGTCACCCAATTCATAGTTGATATGGTAAACCCAAAAATGGGCGAAAAGGTATTAGACCCTGCATGCGGAACAGGCGGATTTTTAGTGTGTTCACTTGAAAACATTAGAAAAAGCGTAAAAAGAATTCAAGACAAAGACAAACTCGAAAAAAACCTTGTGGGAATAGAAAAGAAACCTATGCCCCACATGCTCTGCATGACAAATTTAATGTTACATGGCGTAGAAATACCAAACATAAAACATGATAATTCCTTAGGCAGACCATTAATAGATTATTCAGCAGCCGACATGGTTGATGTTGTGGTAACAAACCCTCCATTTGGTGGCGAAGAGGAAAGAGGTATTGAACTAAATTTTCCTGCCCAATACAGAACAAGAGAAACTGCTGACTTATTTTTAGTGCTAATAATGAAACTTCTCCGAGACGAAGGAAGAGTTGGAATTGTATTGCCAGATGGATTCTTATTTGGCGAGGGAGTAAAAACAAAAATAAAAGAAAACCTCCTAGCTGAATTTAATTTACACACAATTGTTAGATTACCCAATGGAGTATTTAGTCCTTATACTGGCATAAATACCAACTTGTTGTTTTTCGAAAAAGGCAAACCTACAAAAGAAATATGGTTCTTTGAGCATCCTTTGCCCGAAGGATACAAAATATACAATAAAACAAAACCAATTCAAATAAAAGAATTTGACCTTGAAAAGGATTGGTGGAATGATCGAGAAAACAAAAAGTTCAAAAAATATGTTTGGAAAATATCTCTTGAGGATATTAAAAAAAGAAACTACAATCTAGACATAAAAAATCCATCCAATATTGAAAGTATTCAGTCTTATTCGATTAATGAGCTTCTTACAAGATTATCAATAAATAATAAAAAAATTACCGATATAATAACAGAAATTCAAAAAAGTGTGAAAAAATGAATATTTTAGAGTTTTATAACAAAGTGGATAATTCTGTCGGCGTAGCAAAAATAATTTTTAACCAACTATCAAAAACATATCCTGTGAAGAAAATTAGTGAAATAGCAAAAACAACAAGTGGCGGAACTCCAAATAGGGCAATATCTTCTTATTATGGCGGAGAAATTCCTTGGATAAAATCTGGCGAACTAAATGATGGGCTAATTACAACTTATGAAGAAACTATTAATGAAGAAGGACTAAAAAACTCTAGTGCAAAAATTTATCCCAAAGGAACGTTAGTATTAGCCTTATATGGCGCAACAGTTGGAAAAACAGGAATTCTTGATTTTCAGTCTGCATCAAATCAAGCGGTTTGTGCAGTTTTTCCAGAAAAGGAGATTAATAAAGAATATTTGTTCTGGTTTTTCAGACAAAACAGACTTGAATATTTACATCAAAGCTTTGGTGGAGCGCAACCAAACATAAGTCAGGAGGTAGTAAAAAATACTTTAATCCCAGTTCCGCCGGTTGAAGTACAAAATGATGTTCAAAAGTACTTATTTCAAATAGAAAAAACAAAGCAAATCCTAAACAACAATAGGTTTAGCCCGATAATGCAAAAACTACAGGGATTTATTAAAATAAAACAAGGTTCTGATAATGTTCAAAACATTTATTTAGAAGATTTTGAGTCAATCTCTAATTTAAGAAAAGCTATTCTTCAAGAGGCTGTTACAGGAAAGTTGGTTCCTCAAAACCAAGGGGATGAGCCTGATTCAGAGCTTTTGAAAAATATTAATTTAGAAAAAGAAACTCCGTTTGTAAAAAGTGCCTTTAATTTGCCGAAAGGTTGGAGTCAAGTACGATTTTCGGATATCATATCCCTTAGGCACGGCCACCAATTTATGAGACATGATTTTGTAAAAAGTGGAATACCTGTTGTTAAAATAGGTGAATGCAAAGCTGGATTAGGTCTTGATTTATCTTCTTGTGACTTTATTGCTGAATCGAGATTAAATGAATTTAAAGAGGACACAATTCATGAGGGGGATGTGCTTATGGCATTAACTGGCGGAACTTTGGGAAAAGTTACTTTGGTTGATAAAGATTATGGGATTATAGTCCAAAACTACCGCGTCGGAAACTTTTTTCCAATTAATGAAAAGATACTTAGTAAAGATTATTTAATTATAATTTTGAAATCAAATCTATTTCAGGATCTAGTTAAAGGCAAAATTAATCAAAATGCACAACCAAATATTGGTAAAGCAAATATTGAAAAGTTATTAATTCCCCTGCCGCCGTTTTCTGAGCAAAGGCGCATTATTGTAAAAGTAAATCACCTAATGGACCTTTGTGATTCTCTTGAAGCACAAATTATGGAAAGTCAAAAAAACTCTGAAATTTTAATGGGTGTTGTTTTGAGAGAGGCATTTTCAAGTTAGTAGCCTTCTTTTTGCCCCTCGAAGAGGGGGTTTTTCGTTAAATAATCGGGCTATATCGCCTCTTTTTATCTCTAAAAAAGTGTCTTCGCTCGTTTCTATTGGGGCGACCGCTATTTTTAGCGCTAAGGGGGGTTTAAAGAGAGCCATAAAGAGATATAGGCTATATCGATAGGGATATAAACCCTTATAGATATAAACTATCTAACCGAGAGGCTTGATAACGAGATTAACTTAAACTAAACGAAAGGGTTTAACGCCCGGTCGGGGTATTTTAGTTTTTGTAAAATTGTTTTTTCATTGTTTTCTATTAAATTGTTTTATTACTCCGTCTTCTACTTTTAACATTCTTTCAGCAATTTTTTTAATAAAGTATTTGTCGTGTGAGATTGCAAGAATTGTGCCTTTGTAATTTAGGAAAGCATCTTCGATTATTTCGCAGGCATCTAAATCTAAGTGGTTTGTTGGTTCGTCGAGTAAAAGCAAATTTGGTTTTTCAATAAGTACTTTGAGCAAGTTTAGTCTTGATTTTTCTCCAAAAGATAGTTGTGAAATTGGCTTGTATACTTCTTCGTTAGTAATAAATCCAACCATTGATAGTTGTTGACGTGTTTTTGCATTATCTTTCATCAATGCATATATTTCGTCGTACAATGTAGCGTGGATTGATAAGTCTTTTAGTTCTTGGTCCACATAACCAAGTTTTGCTTGGGAGTGCAATAATACTTTTCCCGAAATTGGTTTAACTCGCCCCTCAATTGTTTTGAAGAGAGTACTTTTGCCTATCCCGTTTTCACCTGTTAAAATAGTTTTTTCACCAACATGCAATTTAAAATTAATATTAGAAATAAGCGGGGTGTCATAACCAATAGTTAGGTCTTCGAGTTCTAAAATAATATTTGCGTGAATTGGCTTTGATTCAATAACTGTAGTAAATTTTGATTCATCCAAATCCGGTTCCTCAATAACTTCGCGTCTTGCAAGTAACTTTTGGCGGTACTTTCCTTGTTTTACTTTAGAAGGACTTGTACCAATACGAGATATTTTATCTTTTTCATTAGCAACATATGCTTTTTCTAATTTGTATGCTGATTGCTGGGCAGCAAAAGTTTCTTTGCGCATTCTTACATACGCGGAATAATTCCCGTTATATTTTATCCACTTTCCTTTCTCAATTTTTAATATAGTATCGCATACTCCGTCCAAAAAGTATCTGTCGTGTGTAACCATTAGGATTGTTCCCCTAAATTCACGCAAATATTTTTCTAAAATATCTAGTCTTTTAAAATCCAAATGATTTGTTGGTTCATCAAGTAACAATAAATCAGCATCCGAAGAAAGAATCTGTGCTAAAGCAATAATTGCTCTTTGTCCTGTTGAAAGAGAACCAATTTTTTGGTCGAGCCACTCTTCTTTTACTTCAAGGATACTTAAAATTGATTTAATTTTGTTGGTTGCAAACGGGTTAATATGTTTTGCTAACTGCGTTTGTAATTCCAAATAACGCTCGGTTAATTTATTTAATTTTTCATGATTCTCATAAATTTCTGAACGCGAAAGTAATTGCTCTATTTCTTTCATTTCTTTTTCAAACTCATTTTGGTGGTGAATAGTAGTGCTTTCTCCAATTGTTTGTCTCACTGTTTTATCTAAATCCAAATCAACTTGCTGAGAAAAATAAGCTGCTTTACCATTAAATTTTATTTGTCCATGATAACCGATTTGGCCCAAAATTGCTTTTATAAAAGTTGTTTTCCCAACACCATTTCTACCAATAATTCCTACTTTTACACCATCCCCTATTCCAACGGTTTGATCAATTAGTATTTCTTTAGTACCTATAGTAATTGAAAGGTTTTTGATGTCAAGAGCCATACAATTATCAAACGAACGAATACTTTAAAGCCTGTTGGAAAATGCTTTTTTCGCAAATTCACAAATATTTATTTTAATTAGATTTCTCAAAATAACCTATTTTTATGGAAGACTTTGACTCTTCAATACCAAGAAGCTACTTTTTCCCAGATCTAATATCAGCAATTTCCATAAAATAATTATTTTAAAATAGTTATGTAAAAAGAGTACTTTAAACATCCTCTAACTAATTTTAGGCAAATTAAAAGACAAATAAGCTTAATCATCGAAAAACACAGAGCATTTTCTTTTAAACTCTTTTAACTTGTTTCTTGCATGGAACAATTGGTTGAGACCGTTGCATTTATTATTTATAGAGACGGAAAGGTGCTCGTTGAAAAAAGGAGCATGAAAAAGAAGGTTGATCCTGGGCAGGTTATCATACCCGGAGGGCATGTCGAGAAAGGAGAAACACCTGTTGAAGCATGCAAGCGAGAACTTAAAGAAGAACTCGGAGTAGAGTGCAGGCGAATCGATTTTATTGTAAAACTACTTTATCCGCACCCGGTAGAAAAACAAAATGTTAATTATTACTTATGCAGAGATATTGTCGGCGAGTTAAAAGCACAGGAAGCCGACGAAGTTTTCTGGATTGACCCCATAAAGGATAAAAACGTGTTTGGCGCAGATACAAATAATGATATTGATTTGGTGGCATTAGAAAAAATGTTAGAGTTGGTAAAAAATGAAAAAAAATAAAATAGATAAAAAACACAAAAGCACGGATACTCGTTTGCAGGAAAAAATAAAGAAGTATCCGGGTTTTATCATTGCAATTGTTTTTGCTTTAATTGTGTTAGCACTGGTTATCGTTGTTTCTCCGGCACAAAGCGTTTCTTCTGCTGATCTGGATTTCGCAAAGCAACTCTATGTGGAGAATCAAGTTATTCTTGATCAGTTACAGCAAAACATTTTAGATGAAATGGATACAACTAGCTATACTGGATTAGATAAAGAGTATTTTTTATCAGCTCTGGACGATTTGAACTGGTTGGAAGAAAAAAATCAAGAAGCATTTTTTTCTTTTCCTTCACAAGAAGTTCCAGTGAAAGTAATTGCGTTTAGTATATTTTTTGAGAATATTTCTCAGTTAAACCAGAACTTTTCTCTTGATATTGGACTAATTGATTACGAATCCACTATTTTGGAAGCACAGAGAAAAGAATTTGTTTTTGTTGAATTAATTAGCGAAGAAGATATTGATTATTTGTTTGAGGGACAAGAAAGTGACAAACAAATATTTTTCAATACAATTACTTCTCTTGAAGCGAATTACTTTGCAAAAGAAAAAGCTTTTCTTAATGGAAATTATTCAATTGAAAGAAAGTTTGCTGAAGCAAAAAAAATTAATCTTTTTTTCGACGAGTCATTGAATTAATTTCTTTAATTGAAATTTCTCCGAGCATTGATTCGTTTAAAAAAAACAAGCCTTTCTTTGGCGGATTCTTCCACACTTTTTCAAAACCTTTTTTTTCAATTAAATCAAAGTACTCCCTAACTTTTTTTGAATATTTTCTTGATTGCTTTGAATAATCTTTTTTTGTTGTCTTAAACAATTCACAAAAAGGATATTGTTCTTCAAAACCCGGTACAACAATAAAAGGAAATAATTTACAGGGGTCGGGACGCACAGAATAGATTCTGCATTTGTTGTTTTCCTCTAAAAAAAAGCATTTGCCATTTGTTCTCTTAAGAACTATCTGAGGTAAAACAAAAAACTTTTTAGACAAGAAATCTATTTCTCTTTCAAGCAAATTAGTTATAGATTTTGGGAAAGAACTTGTTGGAAAAGTTAGTATTCCAGAAGTACTTTTCGGAAAGACTTTTACAAATAATTGACAATTTTCTTCCAAAAACTTTTTCTTAGAAATACGCATCCTTTTGGATATTTTTTGCACATCCTCTGGAAAAATAGTTATATTGTAACGCTTACAACACTCCCCACAAGAAAGACAAATATTTGTCTCTTCTCTTGAAATAACCATGCGAAATTTTAGGTAGAAAGCTTTTAAAAAGTAATTAAGATGATTTACTTAATAGGGCTAAAAGCCCAATAAAAATAAAACAATAATAGATTCTATCAAGCAAAGCCAAAGGCTTATGTATTTTCTGCTAAAACAGAAAGTATGGGTAAGATAGAAAGCATGTACATAAATTAGTGCATGCCTCCGTAGCATAGTGGTTGTGCACGGGTTTTGTAAACCTGAGGTCGGGGGTTCAAATCCCTCCGGAGGCTTAATTTATCTAATTTTGAATTTGTTTCACCAAAAAACAAAAACTAAGTAACTTTATACAGTGAAAGAAAGATTTTTATAGGCTTTTGTCACTAATTATTGTTTATGAGCGAGAAAAATAGAGATGTTCAATACGGGATATTACTGATAATCGCATCGGTTTTCTTTTTAATGGCGGGACTTGATTTATTTGAAAATCAGATTCTTAACACTGGTTTTGGAAGCATGATGGCATTTATTTTGGTTGCTATCGGTGCATACTTAATCGGAAGCGGAAGCAAATAAATAAATAATATCTACATAACTATTTATTAATTATCTACCAATAAAAAACAGAAATTGAAAAAATAAAAACTAAGGGCCTTAAAAAAATAAAGACTAAGAACCTTAAAAAATTACTTTAAGAAATTAATTCAAAAAATTACTTTTTTATTTCTTTGAATCAGAATTTAAAGAAAATTATTTGAACTGATTATTCAGTTTAACAACTTCTTCATAGGGAATGGTTTCTCTTGAAATAATAGAGTAGTGTATCCCAACTCTTTTTAGAACTGTTTCAGGATTAACTAAGGTAAGCATTACCATTCGCCCGGTTTTTTTCCCAAATTCAAGATGCGCTTGTATTACTTCTTCAGCCATTAATAATCTATACTGAAGAAAAGCCACTTGTTCTTGATCAATAACACCACTAAAACCAAATTCTATGAACTGAACATCCTTGTAAGGCAATTCTCCAAAAGCTGTTTTGTAAACCATTTCATCAACCAAACCAATCAATAAAAAAATTATTTTTTAAAATATTTATTTGCGCCATATGCTCCCTTAAATGCTGGGCTTTCTTGAAGTGCTTTCACATCACGCTTATACTTTGCAAGCGGATCACTTGAAGAATCTCTGTGCTTTGACTTGAATTCTTCCCAAGAAACAGAGTACTGTTTCTGAACTTTATCGCGGTACAATTCCGGAACAACATTAAAAGCACAGAAAGGAATTATTCTCCCATCAGGCATTGAATAGTGTATATCACATCTCTCAACTCTTTGTTGATCATAATTATAGGGATCCATAAAATGCATCATTCCAATGAACAATGATTTTTTGTGGAATTCTCCTAAAGCATTATAATCATGTTTTATCAGAGCATCAAATAATAATTTTGCAAGATTAAGTTCTTTAGGTAACTTTTTTTCATTGATAAAAGATTTTATTTTTATCAAAAGCTTTGCTGATTCAATGTGCTTGCTTTTCCCACTTTTAATTGCTTCGGCTCGCTCATTCAAAAAATTAAATAATCCATCAACATCAATGAATTCAGGTAACGGAACAACTTTTTCCCCATCCAAGAAAATATATGTTGCTGCCCCACAAGCGAAGTGATTGTCAAGAGAATACTGGGGTTCATTTGTTAGAGCCTCAATAAAATTTGTTACGCTTGCAACACAAGGAATAGTAAAAAAATCTTCTTTTTTAATTACTTTTTTTGTTTGTTTCTCAATTAATTCAATTGCTTTTGGAATAGTTATTCTTTGAGCATCTCGCTGAGATTTAGGCATTCTTCCAACAAAAGAAACGGGTTGGAAATCTATTCCGCGCACCACATCAATATTTCTCAAAGCAAAATCAATTATATTTGCTATATCCCCATCATTTATTCCAGAAATCAAAGTTGGAACCAATACAACTCCAAGATCGGCTTTTCTACACTCTTCAATTGTTTTTGGTATTTCAAAGTGATTCTTTGGATTTGTTTTCATTGTTGTCCCATCAAAAGAAACATATAAAGTTGAAACTCCCGCATCACGCAATTTTTGTGCATAACCAGGATTAAAAGCAATTGTCATCCCAGTTGTATTTAGTTGTATGTGTTCGTAACCCTCTTGTTTTGCAACAGCAATTATTTCAAACAAATCTTCTCTTAGAGTAGGTTCTCCGCCAGTGAACTGCACAGCATTACACCCAATTGGTTTTTCGGCTTTCATATTTTTTAACATTAATCTTATCTGTTCCACACTCGGTTCATAAATTGGATCGCCTTCTTTAGCATAAAAAAAGCAATACCAGCAACTCAAATCACATCTGTTTGTAACAGCAATATTTGCCAGAGCAGTGTGAGAGTGATGATTTTTACATAAACCACAATCATAAGGACAATTAGCTCCAGTGTTCTGCATCAAACCAACATTGTTGTTTAATAGCCCCCTACTGGGGGAAGCATATTTTTTTGCACGATTAAATTCTTTTTCGGATTGCCAATAAATTTCATCAAATTCACCATGCTCTGGACACTTTCTTTTAATGAAAACATTGCCTTTTTTAGCATAGACTGTGGCTTTAAGGACTTTCTTACAATCAGGGCAAACAGATCTTGTTTCATAGGGTAATTCCTTACCATAAGAATCAGTTACACGACTCTTTTTTGATTTTTCTAAAAGCATCTATATCGTAAAAATGGGATAACAAAAAGTATTTAATCCATACTATGACAAAAAACAAGGGTGGTTTTAAAAGGATAAAAAAATAAAAACAAAAATTTTCAATTTGTTTGTTTAAACAATAATACTCTTCAAACAAAAACTCTCTTCATTATTTTATACAATTTGCTTTCGCATTTGTTTCTTGTGCACTAAAAGAATTACCGTTTAGATTCTTCTCAACAGATAAATTGCTTTCTGACCACCAATAAATTTCTTTGTTTGATGCCCGAGAAACACAAAGACTACCTTCTCTCACAGCACTAAAAACATCCTTTATGGAATTAATAAAAGAATCTTCTTTTTGAGAATTGTAATTCATCCCAAGTATACCATCAAGGGCAACGGAATTATTTTGTGAATTAGTTTGATTAGTTGAACTAATTTGTCCACCAAAATAATTTAG
>CAYODU010000008.1:0-26519 GCA_964402905.1 uncultured archaeon
TTTCCGGAGTAAGAAAAGAATAGTAATAGTTTCCAGGAACAGTAGTTGGAATCATATCCTGATCAATAAAAACATATGATTTATCAGGGTAAAGTAAAGAAACTCTACAAGAAGCATCAGTAATATTATTTCCTGCATTGTCCTGAAGCCTAACAATAATTTGTCCTTCTTCATTACTAATATATTCGGTTCCAGAAACCATTTTTATTATTGGCTCTGCCTGAACAACAAAAGTATAAACAAGAAAGGCAATTATTATTACTAAAATAATTATTCCTATAAAAAAAAATTTTCTTTTTGATAACGTAGTCTTGTCAAAATCGATTTTTAGGAAATCGCCATTGTTTTTCTTGCCAAGACTCATATAAAACACTCCGCGAGATAGGCAAAGCTGGACACGGACAGTTTATTTCAACTGTCCGCTCCAACCTTGTTGGGGTTTTTCATAAACAAAAAAGAACAAAGTGCACGAGGCACTTTGTACTCAATCTATTTATGAGATTATGCTTACTCTCACTTCGCTTTGGATTTCATCCAAAATCTCGTGGGTTGTTGAATTGATGTCTGTTGTCTGTGACTTTATTATTCCTATGTCAGTCAACAATGTATCAATGTTTGTTGATATGTCTCCACTCAATAGCAACCAAGTGTTTGTTGTAGTAGTGTTGATCTCATCAAGAGATGCGTTTTGTTCAGCTTCCATTACTTGTATAGCTGATCGTATATTGTATATTTCTTGGCATAATGCGCTTGAGTTTGTATCTCCATTAGAACAGAATTGTTCTACTGTAGAAAGGCTTGAATCAACTGTGTCGAATCTACCTCTTATTTCAGTCATATCGTCTTGATTCATTGCATTAGATACTAACCAATTAGTATCTGACTTTATTGAATCTAGTTGTGCAGTCAAATTAGCTAACACTGTGTCCATCTGGGCACTTAAATCTCCAACAACAATGTTATTCAACATTGATGCAAGTGATTCGTTTACATCGCTAATCTGTGTGCTTAGTTGTGCACCTGTTGCAGTCATTGTACCTACAACACTTATGTTTACATCAGAAAGCTGTGAGCTCATTGATGCATCGTGTGCTGATAAGTCGCTTTGTATTTCATTTTTAACGCTAGCCATTAATGCTGAGAGGCTTGTATTCACGTCAGTTACTTGTGTAGTTATTACTGTTTCTGTTCCTGCAACTTTTGCTTGTATTGACACATTCAAATCCGATATTTGCTGTGTGATATCTGCTAATGCAGCAGCTATCTGTGTACTCATATCACCAACAATAGCCTGATTAATCAGTGCTGCTAATGATGCGTTCACATCGCTTATATCTGTTCTGATTGTATCTCCTGTAGAAGTCATTGTTCCTGTCAATGAAATATCCAAGTTAGAGAACTGTGTATCCATTGAAGTATTTGTTGAAGTGAACTGGCTAGTCATTGAGTCATCTAGGTCTGAAAGCAGATTAGTAATGTCTGTATTCATTCCTGAAATGTTTGTATTTATTTCCTGTCCTGTTCCAACAACTGTTCCAGTTATTGAGATATTCAAATCAGAAATCTGATTTGTTATGTCTGACAGAATAGCATCTAGCTGTGCTGTCAAATTGTTTACTACTGAAGTGTTGATTAACTCAGTTAGTGATGCGTTAACATCATCTATATTTGTGTTAATCTGTTCTCCTGTAGCTAGCACTGTTGCAATCATACTAACATTCAAGTCAGAGAACTGTGTGTCCATTGAAGTATTTGTTGCTTCAAACTGGCTTGTCATTGCAGTATCTAAATCGCTGAATAGTGTTTCAACATTTGTGTTAAGCAAATTAATATTTGTATTAATTGCTTGGTTTGTATCAGCAATCTGTCCTTGTATTGTAACGCTTACATTTGCAAGGTTAGTATCAAGGTTATCTGCTTTTTCTGTTAGCACACTGATTTGTTCAAGTGCTGGATTTAAGTGGAACGATTGAGAACTTTTTATCTCAGATCCACCTTTTGTACAAGTTACAAGCTGTTCGTAGGTTCCCAATGGGGCTCCTGCTAATGAGTCTGTTCTGTACCAGTTACCAGGAATTCCTGGTGTTTCCTGCATCGCTTGATTATCAACGAATACAGTTTTGTTTGGGTATAGTATTGTTACACTACATCCATCAACAGTGTAAGGAGCTCCTCTGTAATCAGAAAGCCTTACGATTGTCGAACCTGAATCATCTCTCCAGTATTCGGTGTGGGATACCCACGAGATATAAGGTTCATTTGTAACCTCTTTACCCGTGTTGTATGCTACTACCGTGAAGGAAAGAAGAAACAGTACCACAGCTAACGCTGCGCCTAATAGGTATTTTCTCCTTATCATTTTTGTCCCTCCGTGAAGGATAAAACCGGCATCAGTCAGGAGATGCACCTAATGAAAAGGCACAAGAGGACTTCTACCAATTTATACTATCCTTATTTCTAATAACAAAATTGCCCTATTTAAGCTTTTGCTTTATATAGATTTCACTAAATTTAAGTCTAAATCGCCCAGAAAAGCATTTTTAGAGCTTATTTTCGAATGAGAATGCTTTTTAAATCTTTATTACAGAAAATTATCGGGTTTGTTGGAAAGAAAATCAAAAACAATTATTTTCAATTGTTTTCTTTGATTTATTTTCAAAAAAGTTGGCGTGGGTTGTGAGATGAAAGAATACAAATTAATCGATTCTTTTAATGATTTTACTGAAGAGCACTGGACAGAATTAAAGAAGCTTGTTGATAAGAGATCAGATGATCCGAAAAAACTTTTTGAGAGAATAAAAACGGGTAGCCAAAAAATTCTTTTACTCGAGGTTGATAAAAAAATATTCGGGATGGTTCTTTACACTGGAAAGAAAAATGCATACATTGATTTAATTTGGACACAATACGATGATAACCCAACAGCAGAAAAGGACAATGATATGCCGGCACTATTTTTACTTGAAGAACTAATTGTTGGCGGTACAAAAGAATTTAATTCTAAAAAACTTTTTGGAAATACAAAGGATTTCATTGAAAGACTTGTAAAAGAAAATATATTTTATGTTACAAGAGAAAAAGGATTTTATTCCATTAAAGTAACTCAAAAAGGAATTGATAGTGCAATTAATCATTTTAGTCAAATGCCATTTGGCTGGGCAAATCATTAGCAAAGTAATTTATTAGGAAAACTAAAAGGTATTTAAAAAGATTCTTGGAGAAAATTATCATGAGGAAAGCAATTTTACTCCTTTTTCTTTTACTAATTGTTTCTTTTTGCTTTGCAAAAAGTTATTCGCTTGATCTTGCTGATACAGAGTTTGTAATAAACAGTGATGGTACAGTTGATGTCACAGAATATATTACTTTTAATTTTTCTGGGGACTACAGTTATGCTTACCGAACACTACCATCAGGGCAGTGGAATTACCAAGACTTTCGTGTGTTTGATGAAGGTGACAACTCACTTAATTATGATACTGGTTTTGTAAGTGGCGGAACAAAATACACCTGGTATTACTCCGCAAGTAATGAGAGAAAAACATTCAAGATGACTTACCGCATTATTGGTGCAATAACAGCATATTCTGATGTCGGAGAGTTTTATTGGAAAGTTTGGGGAAGCGGATGGGACAAACAGTTGAATGAATTAACTGGTTTTATTTTACTACCACAAAGCGTTGGTGATGCAAAAGAGATTTACACTTGGGGCCACCCCGAAATCTATGGAAAAATTGGGGTGCTTGAAAATCAAAAAATTATTTTTCAGGGTTTTAATATTCCCACAAATCAATGGGTAGAAATTCGCATAGCTTTTCCAGCAACAATGCTCTCAATGCCAAAACAAAACACCGCGGGACTTGAAAAAATCATTCAAGAAGAAAACAATTACACTACTCCAAAAACAGATTCTTCAATCATCTTTACTGCAATAACACTAATCACCATGCTAATTGTATTTATTATTATTGCAGGAGCAGTTCTTTCAATTAGAAAAAGTTCTGATCTGCACAATAGACTAGGACAAATTTTTTTAGTACTTTGGCTAGGAATATTCCTATCTTTTTATGCATCCACATTTGACTTACTAGCATTAGTTGCAATATTAATCCAATTAATTATTTTTATTTTCTGCTGGCATTTCTGGGGGAGAGAGGTAAAAATAAACTACTCTGCAATGTACGAAAGAGAAGCCCCCTATGATTATGCTCCTTCAATTGTACAATGCATATTCAAAACAATTTCAAAAATGCCAGATGCAAAAGCAATTGGTGCCGATATACTTTATCTCGCACAAAAAGGAATATTTAAAATAGAAAAAATAGTTGAAAACGGAAAAGAAGAATTCCTGATTCATATTACTGGAACAGCAGAAGATCTTACTCCAAGCCTAAGCGAGATCTACTCACTGATAGTTAAAGTTGCAAGAGCTGACCCACAAAGTTTTTGGGAGAAATATATAATTAAGAAAAAGAAGGATGCAACTCCGACAATAGCTTCTATAACTGATATACAGCGTTACCTGAAAGCACACACAAGTTATGCCCAAAAATGGCTTGAAGACTGGCAAAAAAAAGCAAAGAAAGAATATAAAGAAAAAGAATTTGATAAAGAGAAAAACGGAGTAATCCCATACATTATTAGTAGTTTAGTTTTAGCAGGAATACTTCTTTTTGTTGGAAGCGGGGCATTTGTTTACACAATAATATTCGGCGCAATTTTGCACCTACTTTTTCCCGATGTTCTTGGAGCAAGAACAGAAGAAGGATTACTACACTACAAGAAATGGAAGAACTTTAAAAAATTCTTACATGATTTTTCACAAATAAGTAAAATGCCTCCACACGCAATAGTTCTTTGGGAAAAATATCTTGTTTACGCGCCAATACTTGGAGAAGGAAAAAGTGTTGAAAAAGCAATGGGCTTTGTTTTCAAAGAAAATGATAATTTTAGTTCAGCAATGTTTGTGGGCGCATACGCGGGATTTTCCGCAGGAAATTTTGCTTCAATAGGAAATTCATTTTCATCAGCATTCAATTCTGCTGCCAGCAGTTCCGGTGGAGGGGGCTTTGGTGGCGGAGGCGGAGGCGGTGGAGGCGGAGGCGGCGGCGGAGCAGGCTAAAAATAATTATCCACTAACAAAATTATTTTTATAAAAGGAGGAATTATTAATGAAACAAATAATAAAAGAAATAAGAAAACAAACACTAACTCTTGTTGTAGCAGCACTAGGTTTTGTTGCTGCACTTGTTTGGAAAGATGCAATTACATCGTGGCTAGCAATCCTGTTTGAAAATTCAACTGGGGCTGTTGCACTGACTATTTCAGCATTTGTTGTAACAGTAGTAGTTGTAATAGTAACAATAATTTTGACAAGAGTACTTGGAGATAAAGAAGTTAAAAAATAAATTATTCCAAAAAAATTGTAAAAAAGCAAAAAAATTATTGTACTAAGTGTTCAGAAGCGAGGGTTCTTTCGTAAGCAGAAACAGCTCTTGCTTTTGAAACAACTTCTTTTTCTATTGTTGTTGCCAACTCAGTAAGACCATTTCTCTTTGCATTCTGCAAAGCCAATTTTAAGGACAAATATTCTAATTGAGAAATCTTTTTTTCAATTTCAAGCACCGCTGGTTTTCTATAACGCAAGTATTCATTTACCTGTGGATTTACAATGCTTGCTCGCCTAACTCTCAAAGAAAGCAAAAGCAGAGCATTTGCAAGAGGATATCCTTTATGTAAATAACCCAAAAGCACTCTTTCCCAAAGCTTTTTCCTAAATACTATCTGAGCAGTACTGCCTTCCAAACGCCCTAATCTCAAAATTATTTCTTTATCAATTTGGCGAACTATTTTCTGTTCTCCATTTACAACTGCCGATAAATAATTGCGTCGATGCCTATGAAAATAATTACTCGGGCCCTTCACTCTGGCTGCCACAGAAAATACTTCTTGTTTCAGTGCTCGCCCCGTACGCGAATTTATTGCTCCCATAAAATAAATACACCGCAAGTCAATATAATATCTTATGTTAGGCACCCAAATAAGAAAGAGCGAATAATATTGCCTAGTTTAATATCATGTATTTTTACACAAAAAAACAAATAATAAAAAAGCAATCGGAGAATGATATTTAGTAGATGTTTTATGAACAAGGTTTACTTTACCCCAATTAGTGATTACTCAAAAACAAAAGATGTTAGTTTGGCTGCAAAAAAACTCTTGAAAACAATTGTTAAAGAAAATAATATTAAATTTGAAAAAGAAATTCCGTTGAAAGTTCATTTTGGAGAAAAAGGAAACGAAACATTTATTTCTCCAAAAAATTTTGAAGGAATAATTGATTTTCTAAAAGAAAAAAAAGTAAGTGCTTTTTTTACTGACACAAATGTTTTGTATAAAGGTGAAAGAACTTTTTCAAAAACACATATTGCTCTTGCAAAAGAACATGGTTTTACAAAATTACCAATTGTTATTGCTGATGGAAACCACGGAGAAAATTACTCTGAAATAGAAATCAACAAAAAACATTTCAAGAAATGCAAAGTCGGGAAAGTTATTGCTAATGCAAAACAATTGATTGTTATAAGTCATTTCAAAGGACACATGTTAGCGGGTTTTGGAGGAGCAGTAAAACAACTTGGAATGGGTTGTGCTGCAAGAGGAGGAAAACTTGATATGCACGCACATGCAAAACCATCCCTTAATCCACTTGCATGCAAAAAATGCATGACTTGTGTAGAAAACTGTCCTACGGACGCATGCATTATCTCAACAATACCCCATATTGATTACAAAAAATGTATTGGTTGTGCTACATGCATAGCTGTGTGCCCACATAATGCAATAAAAATTAACTGGCTAAGTACTCTCCCAAAAGAATTCAATGAAAAACTTGTAGAATATGCTTTCGCAGCACAAAAAGATAAGCAATGCATTTTCATTCAATTTGTTTTTAATATTACAAAGGATTGTGATTGTGAAGGAAAAAAAATGAAATTAATTGCAAAAGATATTGGTGTTTTAGCAAGTACTGACCCAGTTGCACTAGATAGGGCATGCCTTGACCTTGTGACAAAAAATGAGGGAAAAAGACTCTTTAAGGGAGAAGAACAGCTAAACTATGGCAAGGAAATAGGGCTTGGAGAAACCGAATACAAATTAATTGAATTCAAATAGAGAAAGTAAAAAATGAGAGATTTGGAATTTAATAGAATGATTAAAAAACCCTACCAAATAAAATTTGTGTTATAAAAGCTGTTGAAAGCTTTTCCGAGAGTTGATTTTTATGACAAGATTTGATGATATTTTAGAAAAAGATACTTATTCAAAAGTTAAACCAAAAAAACAGGTTCTTACCCTTGCGCTAGAAGAAGGCGATGATGTAATTAACTCAATAAAACAAGGCATGGAAGACAACGGAGTAAAATCAGCTACTGTTGAAGATGTTTCAGGTAAACTAAAAGAAGCTTCAATCAGTTGCATGGACTCAAACAAATTCAAGAGAATTGATTTTGTTGATACAGAAATTTTGCGCGCATCAGGCCTATTCAAAATTAGTGCCGGAGATTTGTGGGGTTCACTAAATATTTTCACTGCTGGAAGAAAACCAATGAGTGGAAAAATGATTCGCGGAAAAGCAAGCGATGGCTTTACAATAAAACTCTCTTTCACACCATAAAAATAGTCATTTACAAAAAACAGCTGTTCTTGGCAATTGACTTTTAGGCTAACCGGGAGTAATTCTTTTTAATACTTTACAATCCAATTTTACTTATAATCACTGCGAGGGTGGCTGAGTGGTCAAAGGCGGCGGATTGCTAATCCGTTTCCTGAAAGGGAGCGCGAGTTCAAATCTCGTCCCTCGCGTTATCAAATTACTTAGTAATAATTTATTAATTTACCAACCAAAAAAAGAATCGTAAGTAAATCTTCTAAGCGTTTCCTCATCTTCTGGAATTTTTAATATGGTTCTTCTAAATTCCCTTTCATATATTTTAAATGTATTTGGAAATCTTTTTTTCAACCAACTAAAAGATATTTTTTGTCTCTTTTTTGCCTCTTGTTTTAGACGACTAAATTCAATCGAATCCCTTTTTGAAAGTGAAATAAACAAATTTTGTTGAACACCAAAATCTTTTAAACAATCAAGAGCATCATCAACAAATTGCATACTGGTTGACAGCGAAGAAAAAGATTTGTGCATTCGTTTTGCATCTACTACTCCAATACCGTGTGCAAGAGCCACAATTTCAGCCCAAGTCCCGTACATTTTTCCGCCAGTTAACTCGATTCCCTTTAATACAACACTAAAATCTGCAAATGGATCTGCAAAAGTCATATTTACTCCTTTTGCTGCTGTCTGTCTAAACGAATTAACCGCACGCATAATTTCTCTTTTTTGTTCACGCGACAAATTTGATTGCTTTACTCGCAAAACAAAGTTGGAAATATTTTTACTAGAAGTAGGAATCCCTTTTATCTCAGGTAAAGTAATTCTTTTTTTTACTCTTGGAGAGAAAGATGGATCATCAAGAAATGGGTCTATTGATAAAACATATTTATGAAATTCCTGTCCAATTCTATACGCCTGTTTGTTAGGTCTCTGGTGGGCTGATTTCAAAAACTCATTATAAACTACTCCGAGCGCAAAATTATAATAATATTTTATTTCCCTTTTATTCCTAAACCCCAAACGAAAATGAGTGGCTGTTCCAGAAAAAAAACGACCAACGCTTCTCCAAAAAGTTCTTTTGGAAAGGTTCCTTACCCCGATGCGAGAGCCCATGAAAAATAAAAAACTAAAACAATTTAATAAACTAATGCAACAAACCGTGCACTTTTGCAACTCCAACTTATTTTAAATATTAGAAGAACAATATATTTTCATGGAAGAATTTTTTGGTTTGCCTCAAGAACATATTCATTTGATAAAAAAACTCAACTCTCCAAAAAAAATACAGGATTTTCTTGATAAAATAGAAATGAATTTTGAGCCACAAGGAGATACTTGTATTTCTCCGGAAACTGTTTTGAAAACAAAAAAAGCTCATTGTATTGAGGGAGCAGTACTCGCCACACTAATACTTAGGTACCACGGACACGAACCGCTATTACTTGACCTTGAAGCAATTGACCCTGATTTTGATCATGTAGTTGCTTTATTCAAAAAAGATGGTTGTTGGGGAGCAATAAGTAAAACAAATCATGCAGTACTACGTTACCGCGAACCAATATACAAAACAATACGCGAATTAACAATGTCTTATTTTCACGAATATTTTTTGAATGAGTGCGGAACAAAAACTTTGCGAAGATACTCAAATCCAGTTAATTTAAAACGCTTTGATAAAAAGAATTGGGTTTGCTCAAAAAAAAATATTTGGTTTATTC
The DNA here is from genome assembly GCA_964402905.1 of uncultured archaeon. Taxonomy (GTDB): domain Archaea; phylum Iainarchaeota; class Iainarchaeia; order Iainarchaeales; family JAAZKV01; genus JABIDZ01. The sequence continues at coordinate 9,391 of CAYODU010000008.1, forward strand.
CCGAGTACTTAACTAAAGTAAAGCACCACAATATTCTGACAAAAAAACAAATTCGTAACTTAAGAAAAGCTGATGCCGTGGAAAGAAAAGCTGGTAGAATAGTCCAATATAAAAAAACAAAGAAATAATTTTCTCTTAAACACAAAAAGACAGTTTCTTCGCGAGAAATACACTTTTTATTTGTTTCTTTGAAATAATTGTCTATGAGTATCTTTGATTTTTCAAGAAAAAAGAAAACTGAGGCTAGTGTTGAAGAAAAAGTATGTATTCCCGAGCACCAAAGAATAAGAGAAGAAGCTGAAAGAAAAGCAGCGCTTGATCCACGCATACTTGCAAAACAAGAGTTTCAAAGAAAAAAAGAATTGAAGGAAACTCTAAGAGATATGCCAATAAAAGAAGCTATCAAAGATCCTGCTTTCCGACAAAGAGGGATGTTTGAAGTTAGTGGAGTTTACTGCGTTGGAAAAACACTTATGGTGTCAGGTTTTGTTGAATCCGGAGTAATAAAAAATCGCATGAAAACATTTAAAGGTGGAAACGAAATGCGTGTAGAAGAAATAAGAATTGGTTCCGAGAAAGTAGCTAATCTAAAAGCCGGTGAAGAAGGAACACTATTTGTAAAAACAAAAAATGTCCCAAACATAAAGTACAGTGAAATACTTTTGTTTGAAGCGAAGTAAAGCCTTTAGATAAAAAAACAATTAGATTTGCAAAGGACACTCAAAACAACCTTTTAATAAATTTGCTAAACCAAAATTAAATACTAGAGCCAAAGGCTCTAATAAAACAAAAGCACGGGTAGGGAAGCGGTCAAACCCGCCGGACTCAAGGCACTTCTTTTGCTAACGCAAAAGACCCGCACTAGAAAAGGAGCTATTGCCCCACGCACTTCTTTTGCTAACGCAAAAGACCTGCACTAGAAAAGGATAAATTAAGTGTTAGATATCCGGTCGCTTAGTGCGTTCGACGGTTCGAGCCCGTCCCCGTGCACTAAAAAAGGAGCTATTGCCCCACGCACTTAATTATATAAAAAAGTGATTCTATGGAATGCAAAAAAGAAAAAAATCTAAAGAATTGTAATTGCACATATGACTGTGAAAAGAAAGGTATTTGCTGCGAGTGCATTCCTTATCACAGAAAAAGAAATGAATTACCCGCTTGTTACTTTACAAAAGAAAAAGAAAAGACTTATGATAGAAGTGTTGAAAATTATTTGAAGAACAAAAAGTGAAACAAAATAATTTACTGTAGGGCTATAAAAATAAACTACTAGGAACTAAACTATTAGAAACCAAATTACTAGAAACTAAATTATTAATTTTCCATTATCCATTATTTGTTTTCCATCAAACCAGATACTTGGATTTGCAATAACATTATCAAAGTGTCCGTGGCACTCTGTTTTCCCACCAAAGTGTTTGTTTTGTCCATAAGCAAAGTGACATGTTCCAAAAGCTTTTTCATCACAAATCATTGCACCCACAATAATTGCTTTATTGTTTGTTCCGATTCCAAACTCTGCAATTGTGCGAAGAGCCTTTTTGTAGTCTGGAACATTTTCTCTTTTGTTAACCGAATCAATATAATCAAGATTATCATTTATTGTTTCATTATTTGTTTCAAACAGGATTCCATTCTTAAAAACAAATTTAATCGGTTCTTTTGGAAGAATTGTTTGCCCAGATATTTTTGCGCTCGAAACAAAAGCAACTCCATTAGCTGAATCTTCAATTGGGGCTGTGTAAATTTCTCCAACAGGATAATTTGTTGAATATACTTTCCAGTTACCATCATTACAAATAACTTCTCTTGCACCAAGAGAAAAAGAAAAATCTGTCCCAAAAGGACAAGTAATTTTAACTTCTTTTGTTTTCTCCAAAAGCGGTTTTAATTTGGATTGAATAAGAACCATTTCTTTTTCATCTGCACCAAATGAATCTATAAATGCATTTACTTTATCTGCTTTAATAGAAGATAACCCGCCAAGAGCAATCATCTTAAAACCATTTTTTCTTATCAAATCACGCATTAAAACTTGTTTTCCATCCACAACAATGTAACCCCTATTTCCTGAACCAACCGAAATAAAACAATCGCCTTTGTCAAGAGACAAAATTGCTTTTTTTGTAATTTCACTTGCTTTTGAAACACCTAATTTTGGCCCCTCAACTATCACCGAAACCTGACATCCAAGTGAAAAAAGTTTTTCATAAAATGTTTTTGCTATAGCTAGTGCAATTCCTTTTCCATTGTCAGTCCAGATTAATACATTGTCTCCTTTTTTTAGTTCATACAAAGAAAATAATTTTTCTATTGAAGGAAGTGAAATAGATTCACTACAAGAAAACTTCTCGGATTGATTAATATTGAGCATAAGAATAATTTGTTTGAAGTCAATAAAAAGCTATTTAATTTGTTTTACTTAGGGTAGAAAAAAAGGTTTTTTTAAACCATCAACATCTTTCACAAGAGGTACATCATACACAGAGTATCTTCCCATATAAAGTTCATCTATTTTCTTTTCTTTTAAAAAATCTTGTACCACAAGATATCCTTTAAGATAAAGAATATCTTTTGTAAATGCACCCGGCAAGGACTGCTTGTAAACACCCCTTTTTGCTCTCAATGCAAGAGTAAATGCATCATCATCAGAAAAAAATGTAGTTAGTTCTTCAAAAGTATCAAAAAAATTTTTTCTTGAAGCAATGTCAATCGCAATTACTCTGCCCGCATAATTTTTTAACTGATTATCAACATTTACTTTTTCCATATTTTCGATAACAACAGCAATCCCTTCTTCTGTTTCGATAGTTTCTTTTGAAAGTCCTCTTGCAAAAAGAGAGTAGGGTTGCTTACAACCATTTTCATATCTATAAATGTGCCCCTTGATTTCATGTGCTATTAAACGCCCCACACTTTCCTCGGTAAGAACAGTATTTTTATTAATCAGGATTTCTTTTGTACGAATATTAACTGAGTATTTTGAACCAGTTGATTCACGCAAAGAGATTTTGTAAGATAGTTTTTTCTTTTTGAGAAAAGCCTCTATTCTTTCTTTTGCAGTAGAAAAAGAGATTTTATTTTCTTTTGGTAAATTTTTCTTTGAAATAAGTTCTTTTGCATATTTTAAAGTTTTGGAATCAACTCTCCCATAATATTCATTGGAATTGTTTGAAAAATTTGGCGTGCCAACACTTTTCATTAATTCTATTCTTTCAAATAAATCAAGAATTTTTTTCTCAAATATCAAACCAAGAGCATCCCCCGGTATCCCGTCCAAAAGCAGTTTAAGTTCATTCTTATGTATCTCAAATGTCGGCGTAATTGAAAAATAACTGTATAATGGATTTCTTGACGGGTAAACAAAAAAAGGATTATAGATGTTTCCTTTTTTTAATTCTGCAAAAAACTTTTTTTTCTGTTCATCCACATTCTGCGGATTAATATAAACTAAGAGATTAGATTCAATCGCTTTTGCAAGTTGACACACTTTCTGATCGAGAAGAATATAATCGACAAAACCCCTTGGATTATTTGTATTCATTTTTAACACCGCTCACAATCATTTTTAGTACCCAAAATAGTTTAAAGAACGATATATATTAATTAACCGAAAAAAGCTTCTCAAAATGCAGAATTATAACTGAATTATTTCGCAATTGTTTGCATTAACTCTTCTTTTTCCAAAAGTTTCTTCTCTCTTCTTTTTTTCTGAGAAACTTTTCTATGAATCAATTTTAACCATTCATGTATAACCATATTCCCAAGATATTTTTTGAATGGCCCCGGCATAAAATTTGCTTCAATAACAACCCACTTCTTTTTGTTTTCCATCAAATCAATCGCACAAATATCCATTCCCAAAATTTTTGCGGAATCCTTTGCTATTTGGATAATTTCTTCTGAAGGATTAATTAGATTAGCCGAACCACCCCTTGAAATATTTGAACGCCAATCCCCTTTCTTTGAAGTTCGTTTAACAGTTAAAACATAATTTCCAATTACATAGCATCGAATATCGGTGTTCTTTCCTTTAATAAAAATTTGAGTACAAATAAACTCTTCAAACAAGTGAACCGCATCAAGAATACTATCCATTTGTTGTGGAGTATTCACTAGCACAACGCCTTTTCCTGCAAAACCTGAAATTAATTTCATTACAAACGGATAACCAGTTTCGCGCACCGCTAACTTAGAATACTTTGGCGAAATAAAAAGCGTACTCAGTATTCCCGGAATACCTTTGCTAGATAACACCTGTGAAGTAAAAAATTTGTGATTTGTTATTTGATAGGATTTCAAATTCACAGGACAATAAGCAGAACTTTGTTCAATCGCTTTGAGAACCGCCTCACCCAGAAGAAAATCTCTTGCAGAGAAACGCGGATAAATTGCATCAAATTCCAATAAATTCTTGCCTTTGTAGAACATTCCAACCCCATGATCAGATGTTTGTATCTGAATTTTATCAATCGTAACAAACAAAACAGATTCAAAGAATTTTTTTGATTCATCAATCATTGAATTAACAGTTGATTTTTTGAATGTCTTTGAAGCAATTACAAGCAAACTATATTTTTTCATTTGAAAAACCTCGAAAAAATTGTTTTTGAAAAAGCGCTTTTCAAATCTCTTAGTTCATCAGTAAAATTTTTCTTTGCACCAACTTTAAGTATCTGGTCGGCAAAAAAGTTTGCTATATGGTCCTCTATTTTTTCTGAACAAACTTTGTTAAAAGCATCAATATTAATAACAGGGTCAACATTTACAACTCTTCCACGAACCATATCCACTCTAGCAATATCATACCCGCACACATTTGCCGCCCTAGTAGCATTTTGCTTTTCTTCTTCAGTTGGCTTATAAGAAATACCTTTACTCAAATCAATAACACACAAGTCATTTATTTTTCGTGTAATTGCAAAAATCTTTTCACCAACAACAATACATGACACCACACAATCATCAATAAATTCTCTTAGCATAAAACCATCCACATTACTTTTTATGCTGTTGACTATTGATGCAAGTTCTTTATTATTATTAACAATTATTGATTGTTGAACATTTTTTCCAAGAAATGATTTAGCAAGCAGAGGATAAGATATTTTTTTTGAAACCCTTTCAATGTTTTTAACAGAACCCGTTACAAGTGTACGCGGAGTCTTTATTCCTGCAGAAGCAAGTGCAACAAATTTGTAGGGTTCATTAGAACCAATAAAATAAGAACCGGGTTTGGCATTAACATAAATTCCTTGATTGGTAAGCTCTTCAAGCAAAGGTTCAATAAAAGGAGTCAAAGACAACCTTGCCTGAAGAAAAACAGCATCATATTTAGGAATATTTTCTTCAAGAGCCTTTATAAGAGTTAAATTGTGTTTACTAACAAGACTTACTTTGAGTAGACGCAAGTAACTAGCCCTAATTCCTTTTTCACGCATCGCATCCACAAACGGCATTGCAACCTTTTGCTTTTCAGCTAAAACCAATACTCTCATTATTACACCAAGCTAAAACACTAATACAAACTAATTATCTTTTACGAAACAACTGTTTAAAACCAAAACCCTTTAAAGAACAACAAAAAACACTTATTCTTTAAAAGAAAAACTTAATAAGCGCTTTAATTATAATCTTATTGATTTTGATGGTGAAACAAAAAAAAATAATCGGTTTGGTAGAGTTAGTTAAAATACGAGGGAAAAAAGGAACAGTAACAAAGAGAGCTCTTTTTGATACCGGCGCAACAAGAACAAGCATTGATGTTAGAATAGCAGCAAAGGCAGGCATTGGCCCAATAATTTCAAGCGTTAGAATAAGGAGTGCAAGTGCACCAAATGGTTACACAAGAAGAGCAGTTGCACAAGCAACAATAATTGTTAAAGGAAAAAAGATTAAGACAGGCGCAAACATTGAAGACAGAGAAGGTTTGCCTTACCAAGTGCTCATAGGAAGAGACGTAATACACAATAGCTTTTTGATTGATGTGAGCAAAACACACACTACTTTTCGAATGAGAGATTCAAAAGATATAAAAGAAAGAAGACGAATTAATTCAATACAAAGAAATTGATTTGAAGAAAAAACTTTCTTTTTGTTTGTTAAAAAAGAGTTACTTATTATGTGCAATGAAAGGAACTCTTATAGTTAAGTTTTAATATTAGAAAAGCATATTTTGGTTAATGAGCTACAATGTTTTTTTCAGGCCAACAAAGGCATTTCGAAGCGCGATAGAGGATCCCTCAATAGGAAAGGCGCTCTTGATTGTTATTGTAACATCAATTCTACTTTCATTCATTGTTTACATGGTTAATGCAAATCCCATAAGTGCGGGAGTAATTGCTTTACTTAACATTGCACAATGGTTTGTTATAAGTGCACTATTATGGTTCTTTGGATTAATCTTTGTAAGAAAGAAAAGACATTTAATTGATAAGGAATTCATGGGAATGGCAACAGTAACAGGAAAACTTTGGCTCCTAAATTTATCTTCAGCAATATTATTTATTATTGCGCTTGTTTCACAAAACGTAATTGTAATATCAATTATTGTTGTGCTATTATTCATACTTGGAATAATGCTTGTAGTTGATTCATTCAAAATGATTAGAGTGACTTTAGAAATAGAAACTATAAAAACAATCATTCCTTGGATACTTTTCATTGTACTATACCTATTGATAGTAATCTTTGCTTCCCTAGCCACAAATGCATTATTAGCCGTGGCATAAAAAAGCAATAGGGCAAAAAGCCCTCAAAAACGCTTATTCTAGTTGTTTTATGACAAAAAGGAAAAGAATATAAATGAAAGAGTCCGGAAAATAATATATGAAGAAAACATGCAGGGATTGTAAAACAAGGTTTGATGTTGCACTCGAAGATCTCGAAGATGGGGATGCAGTAGCTTGCCCCGAATGTAATTTAGAATACACACTTATTGCAAAAGAAGGCGGAAAGTTCGATTTAATTGAAAGCAAAAAACTTGAGATGGATGATGAAGAATTTGAATTAGATGAAGACGAAGACTACGATGATTAGTGATATTATGGGAAAAAGAAAAAGTACATTTAACGATGCTAGACAAGGGGAATTATTTCCTGTACCAGGCAAAACACAGAAGATTAATTTTAGCGGGGAGATACCACCGAGAAAAAGAAGATTTGCTTCGATACGTGTTCTAACAGCAAGAGCAGCAAACATAAGACGAATAAGACAAAGAAGAGAAGAAAATGAATCCTATCAACTAGTAATCAAAGAAATGAATGAAAAATTTGGTGAACCAACAACAAAAAATATTGTAGAAATTTTAGAGAAGCTAAGGCAAGAAGTAAGAAGAGAGGTTGGGCAAGCTGAAAGTTTTAGAAGAGAGGGCCCATCAGAAAAAGATTTTGCTGAAGGTTGCGAGCTTAATGCCAGACTTATTGGTAGATACATTGAATCATTAATTAGAGGCGCACGGAAAATGGGATTGCAAATTAAATAATTAAAAAATAACAATTAAAAGGTAACAGATAAATATGAAATAGCAAATAAAAGATAAATGTAAAAGAATAATAATAGTGAATAACTAATATTTTATTGATTACAAAATTTTTTTTATGACATTAAAAATATTTAATTCTCTTGGAAACAAGTTAGAGGAATTTAAACCTTTAAAAGGAAAAGAAGTTGGTTTGTATACCTGCGGACCGACAGTATACAATTATGCACACATTGGAAATTTTAGAGCATATGCTTGGGAAGATCTGCTAAAAAGATATCTTATTTTTTCAGGATACAAAGTAAAACAAGTAATGAACTTAACTGATGTGGATGACAAAACAATAAAAGGTTCTATACAAGAAAAAATTCCTCTAAGTGAATACACAGATAAATACAAAAAAGCTTTTTTCGAAGATATCAAAACACTGAATATTCTTCCAGCAAATATTTATCCATCAGCAACAGAACACATAAAAGAAATGGTAACACTAATTGAAAAACTTCTTGACAAAGGCATTGCTTACCGTGGAGAAGATAATTGTATTTATTATTCAATAAAAAAATTCCCTGGTTATGGTAAACTAAGCGGAGTAAATATAAAAAAACTCAGAGCAGGTGCAAGAATAAAACAAGATGAATACGAAAAAGCTGGTGTCGGAGATTTTGCTTTGTGGAAAGCATGGGATGAAAATGATGGAACAATTTTTTGGGAAACAAAACTGGGAAAGGGTAGACCAGGGTGGCATATTGAGTGCAGTGCAATGAGCATGAAATATTTGGGGGAAAGTTTTGATTTACACACCGGAGGAATAGATAACAAATTTCCCCACCACGAAAACGAAATCGCTCAAAGCGAAGCAGGTACAGGAAAACAATTTGTAAAATATTGGATGCACTGCGAGCATTTAATGGTTGAAGGAAAAAAAATGTCAAAGAGCCTTGGAAACTTTTTTACTTTACGTGATTTGTTAGATAAAAAACTCTCACCAAATGCAATAAGGTATGTTCTAATTAATTCACATTACAGACAGCCACTTAATTTTACTATCGGGGCAGTTACTGATGCACAAAAAACTATTTTAGGGATACAAAATTTTATTGATAGAATGAAAACAATAAAACAAAGCAAAGAAAAAAATCCGGTTGGAGATACTGTTGACAATATTATTGCTAGCGCGAAAAGTGGTTTTGTAAAATCAATGGATAATGACTTGAATGTTCCCGAAGCAATGAGCTACTTTTTTGATTTTATAAAAAGAATAAACAAACTAGTAGATGGAAATGCCTTGGATAAAAAAGAATCTGAAAAGGTAATTGATTTTGTGAAAAAAATAAATGAAGTGCTGGGCATAATTGATTTTAGTGATAAATTCTTTGAACTGAACGATGAACAAAAAAAACTAATTAATGAAAGAAACAAAGCACGGGAAGAAAAAAACTGGGCAAAATCAGATGAAATTAGAAACAAGCTAAAAGCACTTGGCGTAGAGCTAATTGATAATAAAGATGGGACAACAAGCACAAAAAACACCCAAAATATATTGTGAAGCAAAATTACCTAAATAAAGAACAAAATCAATTAAATAAAGAACATAATAGTTTTCTATTCAAAACGCTAATTTTAAATAAGAGAAATTCATTCATACTTGACGGGCATTAGAATGATTGGAGATATTTTTTTTGTAGAGCTGGCAATAGTACTAGCATTAGCAACTATCCTTGCAGTAATTTTTCAGAAACTAAAGCAACCAGTAATACTAGCATACATTATAACTGGGATAATTCTAGGATCTTCTTTTCTTAATATTATCACTTATCAAGAAATGCTAGGCGTATTTTCAGAACTGGGCATCGCATTCTTATTGTTTATTGTTGGAATAAATTTGAATCCAAAAATACTCAAAGAAGTGGGCAGAATATCCGTAATAACCGGTATTGGTCAAATTACATTTACTTGTATAATTGGTTTTGCAATAGCAACATTTCTTGGTTTCAATATAATCGAATCATTATATTTGGCAATTGCATTAACATTTAGCAGTACAATCATCATAGTAAAATTACTATCCGACAAGGGGGAAATAAATTCATTGTATGGAAAAATATCAATCGGCTTTTTATTAGTTCAGGATTTTGTAGCAGTAATAGCATTAATGCTAATAACAAGCATTTCAATGCAAACAAACATTGAGACACAAATATTTCAATTTATATTAAATATTGCTTTTTTTGGAATAGTTTTCATAATTTTTTCAAAAGTATTTTCAAAAAAAATATTTTCAATTCTTTCAAAAAATCAAGAAATACTTTTTATTGGAGCAATCGCATGGTGTTTATGTTTTACTTCAATTGCAATTCTGCTTGGACTTTCAAAAGAAATCGGAGCATTTATCGCTGGAGTTATGATTGCAAGTATTCCTTTCAATCGTGAAGTTATGATAAAGATGAAATATCTTCGCGACTTTTTTATTGTACTCTTTTTTGTAATACTGGGGTCAAATCTAGTTTTTATCTCAGCAGAAATAACAATTATTCCAGCAATAATTTTCTCATTATTTGTTTTAATAGGAAACCCAATAATTGTTTTTATACTTATGATTTTGCTGGGTTACAAGGGAAGAACGAGTTTCCTCTCAAGCTTAACCGTTGCACAAATAAGTGAATTCTCATTAATACTGATCTTTTTGGGGCAAAAAGTAGGACATCTTTCAGAAACAATTGTTCCAATAATAACTTTTGTGGCCATAATAACAATCAGCACTTCAACTTACATGATACTTTACAATAACAAAATTTATAATATTCTTTTGAAAAAAATTCCTTTACTTAAAAGTAAAAGACTTTCTGAAAAGTCCTTGCATATCAAAAAAGGAAAACATTACGAAGTTATATGTATCGGATATAATGATGGAGGCAAAAAAATTCTCTCAGACAGACGCATAGAGAAAACACTTGTTATTGATTTTGATCCAAAGGCAATAAATGATGCAAAAAAAGATAACTTTGAATGTATTTACGGAGATATTTCAGACCCTGAAATAATAAACGAAATAATTTCTGCAGAACCAAAAATAATTATTAGTACAATACTTGATGTTCCAACAAATGAAGTCCTTTCAAAGGTATTGAAGAAAAAAACGAAAGCAAGGATAATTGCGCTTGCAAATGATAAAAAAGCTGCAAGAAGGATGTATAAATCAGGCATCGATTATGTATTAATTCCACAGATAATAATTTCTGAAAAAGCTGGAACAATAATGAAAGATATTCTTGCAGGAAAAAAATTCGAGCTTCATTGGATAGATGAAAAATTAAAAGAAGAAACCGATTAATTAGCCAAAAAAACAACTATTTTTGATAAAAAATTCAATTAAAGTGCATTTAATATCAATAAAACCAATGCAGGAAACTTTTTAAACAACAAAAGCCTTTTTCACTAATTAGAACCGAGAAATGATAATATGGTTGAAATAGCATTACCGTTGTTTATACAAATTGCTGAAATAATTATTATGGCAACTATTGTTTATGCTGTAATGAAAAAGTTAAAGCAACCAAGTCTCTTTGCATATATTGTGGCAGGAATAATCATCGGACCATTAGTGCTTGGAAAATTTGAAATTAATATCTTTGGTTTACCTGTTGATTTTGGGATAAGAGAAGTAACTGAAGAAATTCGTCTACTTTCAGAATTGGGAGTAGCATTTTTACTTTTTTCAGTAGGAATAGAAACTTCCGTTAAAAAATTATTAAAAATTGGAAAGCCAATAGTAGTAGGGACAATATTTCAAGTCCTTGCCGTGATAGGAATTACATTTGCCTTAACCTGGTTTACAGGACTACTAAATTTTGAAGAAGCACTTTTTGTCGGAACAATTCTTGCATTCTCATCAACAATGGTCGTTATTAAAATACTCTCAGATAAAAAACAAACTAACACCCTAGAAGGAAGAATAATGATTTCGATACTCCTACTGCAAGACTTTCTAATTATAATATTTGTTCCAATGATGGCAAACATTTCAAATATAGCAAATCCATTTCTTTTTGGATCAATAATCGGAAAAAGTATTCTTTTGATTTTGATTGCATTATTCGCAAACAAAGTTGTTTTTCCGAGATTATTCAAAGTTGCAGAAGAAGAACAAGAATTATTTTTGTTAGCAAGCATTTCAACTGCATTTTTATTCATTGGAATGAGTTTATTGCTTGACATACCAATTAGTATTGGGGCATTCATTGGCGGACTTGCACTAAGTACTCTGCCATACAATCTTGAAATATTTTCAAAAATAAGGGCCCTGCGTGATTTCTTTCTTACAATATTCTTTGTGACACTAGGTATTGAATTAACATTCAACTTTGGAAGTTTAAATCCAATGTTAATGATAATTATTTTTATAATGATTTTTGCAATAAAACCAATCATAATGTTTTTCATAACGCTCCTTTCAGGATATGGAAGTAAAATTGGAGTTCAAGTTGGAATGTCACTTGGGCAAGTTTCGGAATTTGGATTTGTTTTAGCAACAATTGGTCTTCTTGAGGCAAAAGTTCTGGGTTTAGATTTATACTCTTTTTTAATAACTGCAATTGCATTGTCAATGATAATCACACCATACTTAACTAATTCATCAAGTAAAGTTGCACAATTCTTTTACAAAAAAACAAAACGCCTGCCAAAAACAATGCACAAAAAGTTTTTTGAAAGAAAGATAATTGAATTACAAAAAATTCCTGGAAAAAAGGTTTTACAGAATCACACAATAATAATTGGTGGGGGAACAGTTGGAAGAGGCCTTGTAAAAGCACTTATTAATTCAGGCAAACAAGCAATTGTAATTGATCATGATCCAGAAGTAGTTCGCCAAGGAATAAACGATAACTTACCTTATATGTACGGAACAGCAGAACATGAAGCATTATGGGACAGAGTTGACATAAAAGATGCAAAGCTACTGGTAATAACTGTTTTGAATGTTAATACTGCAATAGACATGACAAAACAGGCAAAAAAAATTGCCCCAAAATTAACTGTTTTTGCAAATGCACATTATTTTTCAGAAACACTTGAATATTATAAACAAGGAGTGGATTTCGTTTCAATGCCATCAATAATTGGTTCAAACATTTTGCTACAGAATATTTACACATTTATTGAAACAGGAAAACTTTTCCGTGTACAAAATTTTAAAACAGAGTACCTGCGTTACCTTGAAGACCAAGTAGAAGAAGAGAAAAGATACAAGAGACAATTTATCTAAAAAATCTAATTAAATAAAAAAATAGAAAAAAACAATTTAATTAAAACAAACTATCCAAATATAAAAAAAATAATCAAAACAAACTAATCAAATATAAAAAAATTAATTTGAAAAGAGATAATTCATTGTGATTTTCTTTTTACACCAGGAGGCAATCTTATTACCCTCACTTTTCTTTTCTGTAAAGCTCCAAGTGCCACTGCAATTTCATCAAGCCTCTTTTTTCTTGAATAAGCTGGACTTCCTCCGACTTTCCTATTTTTTCTTGCCATATGCCCACTATCCTAAAAAAATTTATTTTTTCAAAACCAATCTTATATCTTCATCAGTAACTGTTTTTCTTCCAGCATGCTTTGCGTACAAAGAAGCTTCTTGAGAAATTTTCATTCCAACATCTTCTAAATGCACACCAAGCTCTTTAGCAGCAGATTCACTTACCCTAATACCGGACGCTTTCCTAATAATCCTATCAATTGCTGCCAATGGTAATTCACCCATAAAATAACCCCCATTTAAAAAAATACACTTCAATATAACATTAAAACCCCAAAGAATTTAAATGTTGGTTTTAGAACACAAAATAAGATAATTCAATACAAAAACAAATTAATTAAGCAAAATTCAAAACTATTTTTTTCTTAAACAAAAAGCACCGACATAAAAATATCTTGACAAGATTTTGCGGCGTAGCTTCTGATCAACAGGAATAGCCGTATTTTTGAACCAAACTCTCTCAAAACCCAGTTTTTCAAATTCACTAGGGGTAATATTGTAACTAACTTGAATGTTTATTAATAAAAAACCGCCTTTTTTTAATAAAGGTCTAATCTCTTCAATAGCCTTCCATATATCATTTGCATGAGTCAGGCCAAGAGAAGAAAAAGCAACATCATAACTTTCTGGCCTCTTAGCTTTTCTTAAACGGGCAAGGTTCTCAACATGCCCCACATGCCAATCAATTTTCCTATAATTCTCGTGAGTCATCCAATCGGGAGAAATTCTCAAACCCAGTGCAGAAAATTTTACACCAGGAATTCTCTGTTGTAACTGAGCAGTAGTTGTACCATCACCACAACCAATCTCAAGAACATTACCCTTGGGTGCATGCAATTTGATAAACTCAACTAAATCGGTTCCAAGAGCAATATTCGTTCCCCTCAAATCAGAGTGAAACGAAACATGCCACCCTTTTCTTCTATCAAGATCCAAATTTCTTCTCAAATCCCCAACAACATCTTTTCTTTTTTTCGATTTCCTACCAAAACGTATAACCGATTTAAGTATAGCTGAAAGCGACATATTTCTCAAATCGGGTTTGGGCAAAGAATCAATAAATTGCCTACGACGCTTATGCTCTGCATCAGAAAGTTTTCTTGGAATCATGATTAATTATTACTCGCCAATGTTAAAAAGAATTACTTAAACAAGGGATTTGGTTCGGCACACTACCCAGAGAACCTTTAAAACCCTTCAAACCAAATAATTAATTATGTCATTCATTTCTCACCCCATGATAAAAAGTGACCTCGTGGAGGCACGCTTATACCAAGAACTTCTTGTCAGTAGGATTATTGAGAGAGGAAATTCTCTTGTTGTTGCTCCCACAGCACTTGGAAAAACAATTGTCGCAATAATGCTTGCTGCGTATAAGATAAAAGAGAATAGCGAAAGCAAAGTTCTTTTTCTTGCTCCGACAAAACCGCTTGTAGTGCAACACGAAAAGAGTTTTAAAAAATTTTTAAAAATAGATGAAGAAAAAATTGTTTCTATTACCGGACACACTAAGGTTAGTGAAAGAAAAAAACTTTACAATGAGGCAACAATAATTAATGCCACGCCACAGACAATTGAAAATGATTTGTTAAATGGAAGGATTTCATTAAAAAAATTTGATTTGGTTATTTTTGATGAAGCACACAGGGCAGTTGGGGATTACGCATATGTATTCATTAATTTACAATTACAAAAACAAAATTCAAAAGCACTTGTTGCTGCACTAACTGCATCCCCCGGAAACGAAGAAGAAAAAATACAAGATGTGTGCAGAAATCTAAGTGTAAATAATATTGAAATAAAAAATTCGGAAGATGAGGATGTAAAACCATATGTAAATGAAATTGAAATTGATTGGATAAAAGTTGATCTTCCAAAAGAGTTTTTAGAAATAAAAGCTCTCCTTGGAGAATTCCAACAAAAACAATTAGATTTTCTAAAAGAAATGCATGTGGCAGTAACAGCAAACAAAAAATATTATAACAGAATAAGACTCCTTGAAATGCAGGGCCAAATAAGAAAAAGATTATTGAATGGAAAAAACCCAAGCTATTTTGTTGCAGCATCAAAGTGTGCGGCTCTATTAAAAGTTGCTCACGCAGAAGAGTTACTTGAAACACAAGGAATTGGTTCGCTGAAAAACTATTTTGCAAAAATGGATGAGGATGCAGCAAAAGGAAAAAGCAAGGCTGCAAAATCCATTATGACTAACCCCGAGATAAAAAAAGCAAGGGCGATAACAGAAAAGCTTTTTTTTGAAAAAGTACAGCACCCAAAATATGCTGAACTAAAAAAAATTATTATTAATGAACTAAAAAGAAAACCAGAAAGCAAAACAATAGTGTTTAATCATTACCGCGATTCAATAACAGAAGTCGTTTCTTTTTTGGAGAAAGAAGATAAAATAAAACCCATTAAATTTATCGGGCAAGCAACAAAGGGAAACGAAAAAGGAATGAGTCAAAAATTACAACAAGAAGTTTTAGAAGAGCTAAAAACAAATAAGTACAATGTTCTTGTGGCAAGTTCCGTTGCAGAAGAAGGACTAGATATTCCATCAGTTGATTTAGTTGTTTTCTTTGAACCAGTGCCCAGCGAAATAAGAACTATTCAGCGCAGAGGAAGAACAGGCAGATTTGCCAAAGGAAAAACAATTATATTAATGGCAAAAAATACGCGCGATGAAGCTTTTTATTGGACTGCAAAAGCAAAAGAAAAAAGAATGAAAGAGGCTCTTGTTACCATGAAAAAAACAAATGATTCAAGAATAAATGAAAATAAAGTAAATGCAAGAATTATCCCAGAGCAAAGTACACTAAACGAATTTAGCGAAAAGGAAAAAAGCGAGGAAATAATTATTTTTGCAGATTCAAGAGAACAGGCTTCAACAGTAATAAAAAAACTTTTTGAAAAAAAAGCCAAGATGATTACAAAACCCCTAGCAATAGGAGATTTTGTTCTAAGCAAAGATGTTTGCGTTGAAAGAAAAACAATAGAAGATTTTTTGTCTTCGATGATTGATGGGAGATTGTTTTCACAGCTTGTTGATTTAAGGGGAAATTATTCTAAACCACTTCTTTTGCTTGAAGGAAATATTAATGAAATTTACTCGCTACGAAACATACACAAAAACTCTATCATTGGGGCACTAACATCAATTGCACTTGATTACCAAGTACCAATAATTAATACTCAAAATGAAGAAGAAACCGCAGAGTACTTGTATAACATTGCAAAGCGAGAACAAATAGAAAACAAAAATGATGTGCGCATAAGAATTGGCAGAAAAGGACTTACAGTTAATGAACAACAAAGATTTATTGTTGAAGGAATGCCACTCGTGGGACCACAACTCGCAAAAAATCTTCTTGAAAAATTTGGTTCAATAAAAAATATCATTAATGCAAACGAGAAAGAACTACAAGATATTGAGAATCTTGGAAAGAAGAAATCAAAGCAAATAAAAAAGATAATTGAAGCAGATTATAACAAAGAAAAAGACAAGACTCTAAAAGAAATTATCTCAGATGAAGATACTGATAATGAATAAGAAATAAGTAAAAAAAGCAAGCAAAACCAAAAAAAAGCTTTTTAAATATGCGCTTGTAAAAACTCTTTATACTGGTGAGAAAATGGTTGAATGGAATACTAAGTCAAAGCGAATGAGTACTGGCGGAAAAAGAGGTACTGTGGGAAGATGCACAAAAAAGAAAGCTTGGAGAGGCGGAACCGCAGCACACACAAAGAGTTCTGAGGGCATTGAAGAAGAAAGAAAAACAAAAAGCGGAAGAGGAAAAACAACAAAAGTTCGCGCAACCGCAGTTAAATTTGCTAATGTTTACAATCCAAGTACTGGAAAAATAACAAAACACGAAATAATTGCAGTAAAAGAAAATAATGCTAATAGATTATTTGCTAGATCAAATATCAGCACAAAGGGTGCAATTATAAGAATTAAAGAAGGAAGTACAGAAAAAAACGCAGTTATTACTAATCGTCCAGGACAAGACGGAGTAATAAACGCAATACTTCAATAAATTCTTAAAATGCTTTAATTTGGCAATTTAAGCCACCAAAACTTGTTTTAGCAGAAAAAGTGCCTCTTGGAAA
>CAYODU010000009.1:0-3239 GCA_964402905.1 uncultured archaeon
CTAAAAGAACTCCCTGAAACTGCACGCGGAGGAATAGGCCCTGCAAATGCTTTTTACGATTTTGAAGCAAAAACACTTATTTTATTTGATTTAGAGCCATTTGATAGTTATGGCTCAAAACAATATAGCGCAAAAAAATCAAAGAAAACTGATTAGTATACATAACTATTTTGATATGGAGAAAATTTAATAAAAAATTGAAAACAATTATTTCATATCAAATATTAGTCCGGACCAAACAAAGCGCTTTGGGCCCAAACCTTTTCCGGTCAAAGGATTAAAGTATTCATAGAAACCATTTTCTTTTATCAGTTCAAAAGTTCTTTTCTTTAATATATTAGCTTCTTTGTCAAAATGATATTCTTTAAGTCCTTTGTAAATGAACCAGTTAATATTAATCCATGTGCTTCCACGCCAATAACGATTTGGTTGGAATTGAATATCATTCATTGATACTGTTGGAACAGGATAATTTGCCCAGAACTTTTGTTTGTTAAAAAGATATTTTTCAACAAGTTTCTTTGCATGTTTTTTTGAAATAACTCCTGTGAAAAGCGGTAAGAAAATTGAGGATGTTTCATGATCCAAGAGTTTTCTTTTCTTGTGATTACACTCACAGTAAAGCTTCAACTTTTTATTATACAAATCAATTCTATATCTTTTTCTTACTCTTGGAAACAACCACTTATAGTGCCCAAGTCTATCCGAACCAATTGCTTCAGCAAGAAAAATCATTGATTTTATTCCCCTTAGATAAGCTGTGTTAAATATAAGTGATTTAACATTAAACATTTTTGTTTTAGAAAACTCTTTTGGATTATTTTTTAGTGCAACATACTTTTTTAGTATGCTTAATTTGAATCTCATCAACGCTTCTTTTGAAGGAGAACTCTCTTTGAAATTATATACTTTATCCCATGAAACAAAATCATCCATTCCTGTTTCCCATGGATGAACAACAAAAAGAAGATAATTATTTGAACGTTTTTTGTGTAACCAAGTATAATATTTGTCAAGAGAATCAAAAACCTCTTTTACAAATTCTTTGTCCTTTGTTTTCTTGTATATTTGTTCAACAGCATAAGCAACCATTGGAGGTTGTGTAATTGAAGAAGTGTTTTTCTTTGTTCCCCAATCAAGCTTATGATTTTTTGATTTTTTCCAATAAATCATGTGGGGGAGCATACCATTTTTCCATTGCCCTTTAATCAAAGAACGAATCTCTTTTTTTGCATTTTCTTTTTGTCCAAGAGACGAATAAATTATTGAGTGAAAACAACTATCCCAAAGCCATTGATGAGGATAAATTGAATCCGATTGTGCAGGAGCAGTGAAAAAGTTTCCATCAACAATGAACTGGTTACTTTTTAGAACCTTCAAATAATCTGATTTTAGATTCATAGTTAAAAGAGAACTAACACGCTTAAATAATTTCCTCCAATATAAAAAACACTAATTGTTGGACAGATTTCCAAAGGTAAGCTTTTATTTTTAGAAATTCTTAATCATTTATGGTTGCCCAAAGATTGCCCTTGGCTAAAGAAAATGCTATTGCAAGATTACTTGATAAGCAAAGATTTATGTCTCAAAGAAGTATAGCACGAAGACATAATGTGTCACCAGGCACTGTGGCAAAAATAAACCGTTTAAGGCAAATAAGATCTAAACAAGGAGTGAGGGTGGGCGATACGAGGCTCCCACTTAAAACATTTAATGCAATTGTTAAGGGACTAGTAGAACACCCCGAAATGAGTTTTAGGGATCTAGTAAAATTTTTGAAGAAGAGAAAGATTTGTATTGATCCCACCACCATATGGAGGATAAATGAACGACTAAAAATACAATCAAAGCAAATGATTGTTGAGAGACACGCTAGGATTGAAAAGGAAAAAGCTTTGCGGCGGAAAGGGAAAAGCAATAAACCCAAACTTTGTTTGTTCACCCCAAAAGAAAAATGGGATATTTTAGTGGCAAGCCAGAAATGGTTAGAGAAAGTCATAGCCAAAGAAATAAGCCTTGCCGGATTTCCCGCACAAGATAATATGGACATACTCCAACAAACAATCCTTGAAGGATTTCATGCTCTTGATTATGTGCGTTCCAAAGCCAACCCAGTTGGTTACCTTACTGGTGTTGCAAGAAACAATGCAAGAGAATATTTGAGAAGAAAGAGGCATTTGGCTGAAGTCCCTTTTGATGACGAAATAAGAGAAAAAGACGCTCTCGAAATATAAAATAATATATATGTAAAGTAAATGCTAAATTAAATACTATTTTATAAATGTCTTTTTTACTCAAAGAAAGTATTTAATTATTTGAATGTAATTATCTTGCATGAGCAAAATAAGAGAAATGTCTTTGACAGAAATAAAAAATATTATTTCACAAGAAAAAGAGTTTGAAAATATCAGGGATTGGAAGTTTGAGCACATCAAAATCGGAGAAATGCACCACACTTACAAAGTTTCTAAGAACAAAAAAACTTATTTTGTTAAAGAACTAAAAATTCATGAAGCTCAAATGGAATACTTTTTATCAAAATTACAGTTTAGGCACTTACCTTACACTGTTTTTCCAAGTTTATTAGAAAAGAAAGTTTTGGTTAGAGATTATATTAAAGGAGAGATGTTAAAAAACAAAAATATTGATCTTGGCTTAGTGAAGGACTTTGCTCTAATGAGAAAACAAATAAATAACAAATCTTTTTTCAATAAACACAATATCTTTAAATTAAATAATTTTTCTAGGAAAGACAATGGTTTTTACGCTAAGAGTTTAAACAAAAACTTTAAAATTGCTCCAAAAAGACTAAGACAATTAGATAAGTACAATTTAGAAGAAGTGAATAATTATTGGGACATTTATTATCATTTAAAACAAAATAAGAAAAAAATCATCAAAGATTTTGTTTCAATGCCTTTTGCAAGACAACACCAAGATTTCAGAGAAGATAATATAATTATCGATTCACAGGGAAAACAAAATCTTATTGATTGGGGCTCTTCTTATGGTTACCACCCATTCATGTTTGATCCAGCTCCTTTTTTAATTTATAATAAAAAAGCGCTTAAAACATACATTGACAACATTGGTTTTTGCGATAATGTAAAAAAAGATAAAATTCAAACGTGGTTGTATGCTGGTTTAGCAGCCAAGTTTTTTGATAATGTAATGTGGCGATTAGATCCTAGCGAATACCGAGCAAACACTAAAGTAAAGTGTAGAAAATATTTAGCATA
>CAYODU010000009.1:3339-12505 GCA_964402905.1 uncultured archaeon
TGAAAAACACACTTTTTTTAGGACAGCTTTTTGGGAAGAACTTTAAAAAAATAGTTCTTCCCAAACATTGCTTTTTAGAGCTCTCTATACTGAGCTTTTTCCCAGTCCTCTTTTAGCAAGCCATAGGTATTGATGTCATGAAGAACATTTGTTGCTTTGGCACGCATTGCTTGTTTTTTTGTTCCTTCGAAAACAAAGCCCAGTTTTTCTATTACCCTATTAGAGCCTTTGTTTTCTATTACTGCGTGCACATCAATCCTGTTTAGCTTCAAGTCATTGAAAGCAAATTCAATTACTTTTTTAGCTGCTTCAGTTACTATGCCTTGGCTCCAATATTTTTCACCAAGCCAATAACCTATTTCAGCCATGCCGTTAAAGTAATCGATTTTTCTTAAACCAACAATGCCGGCTAGTGCTTCAAGAGGATTATTCTATGCAAAGCAATTTTCCTTGGGAACTATTGCAAAAGCAAAGTTTTCCCTTGGATTTTTTGCTTGCTCTACAACCGTTGATTTCAGGAAAGCCTCTGCATCAGCAATAGTATATGGGTGCGGTACAACAGCAAGGAAACGGCTTACGCTAAGCGGAGCTATTAGCTCAGCAATAATTGCCGCGTCCTCAAGCTGCACTTCCCGCAGAATTAGACGATTTGTTTCTATTCTTATTCTATGAACTACTACCACCTCCTTGGTAAAGAAGCTCTGTTGAGGCAGTTAAAAAGAAATCATTGAAAAATAGTGTAACAATCTAAACAGAAAAAATTAAATTTATACATAACAATACTTGCTCCAATAATTTAATTCTCAATGCTCTCGCCCCGGTTTTTCCACAACAACAATTCTTATTTGGCCCACAATACAAACAACAAAGAGGGCCAAAATAAGCAATTTAAACGCATTTTACGCCACCACAATAATGGAATATCATTCAAATAAGCCCATAGTGCTATTTTAGGTCATTTAAGGCTATTTTTGGACATTTAAACTTGTTTTGCGGTATAATCATCATTATACCGCACAATTCCTTCGTAAAATAATGGGTTTTTGTAAAAAAAGTGGCTAAAAAGTTATTAGTGGAAGTGCACAATCCCAAAATTAAAGGTGGCACGAAAAAAAGGTTATGTATAAGAAAAGGGCACAAAACTTAAATTCTTGAAAAACAATAGTTAAACATGGCAATAAAAGCAATCTGTGACTTCTGCAAAGAAGAACTAAATGAATTTGGAGCACTATTATTCTCTCCCCCAAGCGGAAACGACGTAAAAAAGTACCACATCTGCAAAAAGTGTTTTGAAGAAATAAAAACCCAGAAACAACTAAAGTAAGCGATTTGGAATAGCAATAACAATAACAAAAAAAGAAATTGGGCTAACACAAAAGGGTTCTTTTGAAAAGGATAAAAAATAATCAAATCCGGGACATGAGAAAAAGTGTCCTACAAATAGTGTGTTTATTGTTTTTGGGGGGGGCAAAAATGATGAAAAATCAAAAACCCGAAAAATCACCCAAAAAAGCCATTATGTAGCCATTGTAAACATAACTGTGTTTTGGTGTGCTTCAATTCAGAAAGTAATTTATACAACTCGCCACACAATTGTTTTAATGCCTAAAATTACTATTAAAGTAGAAGAACCATGGGAACTTATAGCTTCTGGAGAATCCATACCATTAGGAAAACACAAGATTGTTATAAATGCAACAAAAAATGAACAAGATGTGGGCAGATGCATTATTGAAATTACCAAAATACACCCAGATGCACCCCCATCAACAATGATTAGGCTTGTGGGTTTCCCAAACAGACCAGCGGACTTTTTTCTTTCCACAAGAGAAGTTTTGAATGGATTAATGATTATTCTAAAAAAGAAGAACATAGCTAGGGCAAGTTTCAGAGCCATCAATAGTGAGCCCCTTATTGCTGAACTAGTAAAACACAGTAATTTGTTTGTTAAACGCTCAGTAGGCTTACCAGATTACTACTATTTTGAACCAAACAGAAAACCAACAATAAAAAAAGAATTTTTCAGAATTTTAAGACAAAAATTTCCACGCACAAGAAAACCAATAGCCCCACAGACAAAACCAACTAGTGTAGGAAAAAAAGGAACCAAAAGAATAATGAGGGGTTAAACATAGCAAAACAAGAAATTAAACGTCAAACAAATATATTGTTTTCGTTTTTTCCTCATAAAAAGAGTTTATCCCAGAAGATTCATGAATATCAATACTACTAAATCTATTGCCGAGTTCTTCAATTGCAATTCGTAATTCACGAAAATCCTTTCCTTTATAATCGTCAACTAACTTAACTCGTCGAGCATTAAAAAAATCTGTTAGTACAACTGTTTTTGAAACACTCATTCCCCCACCCACTTTACCATAAATAAAATGTGGCTTTACAACAACTAATTTAAATCCCCCAAATTCACCCCCAAGCAACTTTACCATTCTTTCGGCTTTGGCATACCTATGTAAAACTGTTCTTGGAGAAGACATGTCTTCCTTAAGAAAGTAACTCCTTCCAAACATGTCAACACGCAAAGTTATAAGGTTATTTTCCCCTTAACCGATCCAGTCGTCCTTGGAGAGATGACAACACCTAATTCCGGATCTCGCACAACTTTCCCTTTTAATAGCATAGAATAATTAGCATCAACTAACTTGCGAACAGCAGTAAAATGCCCATGAGAATCTCCCCGCTCAAGAGAATCCCTAACTAGTTGTTTAAATTCAGGGGTATACGCAATAAATCGCGTTCGATTAGAACGCCTATCCAAACCCAAAACGGGCCCCCTTATTCTACGAATGAAATGGAGCAGTAAGTTCTTGTGCATATCAAATTAAATGAACTGAAAAAAGATAAACCTTTACATTTAACAATTATACTTATTAAAACCCAAAAAATTAAGATTATTTCATTACTTTCAGTTTTCTCATTTCTTTGAATAATTGTTTGTTGTTTTTGAAGTGAATTATTTTCATGCCAAATTCTTTTGCTGCATCCAAAAAACTAGCATCATCATCAATGAACAAACATTCTTTTCCTTCTACCCCAAGCTCAGATATTGCTCGCGCAAATATTTTAATATCAGGTTTTGCTAAACCAACTCTGCATGAAAGTAAAACCGGTTTAAAATAATAAAAGATTTTTTGTCTTTGATGGAAACGCGCTGTATCATCAAAAATATTTGAAACCAAAGCTATTTTGTATTTTTTCTTCAATTCAAGTATTTTTTTTAATAGTTCGTCATTTGTCTTCACAGTTCGGTTATAATTTCGCTCCCACATTAGAGTAATTATATCGCTTTCGTATTCTAGTCCAAACCTTCCACGAATAGCACTACAAAACTCTTTTATTGAAATTTTTCCAAGAATAAGCTTTTCGTGATTATCTGCTTCTATTTTTTTAAGTAATTCAAAATCTATTTTTAGCTCTTCAGCAAAGGTCTTCAACAAATTATTTAAATCATTGAAAATAATTACTCCGCCCAAATCAAAAATAAGTGCTTTAATCATTAACAAAAAAGAGTGCAAGAGATTATATTACAATATGCAAAATTTATACAAAACAAATAATAACAGGAAACAATGGAACCAAAAAAAAGATTTAAATTATTTTTTTTTGAAATAGGAACGAGATATTAAAATCAGAAGCCTGGTGAGCCTATCCCATCCCCATTTCTTTTTTATTAAAACCTATAACCAATTTTGATAGACCATCTCCACAAAAGTAATAAGTTAATGGGCAATTGAGTTATTAATAACTAATAAGAGAATAGTGTGACAAAAGTAATACTGAAATTATTTTTTACTAACAAAAAGATACACTTTTGAGCATTTACTCCCCACTGCACATTTGTTTGAGAAGATTATCCAAAGAATTTCTGAACATCTTTTTCAGGGAAAAGCGTTTTTTTAGCATCAAAGTCCTTGGGAAAGAACTTTTCATATCTTTTATCAGAGAACCTTTTATCTAGGAAAATGCAGACCCCAGTATCTTTTTCTGTTCTTATTACTCTGCCCGCCGCTTGAACAGCTTTGCTTATTGCGGGAGCGTTGTAAGCGTATTCCCAGCCCTTACCGAATTTGTGTTCATAAAATTTTATGAGTGCATTAGTTTGGAGAGAAACTTTTGCAAATGGAACCCCAACTATTATTGCAGCACTCAGGTGTTCTCCAGGAAAATCAATTCCTTCAGCAATAGAACCTCCAGAAACTGCCAATAATAATCCTCCAAAACTAGCCCCCAATAATTTAAAGTTATGTATAAGACTTGTTTTGTCTTGACTTGTTTGTTCTCTTTCTTGTCTCAAAATTTTTCTTGAAACACTTATGTAAGGAGAAATCTTTTCCATTAATTCAAATGAAGGAAAAAAAGCTATTGTGTTACCCGGCACCTTTGGCACAACAGCATTGATTACATCAGCAATCTCTTTGTATTGCAAATCAGTTCGCTGAGTATACTTTGTAGTTGTTTTATCCACAAATAAGTTAAGCCTATTTTCTTTTGGGAAAGGAGAAACATACTCCATTGAAATATGGTTTTTAATTCCAAGAATATCCGCATACATTCCCAAAGGCAATAAGGTACCAGACATCAAAAGCGCTGAGTGGGCCCCATTAATCACTTTTCCACTAAAAACTGAGACATCCATTGGAGTTATTGTTAAAGCGAGAGAATTTTTTCTTTCAACAAAATAAAGAGGAGCTTCTTTTTTCATTAAAAGTATTTCAATGAATTCCACAAGCCCCATCAAAAAACATTTTTCTATTTGTCGCTTAGCCATATAAACCAGTGCCGCTTCTTCAATTTTTTCAAGTGAATCTTTTCCAATTTTTTTGAGCATCGCCAGTTCAATTTCATCAACAAAACCCTCATTTCTGTCTAAGGAAAGTCTTTTTCCTAAGGAAACAATCTCTTTCCCAATATCTTTTGTTATTAATTCAACATCAAAATTTGCAGTGCTCCTAGCCTCCTTTTCTGCTTGTGCAATGCTCTCCGAAGTAACCGAAACAGTATACATATCCCTTATTCTCTCAGACAGATTATGCGCTTCATCAACAATCAAAATTATTTTATCCAAAGATATTTTTGCAGAGCCAAGAATATTTTCTCTAATATCATCATTAAACAAATGAGAATAATCTGCTATCACAACATCTGCACCCTTACATTGTTCAAGAAGTATTTCGTATGGACAAAGCTCAGAAACAAAGCACTCTTCTTTCATGAGCAAATGCGACTTATTAAATTCTTTTAGTACAACAGCTTTTCTTTGCGCAGCAGATTTTTTTTGCTTGAATGTTTTCCCCTTTGCATTATTATAGTAACGGCACTTGCCCTCCTTCTTTTTTTTAGAGCACGCATCATAAAAACCAACTGACACATGACTAAGAAAAGGATCTAAACAAAGCTGTTTTTTCCCAACCAAATCCACTGCTTTAATATCCAAACCAAATTTTTCATTCATTAAATTAATTGTTTCAAGAACAATTTCGTGTTGCGAAATCTTTGGTGTTAAAAAAAATATTTTCAACTTGTTCTCAAGAGCAAAAACAATCGTTGGTGCAAGAGAAGAAACTGTTTTTCCTAGACCGGTGGGAGCATGTGCAAGCAAAACTTTTCTATTTTGAACTGATTCAAAAATATCCTTTATCAGTTTTGACTGCTCCGCACGCAAAGAATCATAAGGAAAAAAAACCTTCATAAAAAAAGAGTCAAAGTTTATTGTTTTAAAGCTTTGCAGAGATTTGTGCCGGAACAATGAAATTTAGATAAGAACACAAAAGCAGCCAACAATAACAAATAAATACTTCTAAAGCAAAAGTATTTCATGCCAAGAAAAAAAGGAAGTAAACCAGTAATGCCAAAATACAAAAGTCCTTTGCCCACAGGACTAACAAAGCCCCAAGTTATGAAAGCACTAGCGCAAAGAACTGTTCTTGCAAAAAGAGGAGTACAAAGAGCAAAAGAAAGAAAACCAAGGCGCCCAAGGAATCCTGCAATAAGAACAAAAGAATGGCGTTTACAAAACAAAAGATTTTTGAGCGAACAACAAAATTCACAACACCTCCACAATAAATTTGCCGCTTCAAAGTTACTTGTAATTATTGAAAAAGCTGAAACCGGAGAACTCAGCAATCTTGACGATTTTGCGCCCACATTATGGGCGGTTCTTGATAGATTAAAAAAAGCAGTAAATAAAACAAAAGAAATGAAACTAAATGAAAAAGAAGTTATTTTGCTTAAAACACTTAGCAGATAAATACTTTTTCAAATACACAAATAAAATCTAATTAACAAAACAAAAATCTTATTAATAGTTAGAGCACTTATTCTTGACATGGTGAATACAAGAAAAAATAGAAATCCACTATCACAAATTGTTTCACCGGGCAGAAGAAAACTTTCTGGCGCAGATAAAAGAATTATTTCTCATGCTGAAGAAATAAGGCGCGCACAATCAAGAGAAACAGGTATAACAAGACAAATAGAAGCACTTGATAGTTACTACTTTGAATCAAAGCACACACCAAAACAAAAAATAACAAATCTTAGGGCATTGCTCAAAGAGTCTCCACCTGAAGCCGTGAGAAGAAAAATTGAAGCACTAATAGTAAAACTGGGCGAAAATACAACTATCAAAAAGAAAGCTACAAAAAAGTAGTGAATAAGACAATTCTATTCTATAAAATTTTGTCTTACTCTACCCTTAAGTGAATTGTTTTTGTTTTCTTGCTTAGAATATAATCAGGATTATTATTGAAGTGTTCTACCACAGAAATTACAATTGGTTGCTCACCTTTTTCTATACTCATCTTTGGATAAATTGGGAAATAGTAAAGAGCTTTTTGAGCTGGAGCCATTTCTCCAAGATTAAGTGTTTTTGCATTAGTCATACCCTGTTTTTCAAAAGAAAGCTGGTTACTAAGAATAACATCACACGTAACAAGACGTGCTTTTTCATTATCATTAATCACTTGAACCATTAGTTCTACACTTTTTGTTCTTCCAAAAACAATTCTAAAGGGACTTAATTCTGTTTTCAATTCAACCATCACACCACAACTCCAACAAATTAACGCATTCAGACTTTTTATTCATATAGTAATAGTATTAATTTAAAAAAATATGTTATGTATATGTTGTTTTTCAATTAGGTTTTTAAAGAAAAGAAAATAAGAAGTATTAATGCCGTTTAGATTTGGAAAAATTTGGGTAAGAGATGCAAAAGAAGTTCATAAAAAAAATATGGAAGAACACCTGGCAAGAGAAAGAGGGATGCGCGCAGCTATTGCAAAGTTTACCCCAGAACAAATAAAAGAAATTGACGCCGATTATCATGGACACACAGCTTGGCCCAATTTTCCAATGAAAAATAAAACAAAAAAGAAAAGACCCTAGAAAAAGGAAATAAAAAGCATTAAATACTTCTTTGAATAAAATATTTCTTAAGGAAAAAGATTATTTCCAAAAGAAATGCTTTTTCTAAAAAAATTTGCAAGAGTTTTTTGGTGTTATAATGATTCCCGAATCAGAACTGATAAGAAGAGACTTTATTGTAAGACAAATGGATTTTCCCGAAAATGTGGCATTTACAAAGAAGTCTTTGCTAAGATGGTGTTGTCTCTCACTAGGATTGATATCAAAAAATGAGAGCAGAGACAAAGGTTTCCTTGTTTTTGATGCACTATTCACTTTTCTTTTCACAAAGAAAAAAAATCCAACAACTTTAGAAATACAAGAACATATAAAAGAAAAAAGTAAAGTAGAAATGAGTGAGAAACTTATTCGCTATCATTTGAACAGACTAATAAAAATAGATGTAATCGTGCGCGACGGACTAAAATACAAAGTTAATCCTTCTCCAACAACAGAGAAAAGAAATTCTTTGGGTGAGAGTTATAGACACTGGGCAGCAGAACAAATAATAAAAGAAACAAAGCAAACAGTTATTGCACTGGAAAAGCTCCAACAATCATATGAGAAAAGCCGTTAGAAAAATAAATTCAAAAAAATTACTTTTAATAGAAGTATTCTTTAGATGAGAAATAAAAAGTTCTCAGCAGTGAGTTTTATGAAAAAAATATTGTTTGATAAAAAAACGCTGTTTTTGCTTGTAATAATTTTTCTTATTGCAGTAGGAATGAGAACTTATTTTTATTCTGTTCCATTACTAAGCGGACCCGACGCATATTTTCATGCAAGAATGACTGAGTACACTATAACTATGGGAGACATACCAAAAAATGATCCCCTTGCATATTACCAATTAGGAGGCGCACCTCAATTTGAACACACGCTTCTTTGGGATATTAGCGCCACCATATACAAAATCTTTTTCAAAGAGTTCAATGTAGATAAATTATTAGTGCTTCTTACAATACTGCCTGTTTTGTTTGGTGCAATAACAAGCATTTTGTTCTATTTTTTTGGAAAAGAACTTTTTAGCAAAAAATCCGGTTTAATTATGGCTTTTGTTTCTGCAATAACACCAATAATGATTTTTAATTCTAAAATTGGTGCTTTTGAAGAAGAGGCATTTGCATTCATCCCTTTTCTTGCAGGACTAACTTTTTTCTTTCACGCAATAAAAACAGATTCTTTAAACAGGAAAGATTTTCTTTTCACTTTGCTTGCAGGAATTTCTTTCGCAGTAATGGGACTCTCATGGAAACTAAACTCGCTAATCCCACTTACAATTATTCCATTTATACTCTTATTTAGTCTGATAATGCATTATAACAAAAAAAGGAATGTAAAAGTATTTTTCTCAAAATGCATTATAACTCTTGGGATATATTTTTTCCTCCCACTTATTTTTGCAAAAAACCTTTTCACACAACTCTCAACAAATATGTCAATCGTTTTTGGTTTCTCTTCAGGAATACTAATTATTATTTTAATGATAGTTGCAATAATGCTCGGTTTTATTATTGCAAAAAAAACAGAAAAAATAAAAAAAGTACAAAAAAACAAAGTGCTTGCAATTGCAATAATAATTATAATAGTAACAACAATTATTTTTGCTTTTTTTATTCTGAACCCCAATCCAATTACTGATAAATCAAATGTAAAAAATCTTATCGGCGAGGAAGCACAAAATAGTAATCTATTCAAACCACTCGGATTTAATTACATTTTCTTATTAGCAGAAATAATATTT
>CAYODU010000009.1:12515-25556 GCA_964402905.1 uncultured archaeon
GGAGCGGGCGGGGTCCCTGCTACAAAACCTGGGGCTCTTTGAAAGAAAAGATTCAGTGATTTATTGTTTTGTAATAACTCTCCTCTGTTTTTTCCTAGCATGGCACTTTTCAAAGTTTTATTACCTGGTCGGTTTCACAACAGCCATTTCGGCAGGATTTGTTTTTGAATTAATAATAAAATCACATTTCCCAAAAGTAAAAGCTTTGGGAAAGAATTCTTTGAAAAAGATTTTTCTTATAATATTCTTTTTTATTCTTGCAATAGGAGTGCCATTTTCTTTTTACTATTCTTCTATTTCAATACCTACAATAATGCATTACCCAGATTTATTACCAACTTGCGAATGGATTAAAGAAAACACGGCAATTAATTCAAGTGTTTTTTCTTGGTGGTCACGCGGACACGAAATAGCTTTTTTGTGTGAAAGGAAAGTTTCTTCAGATAATAGAAATTGGCCTTGTCACTCCTGCGAGCCAAACACAAATACTGCAAAATTTTTGATTGATAACAATGCTTCAAACGCATATTCATTATTAGAAAAAGAGTTTTATCCAAATTATATCTTGCTCTATGAAGGAATGTTTTATGAACTAAAAACATATTACTTTTATTCCATCGGAAAAATAACTGACACTGATTATTTTCCAAATACAAACGGTTTTGTTGATTGCACTATGGGCACAACAATAATTTGTGGAAAATTTTCTTATACCCCAGAAGATTTCAACCGTTTACCGACTGTTTGGGAAAATAACGAAAAAGATTTTCACTTTTACCGTGACAATAATACACTTATAATAATTAACAATGAAACCAACAAAACTAATATTGCGAAAATATGGTTTAACAGTGAAGAAACAAAAAAGTTCTACCAAGAAGTTTTTTCAACCGGAAAAATGAAAGTATTTAAAGTAAAATAGTTTTCAGAAAAAAGTAATTTAAAAATATTCAGTCAGGAAAAATAAATATGTCAATATTATGCAAAAAAAATAAAATTAAGCAAAACGATATCTTTAAATTATATAAGAACACATTCTAATTATGAAAGAAAAGGGTCAAGGTACTATAGAGTACCTCGTGATAATAGCTATTGTGGTAGTAATTGCTTTGGTTGTTGTCGGATTACTTTCACAAACAATGGATCAAGGAAAAGATATTCCTAAAGAAAATGCTAAAATAGCTTGGCTGTCCGGTTCCCCACTTTCAGCCGTAGACTGGGATTTCACAACAAGCAATAATATGACAGTGATTCTAAGAAACAATAGCTATGAAACAATTACAGTTACTGATTTTAATATTACTAGAAACAGTACCGGAATTTATGATGGAAACACACTAAACAAAACCCTTGCACCGGGAGATACATATGCAATTAATATCAATCCTTCAGCTTACAACGCTGCCGGCACTGGATGCACTACAGGGACAGGATATGTTTTTGATAAAGATGATATTACTATAACTTATAACTCTTCAAAAATTAATAGTAAAACACAATCTGCTCCTGCAGAAATAGCTGGAACTTGCTAAGGATTAGAAAAATAACTTTATTAAATATATACAGAATTGAAATAAAATGTCTGGATTTTTTTATCTTAATCTTACTGCATCAAGAGTTCTTATTGCTGTTGAAGTAATACCAAATCTTTTTGCAATAGCTTTTGATAGTTCCACACTTCTTTGTGGATCTCCGTGGTTAACAATTATTCTTTTTGGTTTTGGTTTTAATGAACCAACATAATTCATAAGCTGATTATAATCCGAGTGTCCTGAAAAACCATCAATCGTTTCTATACGCATTTTTATATCAAGTTTCTTTGTTTTTCCATTATCACTAATAGGCATTGATTTTAACCCTTGTTGTAATCTTCTTCCAAGTGTTCCTTCTGCAAGGTAACCAACAAACACAAGCGTGTTTGATGGATTCTCAGCCATTTTATGGAAATAATCTATTACTGGCCCCCCATTCATCATTCCAGAAGTAGCAATTATTATTGCTCCACCCGCTTCAATCATTTTGTCTCTGTTTTCTCTCTTTGCTTCCTCAAAAATTGGCATATCAAATGGGCTATCATTTGTAAGTATTCTTCTTTCAAGACTTTTTCTCAAGTACTCTGGATAAGCAGTGTGAATCGCACTTGCTTCTTTAACCATCCCATCAACATAAATTTTATTTTTGTCAGTTATCAATCCTTTTTTATAAAAATTTTCTATTACCATACAAATTTCTTGTCCTCTTCCAACACCAAAAACAGGTATCAAAATATTTCCACCGTATTGATTTGTTTCTTGTATTATTTCAAGTAGCTTTTGTTCAGCTTCTTCTCTAGGTGTTTGCACAGCATCCTGTGAACCATAAGTTGATTCAATCATAAGTGTTTCTATTCTTGGATAGCGTATATCAATATTATCAAACAATCTAGTCATCCCGTATTTTATGTCAGCAGAGTAAACAAAATTATGTGCTCCTTCTCCAATATTGAGGTGCACCGAAGCCGAACCTAAAATGTGTGCAGCATTATGGAAAGTTAATCTCATATCTGGAGCAATATCAGTAACTTCTCTGTATTCTCGGGGAACAGTGTGAAGCAAAGCATCTTTTACATCTTGTTCCGTAAAAGGCACTTCTTTGCCATTAGCTAAATTTACTTTTATATAATCAAATTGTATTAGTGTCATTAAGTCACGTGTTGGTTCAGTTGAATAAACCGGACCCGAAAAACCAAGTTTGTATAAGTATGGCACAAGCACATTGTGATCCGAGTGTGCATGGCTAATAACTATTGCATCTATCTCACTTAAAGGGTAACCAAGTGCATCAATGTAAGGATAAGGATCAATATCAGAAAAACTTACTCCGGCATCCAAAAGAATTTTTGTGTTCTCTGTTTCTAGTAAAGAACAACTTCTTCCAACTTCTCTGAATCCTCCAAGAGCAGTCAATCTTATCCACTTGTGAGGAGAATTACCTGGTTCGGCATAAATTTTTTCAGCAGCACTAAGCAAAAACTTTTTTCTTTCATCTGCGTGTCTATACAAATGTTTTCTTATTCCGCTAAGTGTTTTTGATTCAGTGGTAGGCGCTCGCATTATTCTTGGCGTCCAACCAGTTTCAATAACAATATTCTTTGATAGTTCTCCGCCCTTTCCTATAACAAGTCCTTTTTTTATCGCTTCAATTACTACTTCTGAAAACGGTTCTTCAAAATAAATATCTTTTACTTCAGCTTCTTTTGGAATCATTTCTAAAATAAGTTTTTTTGCCTGTTCAACACCCATAAGCATTGATTTGTCAGTACGAATATTCACTCTTTTCTTCAACTCAAAAGCGGTTTTTGAAACCCAATTCTCTGCTCCAAAAAATGCTTTTGGATTTTTAGTGTAAATAACTACTTCAGGACCCTCCATCTCAACTTTAGTGACTTCACACGAAGCTGGAAGAATTTCCTTTATTTTCTCATTTATTTCTTGTAATATTTTTATTTTTTGTACCATTTAAATTCCTCTTAAATAAAATTTATTTATAAATATTTTTTTCAAAATTGTTCTTTCTGTTTTTAAAGTGTTAAAATCAAAATTACTTTTTTTTCTCTGGCAAAGAAAACTGTTTTACAGAACAGCCAAAAATTTAGAAATTCTATTTTTTCTTTTACACTTAACCTTTTTTTGTTGAATTACTTTTTACTTTAGAAGCAACTCTAACAATTTCTTTTTCATCTACTTCTCTAAAACCTTTCTTATCAATTACAACAACTGTTATCGATTTTCCACCAGTATAAATGTCTCTGTTTTTTGCAACAACAATTGCTTTTACAGCTAATTCAATAGCTTCTTCTTCAGAAAAACTATCTTTGTATTCACTATCTAAAATTGTTAAAGCAAATTCTGTTCCTGAACCAGTAACAGTATATTTTTTCTTTTGTGACACACAACCAAATGGTGTGAGTTCAAATAATTCTGGTTTGTTATTAACCCCGCCTATTATTGGCTGAAAAATAAATGGATAATATCTATTTGCGTTTAGAGCATTTGAAAGCAAACTGCTTACCCCTAGCGGAGTTATTTTTGTTTCTCTTTCAACTTCATATAAATTTGCTTGTGCTCTCAAAAATCTTATCATTGCTTGTGAATCACCAAGTGCACCAGCAAGAGTCAGTGCAACATGACTTGTAATCTGATAAACTTTTGGTGCATCATCATCAGCCATAAAGTGCCCTAGAGTACTTTGCTGGTCTGCAGCCAAAACAACAAAATCTTTTCCGATTAAACCAACTGTAGTAGTACCTGATTTTTTATCTTCTGATTGAACAGAAGAATTAACAGGTCCCGCGCTTGTTCTGTAAGCGGTCCGCTCGCTTATAAGACTTATAGGCAATCCTTCAATATCTCTATAATGATTCATTTTTACCGAACCCAAAATAAATAGTTCTAATAAAAAATATGCCTTATGAAAGCTTTAAAAAGCTATTTGCGAAGCGAATTTTTCTTTTGTTTTAACAACACAATTTGTTTTCATTTTGTTTACTTTTTTTCAATTTATTTATTTGTATTCAATTAAGCAGTTATTTACTTTTTCTTATATTCATTGTTTAGTTTCTTTTGCTTCATTTTCATCTATCTTTTCTTTTGTTTCAGCACTTTTCTCAGCTTTGTTTTCTGTTTCTTTTTTCACTTCTTTTTTTTCAACAAATTTTATCTCAACACCTAATTGCTTTGCTAATTTTGCTATTGTTTCATTAACTATTTTCAAGTTTTTGGAAGCACCAGCAGGCAGTGTTATGTATAAGATATCTTCTTTTATTTCTTCTTTTGCTCCCGGAATCATTTTATAGTATTTATCAAAAATCTTTTGTGCCACTTCTTTTTTATTAGAAATTTCTCTCTCAACTTTTACAACATACTCTATTTCTCTTCCGGCTAAAGGATGATTAAAATCAACTCTTACTCTACCCCCAGAAACACTCTGTACTTTTCCCATAGCATCACCAGCACGAATTATTAATCCAGGCACTGGATTAATTTTTTGTTCTGAAAAAGATTTTATTGGAACTACTCTCACCAAATCACTTTGTCTTTCACCAAAAGCATCTTTTGGCATTAATTTAATCGCTTTCTCTTCACCAATTTCCATTCGCTCAATTTCTTTTTCCACTAAATCAAGCAATTCTTTTTCACCAATAATAACATCAAGTGGCCCATATTTTCTATTAGAATCAAAAATGCCACTACTTTTTGCAATTTCTTCAAAAGTAGTATCAAAAAAAGTGTTATTTAGCAATTCTTTCCCAGTAAAACTAACGCTTACCATTCTCTTTTTTTTATTTTCTGTTTTAGGAGCAACGTCATTTTTTTCTTTTTGTACAGTTTCTTTACTAGCCATAAAAACACCTTTATAATCTTTTTCTAAGTTGAAATGATATAAGAATGCCTTGGTGCAAGGCCTTTTAAATTTAATTAAGTGAGACAAAATGAAGAAAGAAAATATACTAAAAGCGCTGGGAATCATCATTGTAGTAGTGCTAGCACTAAGTATGCTCGCAGTAGCCCTTTATGCAAATGACGATGATAATTCATCCACGGACACAACAATAAACAATAATCCAATTGTATCCACTTTCACTTATGATATTTCTTTTGATACTAATGTACTAAAAGAGCTCAATGCAATCAGACTTGTGGCAGACACAACAAGTCTTGATAAACAAGCAATAGATATTGCTGTACAAAAAATCAGTGGTATTTCAAGCGTTAATTCTCAATTCAGATCTGCTGGAGAAAATACATGGTATTACTTCGCCGAAATAACTCTTAAAAAAAGTGCTTCAATACAAGAAACAATAGACAGTATTTTCGCATTAAGTTATTTTGATGGAGAAACAAAAGAAGCTATGAAATATGTTACAATAAATGCCCCGGGAAAAATAACTTTAAATAATACTGAATTAAATGTTACAAGAGACTTTGTTTTCGAATCCACAACACTATCAGCACTTGTTTCGCTTGATTCACAACCAAGCGACAAAATAAATGTTTCAGGAACAATAAAACTTCAAGGACAAAATGTTTTAGCACTAGAATTAATCGAACAAAGTAATATTTCAAACCAACCAATTTCCAATACCGCAGAAATTTCTTTACCACTTGATTCAGTAGAAACAGAAATGTTTTTTGATGGAACCACTAGCGAAACTATTGACGAAAATGCTTTGAGAGAACAATTACTAGCAATTGATGAAAACGCACAAATTTATTTTTCAACAGAAGAAAACACAAAAACTTTATCCGGAAATTCTAAAATAAGTTACTTAAATGAAATAAAAAATCTTCTTGAAAACAATAACTTTTCTGTTAACTTTGTACAAATAGGAAACTTTTCTTTAAACGAATTATATTTAGCTGATTTAAATCAAACACTTCCATATAGCACTGGAACAATTCAAGCAGAAATAAATACCGGACACACTGTGGGAGATATAGTTCCTCTTGAACTAACTGCTTACACACAAAGCGAACAAATAATATATATCCAAGGAAAAGAAAAATAATTTAATAAAGAAAAATGCTTTTTTTATTTTCAAAAATTTATTTAACAGAAATTACTTTTTCAATTTTAGTATTGCTTCAGCAATATCGCCGTTTGTTTCTTCAAGAGCTTTTTTTGCTTTTTCTTTTGTTGCACCAGTTTGTTCTGCAACCATTGCAATATCATCTTCTGGAACAGTTTTTTCTTCTGCGGGTTCACCAATTAAAGTATAGGTTTTTTGTCCTTGCACAGTCATGCATTGTACTTGGGGAGAATCAAAAATAAGTTTTGTGCCATCCACTAGTTCTATAACAACTTTTTTTGCTTCTAGCTCATCAGATTTTATTCCTAATTGGCGCATCATCCGCCCCATATTCTTTGGATTCATTCCACCCGGAAACATTTTTCATCAACTCAAAAACAATAAAATATTTTTTCACAAAAGGGCTTTTAAGGCTTTGGAAAAAAAGAACTTTTCCAAAATACATGGAAAAGTAAATAAAGAAAGAACACTACAAATGTAATTATGGTAATTAGACCCGATCCAACAGTAGAGAGAATAAAGAGAACAGGAAGAGAGAGGCGCGCCAAAGCCATAAGAGATAGCTACCTTTCGTATTTAACTGGTCAAAAAAAAGAAAGGACCCCCGAAGAACAAGCCGCAATACTTAGGAAAGCAAGAAGGATACGAACTAAAATATTAAAAGAAGGAACTAAACAAACTAGACCAATAAAAGGCGCTGGAGAACAATAAACTTTTTCTCACTCAAAAGCAACTCAATGATTTTTTAATGTAAAAGCTTCGCCTAAACCTTTTTAAGCCCGAAGAACTAATCTATTTCATGGTAGAAATCGTTTCTGACATGGTGGATTTTGACAAAAAGTTTCCTGATTGTCCAAAAAGTGGAGAAAGAAGAGTCGCTTTAGAACACTACTTAAAAGTTGGTGGAGTAGTAAAAGTATTTTCTTCTGAAAAAGATTGGCCAAAATTAGCTTATCCAAACAACTTTGTTTTAGAAAAAAAATTAAAAGAGCTAAGAGAAAAGAAAAACCTTTATGAAAAGAAATTTGGTAGTTGGAATAAACAATATTCTTCTGCTTCAAAATATCACCAAATGCATCAAATAAAAAAATTAAAGGAACCACTTTACTGGAAACACATGGCTAAAATGACTGTGGACCCCGACTACAGAAAAGATGCGGATGCAGTTGGAATGCCTATTCACTTGGTTGCTGATGACAAGTGGAAACCCATGATAAAAATGTTTGTTAAAGATTATGATTACAGAAAACAGTTGAGTGAAACCGTAAGAAATTCTATTGTCTACAAAAAAGATAAGAAAGTTGCTAAGTACGCTGATGAACTAAAAGATTTCCGGATGAATACTAGTAACAAACAAATGGTTGACCTACAAAAAAAGATTGATATTTTAAAAGAAACTGAGAGTTCACTTAAAGAAATGCAGAAATGGGCAAAAGAATAAATTAATCCCAGAGTTGCACACCGGAGGACTCCTAGTCTAAGCATATTTTTTCTCATTTATTTCCAACCACCGGCACGGAGGCTGGAAAGCGTATTTAAACAAAAAAAGACGATAGGTAGTTAGAACCAAAAAGCCCGACATTAATTGTTTCGGGCTGTTAATTGGTTCTAGGTGATAAAATGGTTGAATCAAGATTATTGAGATTTGTAGAAGGAAACAATAGAAGAGTTGATTTTTCTTACATGAGAATGTAAAAAGGAGTAGTGGGAGTTGTAAGAGAGAATTAAAGCAATTATTAAGTGCAATTGTTTTGCATTAATTGATTTGGGTCTCCTCTCTCCTAACACGAGGTGAAAAAATGGATGATTATTTTGGAAATATTTTAGAAGAAAGGTGGCTTAGCGGTATAGGAAAAACCAGCATAAAACAAAAGTTATATTTATTTGTAAAATATGGGGGTGTTGCAATTGGAGCCAGTTAAAAAAGTAAAAGTTGGTGGAATAGAAGCTGCTGTTTGGGAGAACTCTTCAAAAGAAGGTAATAAATTTTTCACAACAACTATTGAGAGAAACTATAAACTAAATGATGAATGGAAAAAAACAAGTTCTCTTAGAGCAAATGATTTGCCAAAAGCTATTCTAGCACTACAAAAAGCATTCGAATTTGTTTCAGTAAAAGAATAATTTACAAAAACAAACCACAATATACTTAAACCATAAGAAGTAATTTTCTTTTATGGTTACAATAGTATATTTGTGTGCTGGAATGAGTTCTCGCTTTGGTGGAAAAATAAAACAATTTGCGCAAGTAGGGCCAAAGGGCG
Source organism: uncultured archaeon (assembly GCA_964402905.1). GTDB lineage: Archaea > Iainarchaeota > Iainarchaeia > Iainarchaeales > JAAZKV01 > JABIDZ01. The sequence goes on from CAYODU010000009.1 coordinate 21,348, forward strand.
AAACCCTAATTGAATTATCAATGCAACAAGCAATTAAAGCGGGTTTTAGTAAAATTGTTTTTGTTGTTGGAGAAAAAACAGAGAAACCTTTTAAAGAAAAATTTGGTGTTTCTTTTGGTGGCACACCAATAGAGTACACAAAACAAACTTTTGAGTCAAATAAAAGGGATAAGCCTTGGGGCACTGTTGATGCGCTAGTTTGTGCAAAAAGTGTTGTAGATGAAGATTTTGTTTTATGCAACGGAGATGATGTTTATGGTGAAGAAGCCTTGGCAAAAGCAAAATATTTTCTTGAAGAAAAAAAACAGAATATTATAATTGGTTTTGAACTCGGAAAGAATATTCCTGATAAAGGTAGTGTTAACAGAGGAATAATATTTGTTGAAAATAATGGTTTTGTAAAAGAAATAAAAGAATTTTTTAGCATAGAAAAAGACAAGTTATCAGAAAATAACTTGTCCGTTAATAGTATTAGTAATGCAAATTTAATTGGATTAAAAAAAGAAGTTCTTAAACTGCTTGAAAATAAACTTTTGGAATTCAAATCAAGTAATACCAAAGATAGAAAAGCCGAGTGTCTCTTACCAACCGAATTAACTAATTTAATTAATGAAAAAAAAATTATTTTGAACAGTTTTATTATAAAAGAAAAGGTTTTTGGGATAACAAATCCAAACGATGAAGAAATTGTGCGAGCCGAATTAAAAGATTATTATAGCCAGCGCAAACTTCCTCTAAATTAAATAATTTAATTAAAGAAAAAATAAATCCAATAAAGCTCTTGCCAACAGCTAATTAGTGTTTTGACAGCACAAATCCATAAGATAACGAGATTATCAGAACAAATCAAAGAAAAATAATCAATTATAGAAAGTTTAATTAAGCAAAAGTACTTACTAGTCATACAAAAAGGAACAAGTTTTTTAAATGAATTCAAAACAAAAAAAAATAAAAGCGTCACGCAAAATCAAGAGTGAAATAAAATATTCTCATTCTAAAATAAATAGTAAAAACCAAATTAATAAATTAATGAATTACTCCCCGCCAGCACCAATATTTTTCGCCCTCAAAATAATATTAATTATCATAATTATTGGATTTCTTAACGTAACTCTTTTTTTTAATGAAACCCCACAATTAAAGAAAATAAACTATTCAGAAAGCATTTTGCCAATTTTAAACAACACCCCCCTTAATCCAAAACCTATTGAGGCTAGTAAAATATATTTTTCAACAGGAGAATTAGTTCCTGACTTTACAGAAGATAACAATGTGTATGAGTTAACTTCATTTAATTCTTTAAGCCAAGTAATGGTAAAAATCGATTGTAATGTACCTTGCAGAACCCAAATAAATGGTGTAGAATATCCTACAAATCAAGAAAATGCAATTAAATTTGATTCTTTAAATAAATATGAGTTTATCAAAATAAAAGTTTTTAATGATGCAGGAAATTCAAAAGAATATTTTGTAAGATATCTACCAAACACTTTCCCAAAATATACTGTAGAAGCGGATTCTCCAAAAGAAGGGCAAGTATTTTTTGTTGCGTTTGACAGAAAGCCAGAAAAAACATTAGACTCTTTTTTGATAATAACAGATAATTATGGCACTCCTTTATTTTACAAAAAAGAATTCATCACGGGCGATTTTAAAAAAATATATACAAAAGATAATCAGGAAAAATATGTTTATTTTTCGTGGGGCAAATTACATTTTCTCGATTCAAATTTTACCCATACAACAAAGATGGGTATTCTCCCGACAAAAAAACAAAAAGTTGGATATCTTGACAACCACGAAATTTATTTTTTCGATGAAAATAACTTTGTGATAGCTGCGTATATTACAAAAACTGTTGAGACAAAAATAAATAATAAAAAGATAGCTTTCCAAGTTAAGAACGCATACGTTCAGGAAATAAAAAACGGAGAGGTGGTTTGGGAATGGGACAGTACAGATTACCCTGAGTTGTATCAACTCAGCGATTATGCAAACGAATACAACGATAACAATAGTCCAGCACCGATAGATTATTTGCACTTAAACTCAATCGAAATTGATCCCACAGATGACAACTTTATCTTTTCGTTTAGACATTCAAATTTAATTATTAAAGTTAACAGAAAAAGCGGAGATATTATTTGGAAGCTGGGCGGCAAAGGCGATGAATTTGGTTTAAGTGAATACCAAAAATTTTCTATGCAACATTATGCAAAGTTTTTACCTAATGGATATTTATCCATCTTTGATAATGGAAATATTAATAAAAAGACTAGAATAATCGAGATTCTACTTGACCAAGAAAATAAAAAAGTTTTAGATTTCAAAGAGTATTATTACGAAAACCATTATTCTTCTGGGCGTGGTTCTTCACAAAAGCTTGATGAAAACACTTATTTTATTGGGTGGGGCACCAGAGAAAAAAAGGATTCTGCAATAACCGAACTCAATATTGTTTCTGGAAAAAAATCTTTTGAATTGAGTTTTTTGGACGAGAATTATATTACTTACCGTGCGTATAAAATAAAATAGGCTATTTTTCATTGAAATGTTTCACAACAAGCTATTCATCAGCAGTTATAAAAAAGAATTTTTTACCCTGGATAAATTCAACCATATAAGAATCACTAGCATCTTCTCTGTAATTTATTGCAAAATAATACTTTGTTGATGGAGTAAGTTCGCTTAGAACTATTTCTAAATTATTATCAGCTTCAATAAAATATTTTTTTGTTTTACTCTCAAGTTCGGTTGTAAGGCCGTACTCCAAATATACTTCAAAATCTTTTTGCGGGGTGATATTCAAGGCAAAACTACTCGAAGTAATTTTTTCATAAGCTTTAATTGATATTGCATCATCGTATCCTTCATTGTATGTTTTCGGACACTCATTAACTTGATTATCTGTTGTTTCAATAGTTTGAGAACTAATTTCGCTTTGACCAATTACTAATTCGTCACTTTCTTGGTTTAAATAAAAATTACTCGCAGAATCGTTTAGATAAAGTCCCGTTAAATAAATTCCAACAAAAATTAACACAAATACAACTAGCAAGGCAACTACAATTTTTTTAACCATTTTTCCCCAACCGTGAAATTGTTTTTATTTTTTCTTAAAAATAACCGAATTAAAAAGAAGCAATGCTCCTGCAATAATTAGGCCAAAAACAAAGTAAATTAAATTATTCAAATTTTGATAAATTAAATTAGATTCAACTGGTTCACAAAAATCCTGTTCAACTGCGTCATCAATTTTGTCTGATTCTAAAAGAATTTTCGGTTCAGCCCCTGTAATTGTTTTTCCTGGAACAAGATTTTTGTTTTTCAAAGCAGGATGATTTTTGTCATATCTGTAAGCTCTAAAGACCGCATTTGTCATCGGGGGAGCATCAGGCATCACTTCGACAATTCCAAACAAATTTGTTACCGGATTAATGTACTCCCAAACCAAGTCTCCGTCTTTTGTTACTTCAAAAAAATGCCCTTCAGTGTCAGAACAAATAAGTGTGTTTCCGTTAGGCAATCTTTGTGCGCTTGAGCCAATATGACTAAAAAATCCTTGATTGCTTTGTGACATATAACTCCAAACTATTTGGTTAGAAACAAGTCTTGTTGTTTTATGAGTATTTTTTGTATCAAATTCTACTTCATTATAACCTGCTTCTGGAGGATTAACATATTTTCCTGTGTCAGCACCGTTCGAATTAATGTAAGGATTTATTTCAATGATTGAAGATTGTGAAGTTCTATCAAATAAATACTGTCCGTTATTGAATAACATTAAGTGTCCTTCCCCAGGAAGTCCTTTTTTAATCCACTGAATATCATGTGTCCCACCCATTTGTTTATTTCCTGTGGTGGGAGTAACCCAATCCGCGTTTAATGAAGGAGGATCTCCTTGAGCATACCTTGCAGGGTCTCCAAACCTATACAAAAAATCGCCAAGAGGTCCAGCGGCAAGTGCAATACTTTCTTCTGAATTTCCTTTAACAAAAGTATTCCCATGATCAATTACATAAAATTCTCCACTTACGGCATTAATCACTATTTGATCAAGTTCTTCAGAGTAATCCATACTGTTACAATGTAACCAGTCTTTTTTCAATGGTTTTCCAGGAAGATTAATATTTATTTTTTCAGGATAATCAGCAATTGTTTTCCCCTCACCAACATAATTTTTCTTTGTTGAATCAATATCTTGTATTA
>CAYODU010000010.1:0-25194 GCA_964402905.1 uncultured archaeon
TCATTTTAAAAACAACTAAAAAAACACTATTTCTAGGACACTTTTTAATAAAAAAGAAGGAAATGTTTTAATAATAGTTATATATTATATATATACATAAGGATTTTTTATTATTATATTAAGACTATTAAAGGAAGTGTTGGGTGTGCCACTAAGAGCTTATTTTGTTCAATACAGATTTATTTTGCCAGATACAATAAAACATTCTTCTTATACTTATCAAAAGTTGTTTAGGGCAATTTATGGTTATACTCAAGCCGTCTATAAATCAAATGGAAAGAACTACAAATATCACAGAGCAGGCATTCTTTCAAAGTATCCTTATATTCGTCCTGGTAAGAACTGTGTTATCATACCAACAACTGCTTTCCAATCTCTACAAGATTTTTTTAAAACAGGGCATAATCCTACCCATAATTGGACAGTTAAAGGTGATTGGAAATGCACTTATTTTTTGAACGAGAAAGATATCCCAGAAAAAGAGATTATTGCTTCTCTTGAAGAGCTTTTATCCCGAAAATTTATTGAGGGGCCAGAAGGGCTGATAAAACTTAGTTATGAAATGAAAAGAGCTGCTGAAAAAGGCGCTGATGCAAGCTATAAATCCTTCCTTGTTAAGGAAGCTCAATCTATTGTGGAGTTAGAATGGTTTAGAGACACTTTTTCGCAATCAAAGATTCTTTTGGAATTCCACGAAAATTACAAGCAATTAAAAAATAATTAATTCTTAAAACCCAATTTAGTGGCTTAATTCTTCATTTAATGTATTTATTTGTATTTTCAAAGTGCACACAAAAATATGTCCTAGAAATAGTGTTTTTTGTCTATTTTTTTATTTGTTCTCCTACTAAAAAATATAAATTATTTATTAATTATGCTTTTTTTGGGCTTTATTTTAATTATGCTGTTTGTTTTAATTCTATTTCTTCTTTTTCTTTCTTTTTCTTTTCTATTTTAACTAATAAGTCCTTTTTTCGCCATTTTCTTTTGCCACCGATGTTACTTGTTTCTATCAAACCTATGTCCACCATTGTTTTCAGATAGGGATAAAGACTACGCTCATTTTTGTAATCAATTTGGAATAGATCCCATATTCTGCGCCTTATCTCGTCCATACTGATCCATTCATCAAAACTAATGACACTCACTAGGTGGTATGCTTGTGTATGTTCAGTTAGTTTAAGCACATCCCAAATAGATATTATTTCAGTTTCTTTCTTAGTTTCTTCGCCTTCAGCATATATTTTAGGCATATTCTCAAGCCCCGTTTTGGGATTTGTATCTGTCCTTTGTTTTTTGAAAATTCCTTTAAAAAAATCTAGTATTCCCATCATTATAATAATGATAGTAATTACTTAAAATACTTACGCTCATTACGCTTAATTATTGTAATGAACAGTAATTACCACTTTTAGCGCTTTTGTGCCCAAGTGTGCCTATTTTTTTACAATGTTTTTTCAATTTTTTGAGATTTAGCTATCAATGTTCTTTTGTGTTCTAAAGTGGGGCTCTTTTTTTGTACTGATTTTGGTATTTTTTATTGCCCTTCATTTTTGATTCAAAGTAACTGTTTGTTTTCTATCTATTTTAACTAATTAAATATTTTATGTGTTTTTGATACAGAAGTGATTACTCGACTTTATCCAATTTTCTTATTCTATTTAGAAATAAGCTAACAATTATAAATAATGAGTCCTTTTATTTCTTCCATTTTGAAAAAGAAGTTCTTTTATGGCATTTAAAGCAATTTTAAACCATATTTAACCTTATTTTATGTGTTTTATTAGTGGAATAGTGGGGAGTGGATTTGAACCACTGACCTTCGGGTTATGAGCCCGACGGGCACTCCAGGCTGCCCTACCCCACTATAAATAACTTCTTTTTTCTTTCTTTAATTGGCTAAAATTACTTTATTTATTTTTTAAAGCATTTTAAAGCCTTAAAAAGCTATTGGAAAGCAGTTTTACTGCATTTAGCTTAAAAAAGCCCCATTTTTTACTTTTTTAATTTGGTTTTGTGTTGAATAAATATGTCCAACAAATTGTGTTTTTACTCTTTCATTTTGTCCATTATTACTAGTTCTTTCTCTATTTCTTCTATATTCTTCATTATTTCCTTTTGTCTTTTTGGATTGCTTGTTGAATCCATTGTAGCTCCACAACGAGGGCAAACAAAGTTATATTCTGCCGCCAATTCGAAAGGAAGTCTTTCATTGCACTTTGTGCAATCAAAGAAGTTGTAATCAGACTCTATTCTCTGTTTTTCGGTTAATTTACATATCTTTTCTTTTTGTTGTTCTTTTATTAGATCTGCAATCCTATCTTTACTAATTATCCAAGTGTAATTATACCAGCCCGTTTTTTGATTCCGGCTTTTCTGGTAACAAGCTATTCCTCGGTAATGCAATCGGTTTAGAATTGCTCTTACTTCAGTCACTTTTTTTTGCATTTTCTTTGAAACATCTTCATCAGTAAAGCTTTTTCTCTTTTTTTCGCATATTTTTACCAAATCAACTGCTTCCTGACCCCCAACCGTTTCAAGAAAGTCTTTGACTATACTTAAATCAGTAAGAGATTTTTGAGGCATAAAATATTCTCCTTGCTAAACTATTTTAAACCAATAACCTTTTTCCCATGCTTTTGAGGCACAATTTTTCTATTTGCCCCACTAAATACATTTCCTAATTCTTTGCCTTGTTGTATTCTATCTAAAAATATTGATAGAGCTGCTATTTCACTGTGGGGTTGTTGTGTTACCCCTATATTATAATCTGATAAATGATATACTTCTCTCTCAACTTTTTGCGAACCTATAATAACACAAATCTTTTTGTGTTTCATTATTGCTTCTTCCTTTTCTTGTACTGCCTCTCCATACATTGTTAAGTGCACAAGACAATAACCTTTTTTCTTTATTTTTTTTAATTCTGTTTCCCAACTTTTTACAAAAACTACTTTGAATTTGCTTCCCCACCTTTCATTAACTCCCTTTATTGTATTCAAAATACTCTCGTCCTTTTCTCCGCAAATAATTATTCGCTTTGCTCCAAGGGCTCTTGAAACCAACGCACAGTGACTTGTTACTCGATAGTCCCTTACTTCTCTATGCCCATACCTAAAAACAATTATTTCTTGTTTCACTTGCCCACCAGTAAATATTGTGTTATAACCCTTTATTATTTTGTTGCTTGCCCTTGCGAGAGAAAATGCGTTTTGCAATCTTTTAAAAAGGTTTCCAGAGCAATTTTTTTATTAGTGGTGGGCTGATAATATTAACGGCTCTTAGAGTATATTTATTTGCAAACAAATACAAAGTATTTGTGGCCCCTAATTTAAAGGTGGCCCCGTAGCTCAGTTGGTAGAGCACTGGACTTTTAATCCAGGTGTCCAGGGTTCGAATCCCTGCGGGGTCGCTTAATTATAATTATTAAATTAAATTATTCTAAATTGACAAGGTGTTTATATGCCGATTGCAATAAATTTTAAGATTTGTGATAATTCGCCGGATTGTTTGGCCCTTCCAGTTTGTCCTGTAAAAGCTTTTTATTTTGACAACAAAAAGAAAACCCTTGTTATAGACAATAGTAAATGCATTAATTGTGGGGTATGTGAAAATGTTTGCCAAGTGGGTGCAATAAGATTTGCAAAAACACAAGAAGAATTTCAGCAGATTCAAAAAGAAATTGCCAATGACCCGCGCAAAGTCTCTGATCTTTTTGTTGATCGTTATGGTGCAGAACCTCAAGCCGGAGAATTTTTTTGTTCGAAAGAAAAGTTTGATATTCAAATTTTACAAGCAACAAAGCCAGCAGTGATTGAGTGTTTTGATGAAAATTCAATCCATTGCCTAGTCGAATCAATCCCAATAAAGAAATTATTTGAGGGAAAAAATATTTTGTATAGAAAGTTTGCTGTTGAAGAAGAATCATTCAAGGAAAGATATTCTGTAAAAGAATTGCCTTGTTTACTTTTTTTTGACAAAGGAAGATTGATTGCAAAAATTGAAGGCTTTTTTTCGCATTTGAGAGAAGAAGAGCTCAAGAAACAGATAAACAAATACTTATAAATTCTCTTTCAAAGAATTTTTTAGAGAACAAGAATTATTGGTCCCGTAGCTCAGTTGGTAGAGCACCAGACTCTTAATCTGGGTGTCCGGGGTTCGAATCCCCGCGGGATCGCGTTTAATTATTACAATAAAAAGAGTATTTTTGAAAGTGATTATTAAAAAGCTTTTCATGTGCTTTTTTATTTATGGGACCGTAGCTCAGCCTGGGAGAGCAATCGGCTGAAGACCGGTGTGTCGCGGGTTCAAATCTCGCCGGTCCCATATTTTTTCTATTTATTTTTTTTCAGAAAGTTATAATTGATTTTATTCTTTCAAATCAAATTTTATTTTTTCAAAATTTCTTAATAAAAATAGATATGGGAGCAAAGCGCTCCCATAGTTAAAAATTATTTTCACAAAAAAGTTACTACTTAAAGTCTCTTTTTCTTTTTCTTAGCAACTTTTTTCTTTTTCTTTGCAGCCATGTAACAATCCCTCCAAAAAATTTAACTGAAATAATTAGTATTTACTCCTATTTAAACTTTTTTATTTTCGCTTTTGGATTTTTTTTGAAAATATTTTTTCTTTTTACATAAAAAAATATTTTTTAATCAAAATAATATTTTTTTCTGATAAAAAAATGTTAAAAATAAAAGAAATATTTTTTTTAGGAAACCATTTTTGCTCGCAAAAATAATTTTTTTATATTTATTTTTGCAAAGAAATTTATTTATAATTTAGAAAAAGTTTTTTTAAACTTCGTAATCTTCTTCAACGCTGTGAACTTTTATTCCTGTGTCGCCTATTTCTATTGGGTGTAAGTCTTCAGAGTGTTTTGTTGCTCTCATTTTTCTTATGTGTAGTGTCCTATTGCTTTGTGTTCCTATTCCCATATAATGCAACATTATTACTCCGTCACTTACAAATTCTTCTACACCATATTTTCCAAATTGTTTTGAGTCTTCATTAATTTCTGTTGTTAGCATTGTTGTAACCCCAGCTCTTGATAAAAGATAGACAGTTTTTAGCACAGCGTTTCTTATTTCGTGTTCTGTTTCAAAATTTAGTCCTAGTGCTGGAATAGAATCAATAACAACTCTTTTTGCATGAATCTTTTTTATTGCGCGCATTAATTCAAGCAATAGTTTATCTAAATCAAATCCTGTTGCTGGTAAAGAAAATTCTTCGTCGCTAGGTATTCCAATTTTTGCCATTGTTCCATCAATAATTTTTATTTTTCCTTCATCTTCAAGTTTTCTCATATTCCATCCGAATCGAAGCATATCTTCTCTTATCAATTCTGGTCTCTCATCCAGTGTCAAATATATTCCTGGTTCATCCTGTAGCGCGCCGCTTATCAGGTATTGTACTGCAAAAATAGTTTTTCCAGTTCCTGTTGCTCCACTTATTAAAAAGCTTCTACCTTCAGGTAGTCCGCCTTCAATAAGTTTATCAAAACCCTCAATACCCGTTTTTATTCGATTCATCTTTATCACTTATATTGTTAGTTTTCTGCTTTATTAATTTTGTCTTGGCTATTTTTTTGTTCTTTTTTTGTATATCTTTCTACCCACATAAATAATCACAAGAATTATGACTATTAATGCTATTATTCCAATTGGATTTGCTGGGGTAAGTGCGGCTCCATCTGCAACAGAGTAAGCCTGTACGGGTACATTCAATGTGATTTTTTTGTTTGTTGCATCAGTGTCTTGATAAGTAATTTCCAAAACAATGTCTTTTTGACCGGTTGTTGTATCCGAATTAACTTGTATTTTTGTTTTTATTGTATCCACATCATTTGGTTCTAGTGTTCCGATAAATTGTTTTGGTTTTTCTACTACTCCAAAGTCAGTACTTATTTGTGCTATTGTAAAATCAGATTTCCCTTCTCCTTTATTGAATAATTCAATTATTACTTCTGATGTTGTGCCTGCAATAAATGGGAGAGTAGCTTCTTTTACTGTTGCATCAAATTCAACATTTCCTGCAACTTTGAAACCGATGTATGAGGTGTCGGTTGTTCTTGCCCCTGAAGAGTCTCTATATGAAATACTTACTGGCAAAGTATAATTTTTTAGTGTAGCATTTCTATTTACGCTAAGTTTTATTGTTGCCGAAGCAGTTTCTCCAGGTAGTACTTTATCTATATATTTTGTTGCTGCTCCGATTGGGACAATATCTCTTTCAACAACTGTTCCGGTAGCGGTTATAGTTCTGTCTTCTTGTAATTCTATTGTAATCCCATAAGCTGGGCTTGTTCCAATATTTTGTATTGTGAGCAAAACTTCTTTTTCTTGCCCGGGAATAAGTCTTTCTGTTGAAGTAGATACTACTGCCAGACTTGGTTGATTTCCACTTACAATAATTGTAAATGGGCTTCCTACTCCGTTAGGATCATTTTTTGTTTTTATATTAAATGTTAGTGGGTATCCTTGGTTTTCAGCACTTGGGTCAACATAAACTTTGAATTGGACTAATGCTTTTCCATAATTTTGTATATCTCCAAGATTTTTTTCTTTTTCTTCAACAACCGTGAATGGGTATAAATCGTCTATTGATACAGCCACGTCCTTTTGCACTATGTTGTCTTTGTTTTCTAGTTGAACAAGAATTGTGATTGTTGTTCCAGGAACTGCGGGGCTTGGGTCATAACTTACTTGGGTTATCTCTGGAGTAGCTGCAAATGCAACTGTCCCTAAAATACCCAAAAAAAATAATATAACCCCTAATCTCAACAAATTCATTTAGAACACCCCGTGTAATTATTTTGTTTAACAATTATTATAAAATGCTTTCCCTAGTGCTTTTCATTCTCTTATTACTTGTTGTATTGAAGGAATTGCTTCAATTTTTTCCTTTAGGGAATCAATTTTTTTTACATTATTCACTTCAATTTCAAAAATTGCTTCAATATAACCAGTATTTTTTATTTTGAAATTTGTTCCAGTTAAATTTACCTTGCTTTTTTTTATTTCCATAAGTATTTCTGCAAGCAATCCAATTCTGTCAACAGCAATTACCCTTATTTTTGTTTTTCCTTTTTCTTTTTCAAAATCAATTGCAATTAGTTTATCTTGTGAAATGTTTTTGAGATTAATGCAATCTTTTTTATGAATTATAATTTTTCTTTTTGTTGTTTTTACTCCAATTACGTCTTCTCCTGGAAGGGGGTGACAGCACTCAGCTAATTTTATTTTTTTTATTAGTTCGCTTTTTTGCTGCATTTTTTTAATTTTCGGGCTGGCTAATCCAAAAAAGCCTTTTATTTTTGTTTTTGCCTTTTCAGTTATCACATAATTAATCCAGTTTTTTTTCGCAGTTGTTTTTTCATCAAGTATTATTTCTACTTTATCTAAATTGTTTAATTTTGTTTCAATTGGCACAAGCGTCCCATTAACCCTTACCTGTTTTATCCTTTTCCCAACATCCGTGTGCACAGCAAAGGCGAAATCAATTGTTGTTGATCCAATGGGCAAAACAATTATTTCTTTTTTTGGTGTGAAAACAAATATTTTAGTCGTTGATATTTTTCGTACTTTATTTTCGTTTCCAATACTTTTTTGCCATTCAACAAGCTGTCTTTCCCAGCTGAGTTCTTTTTCAAATTCCTTTGTTTTTTTTAGTCTTTTGTACTCCCAATACAAACTTGATTCTGTTCGCATATGTTGTTCCCAAGTTCTTATTTGAATTTCTATAACATCTTCTTTTCGTCTTATTGCGGTGTGTATGCTTTTGTATCCTTTTTGCCCAATTCCTTTGGCTTCTTTTGCAATGTAGTCATCAAAAGCTTCTCTTATAAAATCATATTTTGAATGAATTTCCCCGAGTATTTCATAGCACTCTTTTTCTTTGTTGCAAATAATCCTTATTCCATAAATGTCATGCATTTTTTTGAACGGAGTTTTTTTCATTTTTTCATAAATTGATTTAAAATTTTTTGGACGCCCAACAATTGTCACCCTAACTTTTTTTTCTAGTGTTTGTTTTAGTTCTTTAATTACTTCTTCAATAAACAGTTCTCTTTCCGCTCTTGTTTTTCCGATTAATTTTTTTATTTCTTCGTACTCTCTCCGTTTTTCTGTTTTGAATGCATAATCTTGTAGTTGCCAATCAATGCCATTCACTCCAAGTTTTATTGCAAGCGGAGAGTAAATCTCTGTTGCAATAAAAATAAGTTTTTCTTTTTCAATATTGTGGACACCATTTTTCAGCACATCAATTATTGCGAGCATTCGGATTAGTATTGTTCTGAGGTCTGTTGCAATTGATAATATTAACGGGCTAAGTATTTCGGGAGATATTTTTTTGTAATTATTTGTAAGAATTTCATGTATCAACGTTGCTTCTTTTACCATTCTTGCTGTTTCCTCTGAAAAGTTTTTTTCTATTTCATCAAGAGTTGCTTTTTTATTGTAAACTATTTCATGTAGTAATGCAGCGATAATTGCTTCTTTGCCAAGATCTCTTTCTGCCACAGCAATCGCAACATTAAAAGGGTGACTTTTGTTTTCGTTCTTGTATTTTTGCTTAAAATAATTTATTGCGTCTAAAACATCTTTTTTGTCTTGAATACTGATTTTGCTTAAGAGGATTTTTTCTTCCTGCATAATTCACTTTAGTAAAAAGCTTATTTAAATTGCTTGTCTATTCTTAATAAAATCTAATTATGCATTTTTTCCTATGGGGTGCACGCTTTCGCATTTCTTTTTAATTGGTTTTGTTCAGTATTTGTTTAGAGGGATTTTATGTTTGTTAAAGATGTTAATTTGATCAATTTTCCTGAATTTGATGAAGTTGATTTGGCTTTGATTGAAAAGTCTTTTGAAAGATTTTTTTCCAAGGTTTCTTCAAAAGGAGAAAGAAATCTTTCTTTGTCACTAAAGAATTATTCGCGCGGTGGGCTCAAAACACAGCACGAGGTCCATGCAAAACTTCTTTTAGATGGCGTTGTTTTTGTCGCATCAACTAAGGGATGGCAATTAATGGAATCCATCCAAAATGCCCTGAAAAAAATTGAAAAAGAAGTGCAGAAAAGCACTTCTAAATTAAATTAAAAATTTATTTCTTTTTCTTCTTTTTTACAGGCTTTTTTTTACTTTTAACTTGTTTTTTTGCTTTCTTTTTTGTTTTTGTCTTAGTTTTAAACACTTTTTTGCTTTTGCCTGCCTTTGGTGCTTTTTTTGTGCTTACTGTTTCTCTTTCTGCTTTTAGTTCTTGGCGCATTTGTTCTATCAATTCTTTAACAGACAATCTTTTTTCGAAAACCATATTATTCCTCCATTTGGATAAAAACTGCAAAAATCAATGTTTTAGTAATATAAAAGCCTTTTGCTTAAACAATTTTTTCTGCCCAAACAAAGTGGGTAGTTTCTTTGTAGCCTTTGCTTTTCCAAAAAGCTCTTGTTTTCTTGTGGTGTTCTTCTTCAAGTATTTGAATATAATGAATTTTTTTCTTTTTTATTCGTTTATACAGTTCTCTTAGTAGTTTTGTGCCTACTCCTTTTTTTCTGTGTTTTTGTTCTACTGCAAGATTATCAAGCATGCACCAGCCCCCCGCGTGGTGCGAGAGTATTTTTGCAAAAAGAAAACCAATTAATTCTTTTTTGTCTTCTGCCACTAAAAAAATGTTCTCTTTAGAATTTTTTATAAACTCTGCTAACTCCAATTTTTCATGAAAGTGAAGTTTTTTTGAAAAACTAAGCTCACGAATTTTTTTTCCAAGAGCATATAATTCATTCACATCTTTTTTTTGTGCTTCTCGGATTTTCATTTTTTTTCGCCTTTGCTCTATTTTAATTATTTTTTATGGACACGCCAAAAAATGGATTCCTAGTTAGTGCATTTGTTTCATAGAATGAACTCCACTCCGTTACCCTTCAGCACTCTTCCATAAAATTACCGTTGCTTTCTTCCGAACCTGGCGGGTTTCGTTTTACAGTAGGGTCTGTAAGGACAGAGCTTCGACGCCCACACTATGGCAAGTGCATTAACATCAAAACCTCTTCCTTGGCTTCGACCCCGGCGTAAGCGGATTTCCGGTAACAAGCCACCGCTGGCGGCCCAGTCTAGTCCAATATAATTGCTATTTAAAACCTTAAAAAAGTAGTGTTTACTAAACATTTTTTTTAGATCTTCAAATAGCACTTTTTTTGCTTTGATAAGAGTTAAATAACTTTTTAACTAGTTTTTATTTATGTCTTGTTTTGAAATAAACTCAAAAGATTCTTCTTCTATTGCGCGTGTAGGTTTTCTTCATACTGCGCACGGGAAAATAGAAACCCCTTTTTTTATGCCTGTTGCAACTAAGGGCGCAGTAAAAAATATTTCCCACCAAGAACTAGGTGAAATGAATTATGATTGTTTAATTTCAAATGCTTTTATTAATTATTTAAAACCGGGTTTACCCGCAATTGAAAAAGCCGGGGGTTTGCACAAATTTATTTCTTGGGATAAAGCCCTTTTCACTGATTCTGGGGGTTTTCAATTAATTCTCGAACATTTTTATCCAAAAATAAATGATGGGGGCGTAAGAATGACTAATCCTTTTGATAAGAGCAAAGAATTAATTTCTCCGGAAAAAGCAATTCTTATTCAGAATTCTCTTGGAAGTGATGTGGCAATGGTGCTGGATCACCAACCGGTTTTTGGGAAACAAAGAGTTGATTACCTTGACTCCGTCATAAGAACAATTGAGTGGGCACAGCGTTGCAAAAAAACCCATGAAGAAAATGAAAATAAATTAAATAAAAAACAATTATTGTTTGCAATTGCACAAGGCGGAAACCACATAGATATTAGACAAAAATGTGCTCTTGCTTTAACAAAAATCGGTTTTGATGGGGTTGCATTGGGGGGATTTGGTATTGGCGAAGCACAAAGTGACATGTACAAAATAATAAAGTCAACAAAAAAAGTTTTACCGGAAAACAATCCGACTTACATAATGGGTATTGGTTCTCCAATAGAAATTTTGAATGCAGTTGCTAATGGAGCCGATTGTTTTGATTCGGCATATCCCACAAGAATGGCTCGCCATGCACTAATATTTACTCACAATGGCCCTCTTCAGATTGATAAAGCAAAATACAAAGAAGATTTTTCTTCTCTTGATAAAAAATGTGATTGCTTTGTGTGCAAGAATCACAGTAAAGCGTATCTTCATCATTTGTATAAAACTTATGAGCAAAATGCACACATGCTTCTGAGTTACCACAATATTTATTTTATTAGTAAATTGATGCAGGAAATAAGAGTTTCAATTAAAGAAGATAATTTTAATAAATATAAAATAAATTTTGAAAAGAATTATTTGCAAAGAGAAAAATAATTTTTTATTATTTTAAAAAATAAAAAAGAAATTATTTCCGCAAGTTCTTTTTTAGAACTCAAAGAAATAATTTCAAAAGATTATTTTCTAAATTAAGCAACATCCTCTATTCCATTTTCAGTGATTCTGTACAACGCTTCTCCGTCTGGTAGTGATGGTGAATCAACGAGTTTTGCTACTCTTTTGTCTTCCTTGCTTTTTCTTAGATATAACCTTGTTTTTGTTGCGTGTCCAACAACATTTCCTCCAACAGGTTCTGTTGGATCCCCGAATAATACATCAGGTTTTGACATCACTTGGTTTGTTACAAGTATTGCAATGTTATACATCTCAGCAAGTTTTTGTAGTACTCTTAAGTGCTTGTTTAGTTTTTGTTGTCTTTCTGCAAGCGTTCCTCTTCCAACATACTCTGCTCTAAATTGTGCAATTAGCGAATCAACAATTATTAGTTTAACATTTTTTTCTTTTATCATGTCAGCAGATTTTTCTGCGAGAAGCATTTGATGGTCGGCGTTATATGCTCTTGCAACAAAGATATTTTTTAGTACAGTGTCTACATCCAGTTCAAGTTTTTTTGCAACTTGTATTACTCTTTCTGGTCGAAAAGAATTTTCGGAATCAATGTACAAGCATGCCCCGTCTAATCCCCCTCTTTCTTTTGGTAATTGAACAGTAACAGATGTCTGAAAACACCACTGACTTTTTCCTGAAGCCATTTTTCCATATACTTCTGTAATGCTTTGGGTTTCTATTCCTCCACCTATTAAAGAATCAATTTCTGTACTTCCTGTAGTTATTCTTCCTACAAGTTTTCTTTTCTCTGCTAAAATATCTGCGCTCTCAAAACCCATTTCGAGTGCATCTCTAGCAGCTTTAATTGCTTTATCTGCGGTCCCATCTCCAAGCCCAGCAACTTCTTTTAGTTCCATGGGGCTTGCAACAGCAATAGTTTCTAGTGTTTTATATCCTGCATCAAAAAGTTTTTTTGCAGCGGCTTCCCCAACACCCGGTAAGTCCTCTATCTTCTCTATTTTCTTAGCCATTTTTCCACCTCGCAATGTGCTTTTTGAAATCATTAATTGGCAATTAATGAATCCTTTGCACAATAACTCAATTATTTATTGTTTAGAAGTTTATAAATAACTAATGAGCCTTTGTGCCGGTGTGAAGCATCCAGAATTAAATTTATTTAAATCTTCCGTTCATATTTTTTATAAGTAAATTCTTCAAAATCTTTTTCTTCTACACAATTCCATTCATCAAAATCAATTTCGGGGAATTTTGTTTCTCCTTCGTAATCTTTTTTTACCCAAGAAATATGCAACACCTTAGCAAGTGGTAAAAATTCTCCATAAATTGTTGCTCCGCCAATACAAAAAATTTCTTTATCAAATTCTTTTGCTTTTGTTAGTGCTTCTTCAATTGAATTACACACAATTGCCCCCTTTGTTCCAACTAAATTTCTGCTCAAAATAATATTTTCTCTGTTTGGAAGTGGTCTGAATTTTTCTGGGATAGAATCCCATGTTTTTCTCCCCATAATAACTACATTTCCTTCTGTTTTTTCCTTAAAAAGTTTCATATCTTCTTTTAGGTGCCAGATTAATTTTCCGTCTTTTCCTACGACCATGCCTTTTGTCATGGCCACAATAATATTGATTTTTTCCATGAAATGAAAATCCCGCGTTATAGTTTTATACTTATGCTACTTTCATTTTTTTATGGATGAAAGTCACCCAGAATATCAATATCTTAACTTACTAAAAGATATTTTAGAAAATGGTTCAGTAAAAAAAGATTATGCTACTGGGACAGAACTAAAAAGTGTTTTTGGTAGAATATCTCATTATGATTTATCAAAGGGATTTCCACTTTTAACAACAAAAAAAGTATTTTATCGAGGAATTTTCCACGAATTAGTTTGGTTTTTACGAGGAGAAACTAACATAAAATATTTAGTTGATAATGAAGTGCATATTTGGGATGATTGGCCCTATAAAGTTTATAAAAAAGCAATGGAAAAAAAGGAAGTTCCTCCATTAACACAAAACGAATTTATTGCAAAAATAAAAGAAGAAGATATTAAATCAGAGTTTGTAATAAAATGGGGTGAACTCGGTCCCGTTTATGGAAGACAGTGGAGAAAATGGAAAGCAAGCGATGGAAGAGAAATTGACCAGTTAAGGTGGGCTCTATGGAAATCAAAAGAATATCCTGATAGAAAACACGCTTGTGTTTCTGCTTGGAATCCTGAATTAATTTATGAAATGGCTAATGAGGATGTAAGAACAATGGCTATCCCGCCCTGCCATGCATTCTTTGAATTTAATGTTCGTGATGGCAAATTAAGCTTAGCATTGTTTCAGAGAAGTTGTGATTCATTTCTTGGTGTTCCGTTCAATATAGCTTCTTATGCAGCGCTAACAATGATTTGTGCGCAAATGATTGGTTGTGAACCAGGAGAGTTTGTTCACATTTATGGGGACGTGCACATTTATGGAAATCATTATGAACAGGTTAAAGAACAATTATCTCGAGAACCAAGGCCTTTTCCAAAATTAAAAATAAATCCAAGAATAAATAGTTTGGATAATTTAGATGATATTAAATTTGAAGATTTTGAATTAACTGATTATAATCCTCACCCGCCACTGAAAGGAGAAATAACTGTTGTTGGTGGCTTTGATGAAAAAGATAGGGATAAATGGAAAAACAAAAATTAACTTTTTTGATTAAAAGTATATTTTGTCCAGCCCAGTTAGAATTAAAATCATTACCTCTCAAATAGCTATTTATGGAAGAGAAAAATGGTTTTTCGCGTCCTTCTTGGGACGAGTACTTTATGCTTTCTGCTGTAATGACAGCTACGCGTTCAGCATGCCTTAAGTTAAATGCAGGGGCTGTAATAGTAAAAAATAAGCGAATAATTTCGTCCGGGTATAATGGGCCTGCGCCAGGAATTCCATCTCCTTTTGAATTAGGTTATTGTAGAAAAGAAAAGGCTAATGTTGATTGGTCAAGCAAGAGTTCGGGGCATTGTCTTTCAACCCACGCAGAAGCAAATGCAATAATTCAAAATCATGAAAAAGATTTAACTGGGGCAACAATGTATTCTTTGTATTTTCCTTGTAATGAGTGTGCAAAATTAATTGCTTCTAGCGGAATAAAAGAACTTGTTTTTTTGAAAATGTATCGCGAAGAAGTTCCAAAAGCAGAAGAAATTTTTAAACAAGCTAGAGTAAATTTTCGTCAGATTTCTTTACCAAATGAAAAACTTTTACAAAAAGTTTCTGATGTAATTAATTCAACAAAAGAATAATTGTTTCTTTTATTTATTATTTGATTAATTTACTAAAAAGAATAATTTTTTTGAAATTAATTTTTTAATTATTTTTTTGAAGAATTCTTTTTTTATTTTTTTTAATTATTTTTTTTCATTTTAGAATTGTTTTATTTTTTTTATATCATTTTTTTCCTTTGGACGTTTTTTTAGTGTTTACTTTTTTGGGAACAATTTTTGCTTCTTTAGGGCCAAAGCATTGTTCTTGCCATTTCCAATTGTACTTACAATTCGTCTACGCATTTTTCTCACTAAAAGTAAAATCTCTTGTAGGTATTAAAAAGCATTCCATTATTTTTTTCAGTTTTATTTAAAATAAGTTATGCTTTCTTTATTTTGGGTGTTGTTTTGTCTGAATTACTTGATTATTCAAATTTAAAAAAAGAAGATAAAATTATTTATGATTTGATTTTAGCTGAAAAGGAGAGGCAAGTTGATGGAATAGAATTAATCCCTTCAGAAAATCTTGTTAGCAAAGCTGTTCTTGAGGCACTTGGTTCTTATCCAGTAAATAAATATTCTGAAGGTTACCCAACCCACAGATATTATGGTGGAAATGAAGTAATTGACAAAATAGAGCAATTAGCAATTGATAGATTAAAACAATTGTTTAGTGCAGAGCACGCAAATGTTCAACCCAACTCTGGTTCGCCGGCCAATATGGCAATGTATGCTGCTTTGCTTTCTCCGGGCGATAAAGCAATGGGTCTAAAATTAACTGAGGGTGGGCACTTAACTCACGGACACAAAGTAAATTTTTCAGGAAAAATGTATAACTTTATTCAATATGGCGTTAGCAAAGAAAATGAAATGCTGAACTATGATAGTATTCGCGAAATGGCCCAAAAAGAAAGACCAAAATTAATTCTTTCTGGCTACACTGCATATCCAAGAAAAATTGATTTTAAAAAGTTTAGAGAAATTTGTGACGAGATTGGTGCTTTTTGTGTTGCGGATATTTCTCACATTGGGGGTTTGTGTGCAACAGGTGTTCACGAAAATCCTGTTCCTTCTTTTGATGTGGTTACAACGACTACTCACAAAACTCTTCGTGGTCCAAGAAGTGCAGTAATAATGTGCAAAAAAGATTTTGCAGAAAAAATAGATAAAGCAGTTTTCCCTGGATTGCAAGGTGGTCCGCACGAACATGTAATTGCTGCGAAAGCAGTTGCTTTCAAAGAAGCACTTGAACCAAGTTTTAAAAATTATGCCGAGCAGATAGTAAAAAATGCTAAAGAGTTAGCTTCTTCCCTACAGGATTGTGGTTATAGACTTGTTAGTGGTGGAACAGATACGCACTTGATGCTTGTTGATGTGAGAAAAAGTGGTATTTCAGGAATAGATGCTGAAAAAGCCCTTGAGAAAGCAGGTATTTACTGTAATAAAAACACTATTCCTTTTGAAACGGGCTCTCCTTGGGATCCAAGTGGAATAAGAATTGGTACACCTGTCTTAACAACGCGTGGAATGAAAGAAAGTGAAATGAAGCAAGTTGCTGAATTTATTCACTCTGCTCTCCAGAACAAAGGCGATGATTCAAAACTAAAAGAAATAAAAGGAAAAGTAAAAGAATTTTGTTTACAGTTTGATTACTATAAATAAATTCCGCGAATAATAAAAAGTAATTTTATTTTTTTATTTGGGCTTGTAAATTTCTTTTTTTCTTTTCACAAATTTCTTCAATAAAAAAAGAATAATTTTTAGTGTAAATTTCTAAACATTTTTCCTAACTTTTATTGATTATTTTTTTTGTTTTCCGAACACAATTCTTCATTTTTTAAATTTTTTTTAGCCTTTTTGAATTAATTGCTTTGACACTAGTTCGGATTTTGCTTTATGTAGACAATCCCGATAAGCTTTATAAACCGCAAGAATCTTTTGTAGTTCAAGTTTAAAAATTTTTTTGAATAGATAATTGAAGAGTGATAAGATGTCTTTACCAAAATTTGTTATTAAGAGGGATGGCTCGAAAGTTTCTTTTTCTCCGGAAAAAATAGATACTGCCATATGGAAAGCCGTTAAAGCTGTTGGTGGAAAAGATAGGGCTAAAAGCAATTTTATTTCCAAGGTTGCTATCGAGAGAATAGGTGCCCAGTTCGGAGGAGAAGGAGTTCCCACAGTTGAACAAGTACAAGATATTGTTGAAGAAATTTTGATTAAGGGTGGACACGATAAAGTTGCTAAATCCTATATTCTTTATCGTCACCAGCACGAGCTTTTGCGTGCAAAGCAAGAAATGCTTTCGGATTTTGATATTATTGATTCTTATGTTACTCTCGAAGATTGGAGAGTAAGAGAAAATAGTAACATGGCTTATTCTTTGCAGGGCCTAAGAAATCATATCGCCTCAAATTTGGTTGCGAATTACTGGTTAATGAAAATATATCCGCTAGAAATAGCTAATGCGCACAAAGAAGGAAATATGCATATACACGACTTATCAGAACTGAGTGTTTATTGTGTGGGTTGGGATTTAAAGCAATTACTCATGGAGGGTTTTAGGGGAGTAAGAGGAAAAATTTCTTGTAAACCTCCAAAACATTTCAGGGCAGCGCTTGGTCAAATAGTAAATTTCTTTTTTACTTTGCAGGGAGAAGCCGCAGGTGCACAAGCATTTTCTAATTTTGATACTTTAATTGCGCCATTTATAAGATATGATGGGCTTTCAAGAGAAGATGTAAAAAAAACACTTCAATCATTTATTTTCAATATTAATGTTCCTACAAGAGTTGGTTTCCAAACTCCTTTCACAAATATTACTCTTGATTTAAAAGTTCCTGAAAATATGAAAAACTTTCCGGTGATTATTGGCGGCAAACCAATGGAAGCAAATTACTCTGAGTTCCAAGAAGAAATGGATTTGTTTAATGAAGCTTTAGCAGAAGTAATGTCAGAAGGAGATAATGATGGAAGAATATTTACTTTTCCAATTCCCACATATAATATTACTCCGGATTTTGATTGGGATTCAGATAGATACAATGCGATTTGGGATATGACTGCAAAATATGGTATCCCTTACTTTGCTAATTATGTTAATTCTAGTATGAGTGCAGAGGATGCCAGAAGTATGTGTTGTAGATTAAGACTTGATAACAGAGAACTAGCAAAGCGCGGTGGAGGACTATTTGGTAGTGCTCCCATGACCGGAAGTATTGGTGTTGTAACAATTAATTTGCCACGCATAGGTTATTTATCAAAAACAGAAGAAGAATTTTTTCAACGTTTGGAAAAAATAATGAATTTAGCAAAGCAATCACTAATAATAAAAAGAAAAATGCTTGAAGACTTCACAACAAAAGGACTTTACCCTTACTCTTCATATTATTTACGCGGAATGAAAGAAACAACAGGGAAGTACTGGAAAAATCATTTCTCAACAATTGGTTTAATTGGAATGAATGAAGCACTACTCAACTTTAATGGAAAAACTATTTATCAGGAAGAAGGTTTGAATTTAGCAAAAAAAATATTGCATTTTATGCGAGACAAATTAGCTGATTACCAAGAAGAAACAGGGGACTTGTTTAATCTTGAAGCGACTCCAGGAGAAGGAACTTCTCATCGTTTAGCAAAATCAGATAAACAGCGTTACCCAGAAATACTTGTTGCAAATGGTTCAAAAGCAAAACAAGGGGCTCCACCATACTACACTAATTCAACACAACTTCCAGTAGGTTATACTCATGATTTATTTGGAGCTTTGGATAAGCAGGATCCGTTACAAACGCTTTACACTGGGGGAACAGTATTCCATATTTTTGTCGGAGAAAAACTTTCTTCGGGTGAAACAGCAAAAAACCTTGTTAGAAAAATAACAAGCAATTACTCAATGCCTTATATTTCACTTACACCTACATTTAGTATCTGTCCGATACATGGTTACATTGCAGGTGAGCACGAGTATTGTCCAGTGTGTGAAAAAGAAGATGCACCAAAAAAAGTTTTAAGTGAAAAAGTTTTGAAATGATTTTTAGGGGAGTGATAATATGAAAACAAAATGCGAAGTTTACAGTAGAGTGGTCGGTTACATACGTCCGGTTGAACAATGGAATGATGGAAAACAAGCAGAGTTCAAAGACAGAAAATTGTTTTCTGCAAAATCTGGGGACAAAGAATCACAGTCTAAGATTTGCTAAGTAAAAGGTGATGAATTGTTTATCGGGGGGTTGGAGAAAACAACCCTCATTGATTTCCCAGGCAAAGTAGCCTGCATAGTTTTTCTTGTTAATTGTAATTTCAAATGTCCTTATTGCTATAATAAAGAATTAACTTCCCACAAATTTTTTAAAAAATCCAAGCGAAAACTTATTCCTGAAGAAGAATTTTTTTCTTTTCTAAAAAACAAAAAAAAGATGCTTGATGGGGTTGTCATTACGGGGGGAGAGCCCACCTGTTCACCAGGCATAATCGATTTCACAAAAAAAATAAAGGACATGGGTTTTGCAGTAAAATTTGATTCAAACGGAAGTAATCCAAATTTATTAAAGAAATTAATTGATGATAAATTAGTTGATTATATTGCAATGGATCTCAAAGCCCCGCTAAAAAAATATAAAGAAGTTACTCGTTCAAAAATTTCTTCAAAAAGAATTGCTGAATCAATAAATATCATAGTTTCTTCTCTAGTAGAACATGAATTTCGTACAACCCTTTATCCAAAATTAACTGTTGGTGATTTCAAAGAAATGGTTTCTCTTATACCTAATCAAAAATGGTTTTTACAGGAAATGAAACCCGAGCACGCTTATGATGCAAGGGTGAGAAAAATTAAACCAATGAAAGCAAATAAAGTAAAAGAAATTCTTTCCGTAACAAAAGAATATGCAAAAGTAGAGCTGCGGGAATAAAGCATTATTTTTTATTATTAAATTGTTCTATTTGTTTATGAATAAATTAGTTTGTTTTTAATTGTAATTTTAAACAGATAATATTTTATTTTATAACTTCTTTTACATTAAATTCGTTTTCACCACTATAGGAATTATTTTTTTCGTAACCAAAAAGTTTTGCTTCTTTTGAAACAATTTTTTCTTTTATTTCTTCAATAATTTTTTCTGGGCTCTTTTCTTCAATACTTTTTTCTAGTTCTTCTTGTGTGAAATTAATTATTTTCAATGCTTCTTTTCCAAATAAGTTAGCATTTATTTTTCCGGTTTCATCTTCAAGAGTAATTGTTATTATTGCATTTGGTTTTCCTTTTACTTCTCCGCATTTTTCACAAATAATTCCTCTTTCATTTATGCTCACTTTCTTCCCACATTTTTCGCACATAGTATAATGCAGTTTTCCGTTTAAAATATCTGCAATTTTTCCACTTATTATTGTATTTTCATTTTCAATTAACTGATTTATATTTTTCTCACTGACACTTTCTTTTAATATTTCAATAGTGCTTGGCATACTCTCTTCACTTGCTTTTAAGTTAGCGCTGTAACCCAGGTGTAGCTCAATTCCAAACAAACCTTTTTTTGTGTAAGCATTTTTTATCTCAATTACGTCTCCTTCATTGTAGTGTGCTATTTCATCAGCTTTATCATTCCATGCTGTTGCTCTTAGTAATGCGGTTTCATCACCAAATTGAAAATTACATAGTTTTCCTTTTCTTTCTCCGGTTTCAAATTCTTTGCATGGAAATTTTCTTAGTAATCTTCCATAAATATTTACTGTTCCCATGCCCGGTTTTAGATCAGATAATTTGCTAAATTCCTCAACTTTTTTATTTAAAACATTTATTATTCCGTTAAAGCCAAGAGTGATTTGTTTTTTGTCGTTGTAGGTTGATGCAAAAGCATTTTCGATTGTTATTTCGCTTCCATTAGTCAAATCATATTTATCTATTTGGTCATTCCAAAGAGTTACTCTTGTTTCGCCCGTATCATCCCCCAAAATAAATGAAAGTAGTTTTCCTTTTTTTCCATTTTTTTCAAATTCCTTTACTGGAAAAATAGTTTTTATATTTCCCTTTAATTCAATTCCTTTCATCCCATCAGTAAGCTCAACTATTTTTATTTGCTCAGAATTTTCTTGTTTTACTCCGAGTTCTTTTTGAACCATAAATGCTGCGCCTTGTTCAGTAAGTAATCCAGAAAATTTTTTTATTTTAATATCAATAAGTGCTTGTATTTCTTCTCCGCTTTTCCCTGTTTTCTCGGATATTTTGTCTATTATCTCACCAGTTTTTTGTTCTTTCATAACATACTCTCACGTAAAACACTTTTTATATTTTGTTCTGTTTTTCTGGGCACCACTGTTTTTAAACTTCCTGCCGGTACATTACTTTTTTATACTTGTTTTATTCTAAGATTTGTGGTTATTATGAAAGATGGTAAGGTATATTCAAAGTTACTTACACAGCTAAAAGAGGAAGCGGGTTCCCTTTTCTTGGTTATTGATCCACCGAATCAAAGTGCAGAGCAAGCAGGAAAAATAGCTAAATTAGCAGAAGATGCCGGGGCTAAAGCAATTGCTGTGGGTGGTAGTTTGGGTGCCCAAGGAAAAATACTTGATGATACTTTAATTGCGATTAAGGATAAGTGTTCTATCCCCGCAATATTATTTCCGGGTAACATAGCTACTTTGTCAAAGCTTGCAGATGCAACTTATTTTATGTCAATGCTCAATAGTAATGATCCGTATTATATTTCTGGTGCACAAATCGCTGCATCTTTTCCAATAAAAAAAATGGGTTTAGAAGTTATTCCAACTTCATATATTATTGTTGAACCGGGGAGAGCAGTTGGTTTTATGGGGAGAGCCCAATTAATACCAAGAAATCTTTCTTATCTGGCTGCAGCAAATGCTCTTGCAGGCGAATATATGGGTTCAAAATTAATTATTCTTGAATCTGGTGGGGGAGCAGATAAACCTGTTCCAAAAGAGATGATTAAAGCAACAAAATCTTCGATAGATATTCCGTTGCTTGTTGCTGGTGGGGTGAGAACACCCGAATTTGCTTTTGATTGTATTTCAAGCGGAGCAGATATAGTTCATGTGGGCTCTGCAATAGAAAAAGCTGTTTCGGAAAAAGAAGTTTCTTTGCGTTTAAGTAAAATGGTTGCAGCAGTGAGAAAAGGCGCAAAATCAAAAAATTAGTTTTTTTATATTTTCTGTCGTGAATCAATTTCTTTTATTTCTTCAATTGTTTCATTAATAGCTTCTTTTTGACTGTACTTTTGTTTAAAACCAATTTTCTCAATCTTTTCTATATCAT
Source organism: uncultured archaeon (assembly GCA_964402905.1). Lineage (GTDB taxonomy): Archaea > Iainarchaeota > Iainarchaeia > Iainarchaeales > JAAZKV01 > JABIDZ01. The sequence goes on from CAYODU010000010.1 coordinate 21,928, forward strand.
ACTTTCTTTGTTTTGAAAGGTGTCTTATATTTTCTTTGTTAAGTATTTTTATTTTTAAAAGTTTTCCAAAAATAATTGCAATGAAAGACGGAACATACCTAATTTTCCTTTTTTTGCCAAGAATTTCTTTTGCATCAAGACAAAAATTCTTGAGTGTATTTCTTTCTTTTTCTGCGACAAGATAAATTTCTCCGTTTTCACCACTCTGGGCGATGGTTATTAGTGCCCGTGCAAGATCTTTAACATAAATTATTTGAAACATATTTTTTCCACTACATGGTAAGGGATAATTTTTTCTGAGCATTTGAAATGTTTTTTTCCAGTACTCATTTGGACCCAGTACCATAGCACTTCTCGCTATGCAAACTTTAATTTCTTCTTGGTGCTCCAAAATTATTTTTTCTGCTTCAACTTTGCTTTTTTCATAAGAATTTTCTGGTTTCACATCACTTTTTTCGTTAACAAGTTTTTTTGTTTTTCCATAAACTCCAGTGGTGCTCAAAAAGATTACTTTTTTTACTTTGGCTTTAGCCGCTTCTTCAATAACATTTTTTGTTCCAGTAACATTTATTTCCCACAGTTTTGGATTATTATTTTCTACTATTGCTGCTATATGGAAAACCCAGTCAATTCCATTAAGCGCTTCCTTTAGGTGTTCTTTATTTAAAATATCTTTTTTATCAATCAGATCAAATTCAAACACATTGTACTTAAGATTTTTTAACTGGGTTACAAGTTCTCTTCCCACAAATCCGTTCGAACCGGTTACAAGTACGTTCATACTTACTTTTGAATTTAATTGTTTTTAAAATGTTGCTTTAAATGAAAAGCATTAAAGAGAAATTTGGTACTGCTAGTGCAATAATTGTTCCAACAAAAATAAACGGTCCGAATTTTGGAAGATTTCTTAGAACAATTATTTGCATTACATTATTTTTTTTAAGTATTTTGATTTCTTTTTTCCCAATAAGTTTTTTATTTTTTAGAATTTGCATAACTTTTTTTGAATTGTTTTCAGAAACTAATTCATCTTCTTCAATTTTATTAATACTTATCTTTTTTTCAAAAAAGTTTTTTCTTATTCCGTTTTGTAGTGCAAAAAACACAAGTCCAAAGAAAATAGGCACAGCTAAAAACAAAACAAAGTACCCGTTAATAAAACCCGAGTAAAGCATTACCAAGAAATATGCAGCAAGTGCTGCGCCAAGAATAATTGCTTTTCTTATTCCATTTTTTTCTTCTTTTATTTTTATTCCTGTTCGAAAATATTTCACTGGGTAGAATACAGAGTAAAATAACAATGAACTTATTGCTGCAAAAAAGAATAGGGTTACAAGAAAAGTAATTTCATTGAAAGGATTTAGCAGTGCGATTCCAGTAAATAATTTTACATCGCCTCCACCAATTTTCCCAAGTTTGTAAAACAAAAAAAGCAACGCAAATATTATTGCTGCGCTTGCAATGTTAATCCAATAAAATTGTACAACGCTAAGAATTATTCCCAGCACAATTATGGGGTAAGTAATGTAATCATAAATATAACCGGTTTTTGCATCAGTAATGCTTCCCGCAAGCGTCCCAAAAAACAGTACTCCTGATTGTATTAGTTGTAGCATAAAAGAGAATAGAATTACTTGTTTTTATTTTCTTGCTTTAGCTTGTTTTTAATATTTTTGTTTTATTTGAAAACTATTTCAACCTAAACTTTTTCATTGCTTTTTTTCCTTGGAATTGTTGCATTAGTTTTCCAAGATCATTTTCGCCCATCTTTTTCATTGCTTTTTCACTTGCAATGTTTTTGAATTTTTTAAACATTTTCTTCATTTTTTTGAATTGTTTTATTAGTTCTCTTACTTCCTCTTCTTTTTTTCCTGCTCCGCGTGCAATTCTTTCTATTCTACCTCTATTCAATAGATCTGGTTCTAGTCTCTCTTTTTCTGTCATTGAATCAATAATTATTTTGAAGGAATCCATTTTTTCTTGTCCCATATCAAGCGCTTCTTTTGGTAGTTTTACTCCCAAGCCAAGCATTTCAGCGACTTTGCTTAGTGGCCCCATTTTTTTTGTTGCTTGTAATTGTTGGTAAAATACTTTAAAATTAAGATTTCCTTTTAGCATTTCTTCTGGACTAATATTTTCCAGGTCAGCTTCCTTAGCTTTTTCAAGTAGTCCTTCTAGGTCTCCGTAACCCATTATTCTTGAGAGGTATCTGTTAGCATCAAATGCCTCAAAATCATTTTGTTTTTCACCTGTTGAAATAAAGTATACGCTTGCCCCTGTTTCGTTGCATGCAACAAGTGCTCCGCCGCCTTTGCTTGAACCATCCATTCTTGTTATTATTACTCCGTTTATTCCGACTGCTTTGTGGAATGCTTGTGCCTGTTTTTTTGCTAGATTGCCAATATCTGCTCCAATAACAAGCCACTTTTCTTCAGGATTGAATGCCTTATCTATTTCTTTTATTTCTGTTGTTAATTCATCATCCAATCCGCTTCTTCCTGCCGAATCACAGATAATGATATCATTTTCTTTTAGTGCAATGAGTCCTTCTTTAATAATTTTTTTAATATTCTTTTCTTTTTTTATTCCAAAAAAGTTTATTCCTGCTTGCTTTGCATTTGTTTCTAATTGTTCAAATGCAGCTGGGCGAAAATTATCTGCTGCAATTACTCCAACTTTTTTTCCTCTTTTCTTGTACCACAAACCAAGTTTTCCTGCGGCAGTTGTTTTTCCTGTTCCAAATAATCCGCATAAAAGAATTTTTTTGGGTTCCTTTGGAGCCTCTTTTCCTCCAAGCATTTCTACTAGCCCATCATAAGTGACCTTTGTTATGTGTTCTCTTTGACTCATATTTTTTGGAGGAACATCAAAAGCCTTTTCCTCTATTTTTTTTGACAAAGCAAAAACAGTTGTGGGATCAACATTAGCTGAAATAAGTGCTCGTTGGATTTCTTTTATTACTTCTTTTACAGTATTTTTGTCTATTATTCCAGCACCCTGAATTTTGTCCATTGCTTTTCTTAGTGCGTCTCCTAAACCCATATAATCACTTTAAAGAATTGTTGGGGGAAGAGTTTTAAATACTTAAATACTACAATAATATCGGAGGTTTTTTATGGATCCATTAACAATTACAGCAATAATAGTTGTTGTCGTAATTATTGCAATTATTCTGTTTGTAGTATTAACATACAATGCTTTGATTTCTACTTTGAAACAGCTGGAGAATTCTTGGGCTCAGATTGATGTTCAACTAAAAAGAAGAGA